>PNLY01000023.1 GCA_013823325.1 Methylobacterium sp.
CCCGCGAATGGATCACCAGCGGCAGCTGCGTCTCGCGAGCTGCGGCGATATGGGTGCGCAGGCCCTGCTCCTGCGCCTCGCGCGGGCTCTTGTCGTAGTGATAGTCGAGCCCGGCCTCGCCGATGGCGACGCAGCGCGGATGACGAGACAGCGCAACCAGCTGCTCGGCGGTGACGTCGAGCTCCTCATGGGCGCCGTGCGGATGGGTGCCGACCGTGCACCAGACGGACGCGAAGCGCTCGGCCAGCGCCGCATAGGTCGCGAACCGGCCGACGCGGGTCGAGATCGTCACCATCCGACCAACGCCGGCCGCTTCGGCGCGGCCGACGTAAGACGCGATATCCTCGGCGAAATCCGGGAAATCGAGATGGCAATGCGTATCGATCAGCATCAGGCGGTCTCGCTGCCTTCCGGCTCGACATAGCGCGGGAACACGGCGCTCGGCGCCGGCAGCGCCGTGCCCGCGGTGAGGCGGCCAGCCTCGCCGAGCGACGCGAAATTGCGTGCGTCGGCGGGAACCGCCAGCAGATCGAGCAGCCTGGCCATGGCCTGCGGCATCACCGGCTGGGTCAGGATCGCGATCTGCCGGATCGTCTCGATCGTGACGTAGAGCACCGTATCGCGCCGGGCCGGGTCGCTCTTGGAAAGCTTCCACGGCTCGTTGTTGGCGAAATAGCGATTGGCCTCGGCGACCACGGCCCAGATGTCGGCGAGAACGACATGCAGGGCGAAATCCTGCATGGCGGCGCGCGTCTTCGCCAGCAGCCCGTCGGCCTGCGCCAGCATGGCGCGATCGCCTTCCGTCAGCGCACCGGCCGGCGGCACCCTGCCCTCGCAGTTCTTGGCGATCATCGACAGCGAGCGCTGCGCCAGATTGCCGAGATCATTGGCGAGGTCGGCATTGATGCGCCCGACGATCGCGTCATGGCTGTAATTGCCGTCCTGGCCGAAGGAAACCTCGCGCAGGAAGAAATAGCGCAGCTGGTCGACGCCGTAGCTGTCGGCGAGCCCGAACGGGTCGACGACGTTGCCGAGCGATTTCGACATCTTCTCGCCCTTCGACAGCAGGAAACCGTGGCCGAAGACGCGCTTCGGCAGCGGCAACCCTGCCGACATCAGCATGGCCGGCCAGTAGACCGTGTGGAAGCGCACGATGTCCTTGCCGATGATGTGGACATCGGCCGGCCAGTAGTGCCAGCGCGGATCGCTTTCGTCCGGGAAGCCGCAGCCGGTGACGTAGTTGTTGAGCGCGTCGACCCAGACATACATCACATGCTTCGGATCACCCGGGACCGGCAGCCCCCAGTCGAAGGTGGTGCGGCTGATCGAGAGATCCTCGAGCCCGCCCTTCACGAAACTGACGACCTCGTTCTTCCGCGTCTCGGGCGAGACGAAGTCCGGCATGTCACGATAGAGCGCGAGCAGCTTGTCCTGGTAGGCCTTCAGTCGGAAGAAATAGCTCTCCTCCTCGACCCATTCGACCGGCGTGCCCTGCCCTCCCAGGCGCGTCCCGTCAGGCTGGAGGGTGGTTTCCTCCTCGCCATAGAAGGCCTCGTCCCGGACCGAGTACCAGCCGGAATACTTGGCGAGGTAGATGTCGCCATTGGCCTCCATCCGGCGCCAGAGTTCCTGCGTCGAGGGCAGATGGTCGGCGTCGGTGGTGCGGATGAAGCGGTCGAAGGAACAGCCGAGCCGCTGCTCCATCTCTTCGAAGCGCGTGGCGATACCGTCGACGAAATCCTTTGGCGAGAGCCCGTTTTGCGCGGCGGTGCGTTGCACCTTCTGGCCATGCTCGTCGGTGCCGGTCATGGCGAAGACGTCGTAGCCGTCGAGGCGCTTGAAGCGGGCGATCGCGTCCGCCGACACCATCTCATAGGCGTGGCCGATATGCGGCGGGCCGTTGGTGTAGTGGATCGCGGTCGTCAGATAGAACTTCGGGGCCGAGGCCATGGTCTGTCCGGTCGTCGTAAACGGGTTTCAGGCCGCGCGTGAACGGGAAACCGCCTCCGACAGATCGTGAAACAGCGACATGACGAGGGGGCGGCGATCGAGATTATAGGTTTCGACCTCGTTCGCGGCGCGTGCAAGTCTCTCCCACACCTCCGCGAGGGGCGCAAGCCGGGCCGGGCCGGCAGCGGCATGCGCATGGAGGTGGGCGCCGAGCCAGCCCTGCACGGTCTCGATCATCACCGCGAAATCGGCCTCGCCCGCCCTGCCCGCGACATCCTCGCCGAGCGCCAGCAGCACGGTCAGGTCGATCGAGGGCAGCGCATCGAGCCGCGCCCGCACCGCCTCGACCAGCGCGAGCGTTTCCGGATCGACATAGGTCAGCGCTCGTTTGACCGAGCCCTCGGACAGAGCCGCAGCGCGGCCGAGCGCCGAGGTGTCATAGGGCAGGCGCATGCGCTCCAGCGCGATCGTGGCGGCCTGCGCGACGTCGTCCGCACCCAGCGGCTCGAAGGAGAGCAGGCGGCAGCGCGAGCGGATCGTCGGCAGGACGCGGCCGGGGGCGTGAGCGACGATGAGGAAGAGGCAGCGCGGCGGCGGCTCCTCCAGCAGCTTCAGCAGGGCGTTGGCGCCGGGTCGGTCGAGATCCTCGGCGGAATCGACGATCGCGACGCGCCAGCCGCCCTCGCCCGCGCTGGAGCCGAAACGGTCGATGATCCGGCGCACAAGATCGACCGGGATGTTGCTGGTGAAGCTCTTGCCGTCCGGCTTGGCGATGCGGCGTAGCAGGTGGAGGTCCGGATGCGACTGGGCCGCAATCTTGCGCGTGGCGCTGTCGGACTCCGGCATGGCGAGGTCACGGGCGGCTTCGGCGCGGCGCAGCGGATCGCCCTCGGCCAGCATGAAGCGGGCAGCGCGATAGGCGAAGCTCGCCTTGCCGGTGCCTTCCGGGCCGCCGAGGAGCCAGGCATGGTGCATGCGGCCGGAGCGCAGCGCCGTCAGGAGGGCCTCCTCCTGGCGCTGGTGGCCGATGAGCGCCAGCGTCTCGCGCGGATGCGGGGCGTTCGGCAGGCGGTCGGGTTCGTTGCTCGATTCGATCATGCCGGCGCAATCTGCGGCAAGGGCAGCCGGCTGGAAAGCGCTTCCCAGGCGGTATCGGCCAGAGTCTCTGCGGGAAGACTGGCATCGAGCACGACGCAGCGCTGCGGCTCGGCGGCGGCGATGTCGAGAAAGCCCTGGCGCAGGCGGCGATGGAAGGTGATCGTTTCGCTTTCGAAACGGTCCGTTGCCTCCCCCGGTCGGCGGCGGCGGGCAGCGCGGGCGAGGCCGGTCTCCGGCGCGAGGTCGAGGATGAAGGTCAGCTCCGGCATCAGCCCGGCGATGGCGACGGCTTCCAAGGCGGAAAGCTTCTCGGCGGCGATCTCGCCGAGCGTGCCCTGGTAGACGCGGGTGGAATCGATGAAGCGGTCGCAGATCACCCAGGCGCCGCGCCTGAGCGCCGGCCTGATCCGGCTGTCGACATGATCGATGCGGGCCGCCTGGAACATCAGCGCCTCGGCGAAGGCGCCATAGGGCTTGATCCGACCGGCGAGCAGCGCCTCGCGGATGCGCTCGGCCTTGGGCGAGCCGCCGGGCTCGCGCGTGAGGTCCACCGTGAGCCCGAGAGTCTCGAGTCGTGCCGCGAGCGCCTTGGCGAGGGTCGACTTGCCGGCGCCCTCCCCGCCTTCGAGCGTGATGAAATGCCCGGTCGCGGGCCGCACCTTCCTGGCCACGCTCAGCTCCGCTTCAGGGCCTTGCGGACCCAGCCGGTCGCGGCCTCCATCAGCGCATCGAGCGCCCGCTGCTGCAGCGTGCCGGCAGCGACCGACTCGGCGGCGTAGAGCGGAATCTCCAGCGTCTTGATCTCGCCGCGCGTCACCAGCAGGCGGCCGACCTCGGTCCCCTCCGCCACCGGCGCCTGCAAGGGGCCGCGATAGACGATGCGGGCATTGAGCCGCTCGCTGCTGCCGCGCGGCACCAGCAGGTTGACCGGCCCCTTCGCCTTCAGCGCGACACGGCCCTTCTCGCCACCGAAGACGCTGGCCTCGCCGACGCTCTCGCCCTCGGCGAAGACCTGGCGCTGCTCGAAGGAGCGAAACCCCCATTCGAGCAGCTTGCGAGCCTCGGCGGCGCGGTCGCGGGCATTCTTCAGCCCGTTGACGACGACGATAAGCCGCTGACCCTTCTGCACGGCCGAGCCGACGAGGCCGTAGCCGGTCTCGTCGATATTGCCGGTCTTGAGGCCGTCGGCGCCGATGTCCATGGTCAGGAGCGGATTGCGGTTGCTCTGCTTGATCTTGTTCCAGGTGAAGTCGCGCTGGCCGAAGATCCTGTAGAGTTCCGGATAGGTCTTGATGATGTGGTCGGCGAGGAAGGCGAGCTCTCGCGCCGTCACCTTCTGCTGCGGATCGGCCATGCCGGTGGCGTTGCGGAACTGCGACTTGGTCAGGCCGAGCGCATGGACGCGCTCGGTCATGATCCGGGCAAAGCTGGCTTCGTCGCCGGCCACCGCCTCGGCCAGCGCGATCGCGGCATCGTTGCCGGACTGCACTATCAGGCCCTGCAGGATGTCGCCGAGCCTCACCCGGCTGTGGACGATGGCGAACATGGTCGAGCCGCCGGAGACGCCCCCGCCCTTGCGCCAGGCGTTCTCCGAGATCGAGATCTCGGTGTCCAGCGTCATCTTGCCGGTGGCGATTTCCTGGAAGGCGACCAGCGCGGTTGCGAGCTTGGCAAGGCTCGCCGGCACCATCAGCTCGTCGGCCGCCTTCTCGTAGAGCACGGCGCCGCTGGCGGAATCGACGAGGATCGCGTAGGGCGCGGCCGACTGGAAGGTCTGGGCGCGGGCAAGTCCGGGCGCCAGCAGGAACAACATCGCGAAAAGAGCGAGAACCGCGCCAAGAACCGGCGAATGGTGGGCGCGCTCCATCCCTGATCGACCTTGCGTCATATCGAGATCAGATGATGCGTGCCGCCGGGCGGTCAAGCCCGGAGCGGAGTCAATTCCGCGCTACCGACTGCTGCTTCGCGCCGGTGGACGGCGGCTGGCCCTTGGCAAGACGCAGGGCCGGTGCCTTCTCGGTGGCAGCAGGCTGGCTGGCGGTACGGGCCACCGGCATCGGCGTCGTCACGACGTTCGGGCGCAAGCCCGGAACCGGCTTGCTGGCGTGGGCGGCGGCGCCGAGGTCGAAAGGCCGCGACGGCGGCAGGCGGACACCGCTGACCGGAACGCCCGCTGCGGGGGCCGACGTCGCGACGCTGGCGACGATCGGGGCCTGCACGGCGATCGTGCGCGGCTGCTCGGGGGCATAGGCCTGGACGACGGGCTGGGCCTCGACCGGGGCCGGGGCGGGTTCGGTCCGGACGGGCGTCGGCGCAGGAGCAGGCCTGGCGGCCTCGTCGTCGAGATCGGGACCGGCGGAGCGGCCGAGATCGACCTGCGAGCTCGCGCTGGCGATCATGGTGCGGCTGCTCTGGCCCGGGATCGAGGCCGGCGAGCCGTCGGTGCGCAGCGAGGCGAGCAGCATCTGGTCATCGGAGCCGGCGAGCGAGGCCTGGCCGAGATACTCGACCTTGATGCGGGCGGTGCCGAGATGGCGGAAGGCGAGCGCGTCGGCGGCCTTCTGCGACACGTCCATGATGCGCCCGCTATGGAACGGGCCGCGATCGTTGACGCGCACGATCATGGAGCGGCTGTTGGCCATATTGGTGACACGGGCATAGGCCGGCAGCGGCATAGTCGGGTGCGCGGCGCTGATGCCGAAGCGGTCATAGACCTCGCCATTGGCTGTGCGGCGACCATGGAAGGCTTCGCCATACCAGGAGGCGGTGCCGACGGCGGTGTAGCCGACCGGCTTCTGATAGGGGGTGTAGCGCTTGCCGGCGACGGTATAGCTGTTGCCGATGAGTTCGCGACCGCCGCCCTTCGGAACCGGCTGGCCATCCTCGACGACGCGCGCACTGGCGGGGCCGTATTTCGAGGACGGGAAGGCGCCGATCTCCTTCGACTTGCCGCGGCGCGCGACCTGGTTGTTGGCACAGTTGGCGAGGAACAGACCGGCGAGCACGACGCAGCCGAGGCGGGTTGCCGTGGACAGGGAGGAGGACGAGCTACGAGGGGCGTCGCCGGACTCGGCCACAGAGGAAATCTCCGCCGCTGCGCTCGTGCCTCGCATCATGCCGCATTCCCGTTCGTCGCGCCGAAAACGCTGCGCCGCCCAAGCCACTCGCGTGGCAAGGTCGCAGTGTTCGACCAATTCCATTAAGGGATCGTTAAGCGGCGGCAGCGCGAGCGCATGACCGTCAACGGAAACCCAGCAGTGCCCTTGGGCGGGCATAAAGGTGTCGGAAATGCGGCAACTGTCAATCCGCCGTCTTTCCGTCGCCATTTTTCAGGGGAGCGTGACAAGCGCGCAACGCTCGGAGAGACTTGGCGAGCGATCGGAGCCGTCCGGGCAAGCTATTGAAAATGCTGGGAATCTCTGGGAGGGAGCAAAGATTGCCGCGATCGCTCTGCATCCTGCTTGCAAAAAGCGGTGGCTAGCGGCAATGACGGGGCGCCGGAAGGGTGGCCGAGTGGTTTAAGGCAGCGGTCTTGAAAACCGCCGTGGGTGCAAGCCCACCGTGGGTTCGAATCCCACCCCTTCCGCCAGATATCTTTGAAGCAGGAGGCGCCGCTTGTCGCGTTGCCGCTGACCGAAACGTCTGTCGTCTTCGGAGACCGCAGCCCGGCTGTTAACAGTCATGTCTGCACCAGATTAAGGCGGCGCTCCGGCGCCGCCTTTTTCATGATGTCTGGTGGTTCTCATGCGTCGGATGATGCGATAACCGCGTCCACCGCACGGAACGGCCTGTCTGCTGCGCCTGTGTTGCCGCTCAGCAGGCCCGGCATTGGAAGGGCTCGACCTGCGCCCTGCCCTGCTGGATGACGATCCGCTCGGCCGCGCCGCCGGGCCTGACCCGGATCACGCCCTCATCCTCGCATTCGTCGAGGAAATAGGCAGGGAGCCCAGCACTCAGGGCCTTCTCGATCGATTGCCTGCGGAATTGCTTCAGCTTCTCTTGGTTCATGGTGAGCTCCGCTTCACAGGAGGCGATGGCACCCTTTGACCGGCATTTGGGGACCCGCTCGCATTCTTCAAGCGCCGACATGGCAGGAGGGTGCTCCGGCACCGCCTCGGGGCTGGCGCCCACTTGCCCCGCTGCCTAACAATCGTCGCGGGCCGATCACCGGGCCGATCTCACCACGGAAGGGCAGCGCCATGCTGGACTGGACCACTTATCGCACCGAGCTCAAAGCCCGCGTCGGCGATTTCGGCAAGGCTGCGCCAGACGCCCTTCGCGGCTATGCCGCGCTGGCCGGCGGGGCGGCGAAGACCACGGATCTCGACGCCCGCACGCGCGAATTGATCTCGCTCGCCGTTGCCGTCACCACGCGCTGCGACGGCTGCATCACAAGCCATGTCGACGCGGCGATCAAGGCCGGGGTCAGCCGTGAGGAGATCGCCGAGGCGCTCGGCGTCGCGATCGCGATGAATGCTGGTGCGGCGCTGGTCTACTCGGCGCGGACGCTCGACTGCTTCGAGCAGATGACGGCCCCTGCTCCGGCGGCTGCCGCCGAATAAAGTCGGCCTTTGTCCGAAGGAGCCGTCGCCTGCCTCCAAGGGGCTCATGCGAGCGCCATATTGCCGTGGCAGATTGAGCGGGAGGCGCGGAACGCCTTTGGGCGTTCCGTCGTTCCTCGTCGACCGCAACGGAACCAGGAGGACGAGATGAGTCATACTGGCAAGGCCGAGCGCGAGATCCGCAAGATCGCCTACGCGCTCTGGATGGAGGAAGGGCAGCCGGAAGGCCGCGACCACGAGCATTGGGAAGCGGCGAAGGCGATCTGGACCTTCCGCAACCGCAGCGAGGAGATCGTCGATCACGGCGCGGAGGATGAGTTCAAGGGCGAGCGCACCCGTCGCCGCGAGCGGGAATGGCTCTCCTGATCAAGCACTGCAGGGCTGTGGCTCGCCTGCAGCCCTACCATTCGCACTCCGCATGATCGCAGCCGAAGACAATCGCTCGCGCCACGCCCACATTGTGGTCGAAGCGGCGCCCTTCTTTGTCGGTGCCAGCGGAGCAGAGACATGACGCAACATGTGGAGGCCGGCCGGGCTGAGGTCGTCGAACGGCCCGAGACTGGGCGTTTCGAGCTCGATTTCCCGGGCGGACAGGCTTTCGCCGTCTATCGCAGCGACGGCCACCGGATCCTCGTCACCCATACCGAGGTTCCGCCCGCCTTCAATGGGCGCGGCATCGGCTCGCAGCTGGCGGAGGGCATCTTCAGGATCGCCCGGGCCAGCGGGCGGCGCGTCGTGCCGCGCTGCTCCTTTGTCGCGGACTGGGCGCGGCGCCATCCCGATTATTCGGATGTGGTGGCCTGACCACAGATTCCCGATCTTGCCTTGCCTGAGGGGATCGCGTTTGAAGGCTCCGTCACAGAACGGGGCCTGCCATGCCGGACGAACTCGCCATCACCGATTTCCCGCTGAGGGCGAATGACAAGCTCCGCTACGGCGACACCGACCGGCAGGGGCACATCAACAACGCGGTGTTCTCGACCTTCCTCGAAACCGGGCGCGTCGAGCTGATCTATGATCGCGCCCGCCGGCTGGTCGAGCCGGGGACGGCCTTCGTCATCGCCCGGCTGGAGATGGATTTCCGGGCTGAATTGCTCTGGCCCGGCGAGGTCGAGATCGGCACACGCATCGCCTCAATCGGCCGCAGCTCGGTTCGGCTCGAGCAGGCAATCTTCCAGGGCGAGCGCTGTGTCGCCAGCGGCATCACGGTGATGGTCCAGATGGACGAGGCGACGCGCAAGGCACGGCCATTTTCCGAGGCGGTGAGGGAGCAACTGGCGCAACTCGCCGCGCCGGCTGCCTGATCGGCGTTAGGCCTTTGGCCAGCCGACCAGCTCGGTCGGTGTCCACCGCGCCTTGCGGCGCTCGCGTCGCCCCTCAATCGCCTCGCCGCTGAAGTCGCGCGGCTCTGCCGGCCGGGTGAAGCGGACACGTTCATCGAGCGCATCGATATTGATCGTGGTCCAGGCCTTGCCGGCCTCGGTCATCAGCATGGCGATGTAGACGCCGCAGCGGCGGCAGAGAACGACCTCCGAGGCTGCGAGCCCAAAACGATAGCGCTGGAGCTCGGTTGGCTCATGCACGAGCAGGCGGGCCTGAGCCTTGGGATCCGAGACCGTCCGGGCATTGTGCTTGCGACAAAAGGAGCACTGGCAGGCGCCGACGACCTCCTCCTCGGGTGGGCGCGCCAGCGTCAATTCAAGCCTGATCGCGCCGCAATGACAGGCGCCACTCAAGCGATGCGTCATGTCGGGTCTCCTCGTTGCGCGTCGTCATATCACAGCAATCATAGGCTGCGATAAAACCCATCAAAACAAGTGATTTGATACCGCGCCGAATCGAGGGAACGGAATCGCTCCCGCCGCGTTCGGAGCGCAAATGCGGGAGGACATCATGAGCAGCCTTGTTACGGTCTCGGCGCTGTTCCTGGCCGGCGGCCTGTCTGCGGTGACCATGGGGGCCGCGCCCCTGCAAGGCATCCTCAACGATTTCTTCTGGGCCGGCCTCGCATTGTCCGGCTTCCTCGCCATCGTCGGGCTGGAAGCGGCGAGCTGACCCTGCCCCTTCCGTTCGCTCCAAATCCCGTAGGCGGTCACGCTTCGCGCGTGCCGAGGTCTCATGGGCCTCACTGGGCATCTTTATTCCGCCCTTATGCCCTCGCCTGCCCTTCCCGCTCGACCGCTTAGCAGGGGCGGCACCACATCTCCGGTCTGAAACCAGGCTGGAGAGCCATCATGGCCGACATCGTCTTTCTCGCGCTCGGAGCCGGAGCCTTTGCGCTCTTTGGCTGGTACGCAGCGCTGCTGCGCAAGGTCTGACGCCATGGGCCTGACCTTGCTCTATGCCGCCGCCGCCCTCGGGCTCGCGGTCTACATGGTCGCCGCGCTGCTGCGCCCCGACCGCTTCTGAACTAACGACAAAAAGGAGACCTCGCATGGACTGGCGGGGCTGGGCTGAGATCGTCTTCACGATCGCGCTGACGGTAGCCGTGGGCTGGCCGCTCGGCATCTACATGGCGCGCGTCTGGGCGCGCGAGAAAACACCACTCGACCTGGTGCTGAAGCCGGTCGAGGCCGGATTCTACGCCGCGCTCGGTATCGATCGGAACAAGGGCCAGAACTGGCTCGGCTATGCCGGCGCCTTCCTCGCCTTCAGCGCGGCCGGCTTCGTGCTGCTCTACGGCCTGCTGCGATTGCAGGGCCTCTTGCCGCTGAACCCGCAGGGCTTCGACGGCGTCTCGCCGCATCTCGCCTTCAACACCGCCGTCAGCTTCGTCACCAATACGAACTGGCAGTCCTATGGCGGCGAGACCACGCTGAGCAGCCTCAGCCAGATGGCCGGCCTGACCGTCCAGAACTTCGTCTCGGCCGGTGCCGGCCTGGCCGTCGCTGCTGCCGTGGCGCGCGCCTTCGCTGCCGACCGCGGCGAGACGCTCGGCAATTTCTGGGTCGATCTGACCCGCTCCGTCCTCTACGTGCTGCTGCCGGTCTCGATCGTCACCGCGCTCGCGCTCGTCGCCGCCGGCGTGCCGCAGAGCCTGCTCGCCAACGTCACCGCCAAGACGCTCGAAGGCGCCGACCAGATCATCGCCCTTTTCCCGGTCGCCAGCCAGGAGGCGATCAAGCAATGGGGCACCAATGGCGGCGGCCTATTCAACGTCAACTCGGCCCATCCGCTCGAGAATCCGACGCCGCTGACCAATCTGATCGAGGTCGTCTCGCTGAACGCGCTCGCCTTCGGCACGGTCATCGCCTTCGGGCGCGTCGCCGGCGCACGCAAGGAAGCGCGCGCTCTGCTCGCGGCGATGGTGATCCTGGTCGGCCTCGGCGCCGCCGCGATCTACTCCTCCGAAACGCTGACGCCGCAGCCGGCCATGGTCGCGGCCGGCATCACGGATGCGCCCGCCAATATGGAAGGCAAGGAGGTTCGCTTCGGCGCCGCCGCTTCCGCGGTCTGGGCGGCGCAGACCACCGGCGCCTCGAACGGCTCGGTCAATTCCATGCACGGCTCGTTCATGCCGCTCGGCGGTGGTGTCGCGATGTTCCTGATGCAGCTCGGCGAGATCCTGCCCGGCGGCGTGGGCTCCGGCCTCTACGGCATGGTGGTGATGGCGCTGCTCGCGGTCTTCGTCGCCGGGCTGATGGTCGGCCGCACGCCGGAGTATCTTGGGAAAAAGGTCGAGACCCGCGAGATCAAGTTCGCCATGCTGGCGGTGCTGATCCTGCCGACCGCCATCCTCGGCTTCTCGGCGGTGTCCGCCGTTCTGCCGGTTGCGCTCGAGGGCTTGCTGAACAAGGGACCGCGCGGTCTGTCCGAGATCCTCTACGCCTATTCCTCGGCGGCGGGGAACAACGGCTCTGCCTTCGCTGGCCTGACCGCCAACGCGCCCTGGTGGAACACCACGCTCGGCATCGCCATGCTGCTCGGCCGCTTCGCCTATGCGATCCCGGTAATCGCGATCGCGGGCGCGATCGCCGCCAAGCCGAAACTCGCGCCGACCGCCGGCACCTTGCCGAGCGACAGCCCGCTCTTCGTCGGCCTCCTCATCGGCATCATCCTGATCCTGGGTGGCCTGCAATTCTTCCCCGCGCTCGCGCTCGGGCCGATCGTCGAGCACTTCCAGGTGCTTGCGGCTGCTCGCTGAGCCGACAAAGGAACTCGTTAGATGAGTGTCTCACTCGCCAAATCCAGCGCCTTCAGCCAGGCCGTCGTCCTGACGGCCCTGAAGAGCGCTTTCAACAAGCTCGATCCGCGCAAGCTGGCCGGCAACCCGGTCATCCTCGCGACCGAGATCGTCGCAGCGCTTGCCACCGTCTCGGCCATCGTGGCGATCACCAATGGCCAGGCTGCGGCCTTCCCGATCCAGATCGCGATCTGGCTCTGGCTCACGGTGGTCTTCGCCAATTTCGCCGAGGCGATCGCCGAGGGGCGCGGCAAGGCGGCGGCGGATTCGCTGCGCGCTACCCGCGTCACGACCAAGGCCAAGCTGATCATCGACGCGGAACGCAATGCGATGATCCCGACGCCGGCTCATGAACTCGCGCCGGGCGATATCGTCTTGGTCGAGGCCGGCGACGTCATCCCGGCCGATGGCGAGATCATCGAGGGTGTCGCTTCGGTCAACGAAGCCGCGATCACCGGTGAATCCGCGCCGGTGATCCGCGAGAGCGGCGGCGACCGCTCGGCCGTCACTGGCGGCACCACGGTCGTCTCCGACTGGATCAAGGTGAAGGTCACTTCGCGGCCAGGCTCATCCTTCCTCGATCGCATGATCGCGATGGTCGAGGGCGCCGACCGGCGCAAAACCCCGAACGAGCTGGCGCTCGCCGTGCTGCTTGCCGGCCTGACCCTGGTCTTCCTGATCGCGGTCGTCACCCTGACCGGGCTAGGGGCCTTCTCCGGCGTCTCGCTCGACCCGATGGTGCTGGGCGCCCTCTTCGTCACGCTGATCCCGACCACGATCGGCGGCCTGCTCAGTGCTGTCGGCATCGCCGGCATGGACCGGCTCCTGAAGGTCAACGTGCTCGCGACTTCGGGCCGCGCGGTCGAAGCCGCTGGCGACGTCGATACGCTGCTGCTCGACAAGACCGGCACTATTACCTACGGCAACCGCATGGCGGTCGAGGTCATTCCGGTTCCCGGCGTGCGCCCCGATGCGGCGCTGCGCGCCGCGCTGATGGCCTCGCTGGCCGACGAGACGCCGGAAGGCCGCTCGATCGTCGAACTCGCCCGCAACCAGGGCGTCGTCGCCGAGGTTCCGGCGGGGGCGACCACGATTCCGTTCAGCGCCACTACCCGCCAGTCGGGCCTCGACCATGACGGCAAATCCTGGCGCAAGGGTGCGGTCGATGCCGTGATCAGGACGCTCGACCTCGGCGAGAGCCAGGTGCCGGCGGAATTGCGCCAGGCGGTCGACGGCATCGCCCGCTCGGGTGGCACCCCGCTCGCCGTCAGCGAAAACGGCGCGCTTGTCGGCGTCATTCACCTCAAGGACGTGGTCAAGCCCGGCGTGAAGGAGCGCTTCGCCGATCTGCGCCGCATGGGCGTGCGCACGGTGATGATCACCGGCGACAACCCCGTCACGGCCGCGGCGATCGCCTCGGAGGCCGGCGTCGACGATTTCCTCGCCGAGGCGACGCCGGAGGACAAGCTGCGGATCATCCGCACCGAGCAGGGCAAGGGCCGCCTCGTCGCCATGTGCGGCGACGGCGCCAACGACGCCCCTGCCCTGGCGCAGGCCGATGTCGGCGTCGCCATGCAGACCGGCGCGCAGGCTGCCCGCGAGGCCGGCAACATGGTCGATCTCGACAGTGACCCGACCAAGGTCCTGGAGATCGTCGAGGTCGGCAAGCAGTTGCTGATCACACGCGGCGCGCTCACCACCTTCTCGATCGCCAACGACGTCGCGAAGTATTTTGCGATCATCCCGGCGCTGTTCGTCGTCTCGCTGCCGGCACTGGGGGCGCTCAACATCATGGGGCTGGCGAGCCCGCAGAGCGCCATCCTCTCGGCGGTGATCTTCAATGCGCTGGTCATCGTCGCGCTGATCCCGCTCGCTCTGAAGGGTGTGCGCTATCGGGCGATCGGCGCGGCCAAGCTGCTCTCGCGCAACCTCACCCTCTACGGCATCGGCGGGATCATCGCGCCCTTCATCGGCATCAAGCTGATCGATCTCGCCATCGCCGCCCTCAAGCTCGTCTGACGGCCAGACAGGAGCCGTATCATGATCGCCAATCTTCGCCCCGCCATCGTCTCGATGGTCCTTTTTACCGCCCTGCTCGGCGTCGCCTATCCGCTGGGCGTGACCGGGCTGGCACAGGCGCTGTTCCCGGCCCAGGCCGGCGGCTCCCTGATCCGCAACGCCTCCGGCGAGATCGTCGGCTCGCGCTTCGTCGGGCAGAACTTCAAGGACGACGCCTATCTGCGGCCCCGCCCCTCGGCTGCGGGCAAGGACGGCTATGACGCCTCGGGCTCGTCCGGCTCCAATCTCGGGCCGCTGAACGAAGACCTCTCCGCCCGCATCAAGACCGATGCCGAGGCCCTGCGTGCCGAGAATCCGGCGCCGATCCCCGTCGACGCCGTCACCACTTCCGGCTCCGGGCTCGACCCGCATGTCTCGCCGGCCAATGCGGCGCGGCAGGTTCCGCGGATTGCCGCCGCCCGCAAGGTTCCGGCAGCGGAGGTCCAGGCCGTGGTCGCCGCCAACACCGAGGGCTCGACCTTCGGCCTGCTCGGCGAGCCGCGCGTGAATGTGCTCGCCGTCAATTTGGCACTCGACGCGCGCTGGCCGCGGCAGCAACGTTAGGAGCGATGGCGAACGACGAATCCCAGTTCCGTGAGGCAGGGCGGCCCGACCCCGACGCCCTGCTGGCAGCAGCCGGCCGCGGCAAGCGCGGCCGGCTGAAGATATTTCTCGGCATGGCGCCCGGCGTCGGCAAGACCTACGAGATGCTCACCCAGGCCAAGCGCGTCGTGGAAGAGCATGGCGAGGTGCTGGTCGGCGTCGTCGAGACGCATGGACGGCGCGAGACGGAGGAACTGCTCGAGGGGCTCGAGGTGATGGCGCGCCGGCCGCTCGAGCATCGCGGCCGGCTGATGATGGAGTTCGACCTCGATGCCGCCCTCGCGCTGAAGCCGAAGCTGCTCCTGGTCGACGAATACGCCCATTCCAACGCACCCGGCAGCCGCCATCCCAAGCGCTGGCAGGATGTCGAGGAATTGCTGCAGGCCGGGATCGACGTCTGGACGACGCTCAATGTCCAGCATCTCGAAAGCCTGGTCGATGTGGTCTGGAAGATCACCGGCGTGCGTCAGCGCGAGACGGTGCCGGACAGCGCCCTCAGCCGGGCCGACGAGATCGAGCTGATCGACATCACGCCGACCGAGCTCCGCCAGCGCATGGAAGAGGGCAAGGTCTATGTCCCCGAGACGGCGCGGCTCGCAGCCGGCAACTTCTTCAAGCCGGAGAACCTGACGGCGCTGCGCGAGCTCGCCTTGCGCCGTGCCGCCCAGACGGTCGACGATCAGCTCAGCCAGGCGATGAAGCGCGCTGGCGTCGAGGGCCCCTGGGCGGCGGGCGAGCGCATCCTCGTGCTGATCGGGCCTGATGCCATGGCCGGCTCGCTGGTCCGGGCTGGACGGCGCCTGTCCGACATGATGATGGATGCGCCCTGGACGGTTGCCCATGTCGAACGGCCGAACCGAGGCGGGCCCGATCAGGGACAGGGCGCGCATCTCGCCGAGGCGCTGAAGCTTGCCGAGCAGCTTGGCGGCGCCAGTGTCGTACTCAACGGCGATGACCTCGTCGGCGCGGTGCTCGACTATGCCAGGCGCAACAACGTCACGCAGATCGTCGTCGGCAAATCGCACCGCAGGGGCTGGCGCTCCTGGTTCAGGCCCTCTCTCGCCCCCGAATTGCTGAAGGCGCAGAACGGTGCGGCACTCCACATCATCACCGAGGTGACGACCGGGCCGGTGCAGCCGGCCCTGCCGAGCCAGACGCCGGCTCGCCTCAACTGGCTCGCCCATCTCGGCGCCGTCGCCATGGTCGGGGTCGTGATCGGCCTCGCCGAGCTGATCGACAAGCGGGTCGAGAATGTCAATCTCGCCATGCTGTTCATGGTCAGCGTGCTCGGCGCCGGCCTTGCCTTCGGCCTCTGGCCGGCGGTGACGGCGGCGGCGCTCGCCGCCTTCGCCTACAACTTCTTCTTCCTGGAGCCGCGCCTGTCCTTCTGGATCGGCCATCCGGCCGATGTCCTGACCTTCCTCGTCTTCTTTGCGGTGGCGCTGACGACCGGTGGCCTGACCGGGCGCATCCGCGACCAGGCCAAGGCAACGGCGAGGCGAGCCTCGGCGATCACCGCCCTGCTCGCTGCCAGCCGCCGGCTCTCGGCAGCGGCGCGGAGCGAGGAAGTCGCCGGTATCCTGGCGGAGCAGGTCTCGGCCGCGACCTCCGGCAAAGTGGTGGTGCTGCTGCCCACCGAAGGCGATATCATGCCGATCGCCGGAGCCCCGACATTGGATGCGCTCTCGACCGCCGACATGACGGCGGCGCGGTGGACCTGGAACCGCGGTGAACCCGCTGGCGCGGGGACCGGCACATTGCCCAATGCGGCCTGGACCTTCAGGCCGCTCCAGGGCGTGCGTGCGCGCTCGGGCGTGGTCGGCTTCGAGCCCAAGGCGCTGGCGACCGCCGAGAACGAGCGCTTCGCCATGGCGCTGCTCGACCAGGGTGCGATCGCGATCGAGCGCGCCGAGCTTGCCGCTGCCGCCGTCGATGCGGAGGCGTTGCGTCGCAGCGACCGCCTGCGTTCGGCTCTGCTCAACTCTGTCAGTCATGACCTACGCACGCCGCTCGCCACCGTGCTTGGCTCGGCGACGACGCTGATCGATTATGGCGAGGGCATGCGGCCGGCCGTGCGCGATGACCTGCTGCTCTCGATCCGCGAAGAGGCCGAGCGGCTCAACCGCTATGTCGGCGACCTGCTCGACATGACCAGGCTCGAAGGTGGGGCGCTGGTGGCCCGGCGCGATTGGATCGATGTCCGCGACGTGATCGCGTCGGCACTGTCGCGCATCTCGCGCCGGCTCGGCCAGCGGCGCGTTCATCGCGACTTTCCGGCAGAGCTCTCTCTCGTCAGGGCCGATGCCGGGCTGCTGGAGCAGGTGCTGGTCAACATCCTCGAAAACGCCATCGCCTACAGCGAGGACGGAGCGCTGATCGAAGCGGCCGCCTATGAGGACCGCGGCAATGTCGTGATCTCGATCGAGGACGAGGGCCGCGGCATCCCGACCGCCGAGCTGGAGCGCGTCTTCGAGAAATTCCGGCGGCTGGAGGAATCGATCGACCGCGGCGGCGAGCGCGGCAAGGGCGCCGGTCTGGGCCTCGCCATCGCCAAGGGTTTCGTCGAGGCTATGGGCGGGCGCATCGCCGCCGCCAGCCCGATCCATGACCGCCCGGACGGCAGCAAGGGCGGCACCCGTATCCTGATCAGCCTGCGCAAGGACGTCGTGGGCGGAGAGACCAAATCATGACCGCCTTTCGCCCGCGCATCCTCGTCATCGACGACGAGCCGCAGATCCATCGCTTCCTCGGCCCGGCGCTCGATGCCGCCGGCTACGAGCCGATCCGCGCCGACGACGCCACCACCGGCCTGCGCGAGATCGCCCGCAAGCCTCCGGACGCTGTCGTGCTGGATCTCGGCCTGCCCGACATGGACGGCAAGGAGGCGCTGGCCAAGGCGCGCGCCTTCTATGACGGACCGGTGATCATCCTCTCGGCCCGCGACCGCGAGACCGAGAAGATCGACGCGCTCGACGCCGGCGCCGACGACTATGTCGAGAAGCCCTTCGGCGTCGGCGAATTGCTGGCTCGCCTGCGCGTCGCGCTGCGCCATCGCCTCGAACGTCAGGGCTCGGAGCCGGCATTGCAGGTCGGCGATGTCGAGATCGACCTGGTCAATCGCCGGATCAACAAGGGTGGCGTTCCTGTGAAGCTCTCGCCCAAGGAATACGACCTCTTCGCCTGTCTGGCCCAGGGCAATGGCCGGGTGCTGACCCACAAGCAGATACTCACGGCCGTCTGGGGCCCGGCCCATGAGCACGACGTGCAGTATCTGCGCGTCTTCGTCGGCCAGCTCAGGCAGAAACTAGAGGACGATCCGGCCGAGCCGAAGCTGATCGAGACCGAGCCGGGGGTGGGCTATCGGCTGGGTGGGTTGGTCTGAAGCCTGCAATTCCGCTGTCATCTTGTCGCGACAGGATCACGCCCCTACCGTTCGGGCCGTGTTTCCTGTGAGGCGGCCATGCTGGCTGCGATCCTCGGCATAATGCTTGCTCTCGCCGCGACGGGCGAAGCTGTGGCCGATTGGAAACCGACCATCTTCGACGGCGAGAGCAAGCGCGCTATCCAGGGATGCTCCCCGACGATGACCGATGATGCCTGGTCCTGCGCCTTCGTCCGCTGCGAGGCGGACAAGCAGCTCGGCCTCTATCTCGACATTCCGGGCATTCTTTCGGAAGGGCCGATCACCCTCGCCATCGATGGCCGCGATTTTTCGTTCCGGCTTCAGGAAACATCGGGACCATTTGGTGGTGCCTATCGGGTCCAGGGGGCGGACAGCGAGGTGTTCGCGGCCTTTCCAACCGGTCGCTCGCTGCGCATTCGTCAGGAAGGGATCAAAAAGGGCTATGACGTCATTCCGCTCAAGGGAATCGGCCCTGCGTTACGCAAACTCAGCCAATTCTGCGGCCCACGCTGACGGTTCCGCCGGAGAAAATGCTTCCCTGGAATTGGGTAGTCGAATTGCTCCGAAGACAGATTTCCTCTTTTGGGACGGGAATAAGAAAAATCACACTACCTGACGTGAATTGATGCTTCGAGGCCGCTGCCTTATGTAAAACGTTCGTAATAGCGAACGTAGCGAGCATCATTCATGGCTGCCGCCAAGCGCCCTGCCCTGCCGGTGATCCTGCTGGCCAACGACCTGCTCGACGGCGATGTCGTCTTCGCGGCGGGCGATGCCGATGGTCTGCACTGGACGCGCGATCCCGGTGCGGCGCTGGTCGGCGATGACGATGCGACTGCTGACCGGCTCGATGCTTTCGCCGTCGCAGAACTCGGCAACCAGCATGTCGTCGACGCCTATCTGGTCGATGTCGCGATCGAGGACGGCGTGCCGGTGCCGCGCCATTACCGCGAGCGGATGAAGACGACCGGCCCCAGCATCCGGCGCGACCTCGGCAAGCAGGCCGAATTGCCGCTCGCCCAAGCCTTTCTGAGAGCCTGACGCATGTATCGCTACGACGAATTCGACGAACGCTTTGTCCGCGAGCGCGTCGCGCAGTTCCGCGACCAGGTCGGCCGCCGGCTCAGCGGCTCGCTGACCGAGGACGAATTCAAGCCGCTGCGCCTGAAGAACGGCGTCTATCTGCAGCTGCACGCCTATATGCTGCGGATCGCGGTGCCCTACGGCACGCTGTCTTCAAAGCAGATGCGCCAGCTCGCGCTGATCGGCGAGCGCTATGACCGCGGCTACGGCCATTTCACCACGCGCACCAATCTCCAGTTCAACTGGCCGAAGCTGCGCGACATCCCCGACATTCTCGACCTGCTCGCCGATGTCGAGATGCATGCGATCCAGACGTCGGGCAATTGCATCCGCAATGTCACGGCCGACCATTTCGCCGGCGTTGCCCAGGACGAGGTCGAGGATCCGCGTCCGACCGCCGAGTTGATCCGGCAATGGTCGAGCCTTCACCCGGAGTTCGACTACCTGCCACGCAAGTTCAAGATCGCGGTGACCGGCGCCGCGCACGACCGCGCCGTGATCAAGGCGCACGATATCGGACTGCGCATCCTGCGCCATCCGGACACGCACGAGATCGGCTACGAGGTCATCGTCGGCGGCGGCCTCGGCCGCACCCCGATGATCGGCAAGGTGGTGCGCGACTTCCTGCCCAAGGCCGACCTGCTCGCCTATCTCGAGGCGATCATGCGGGTCTACAATCTTGAGGGCCGGCGCGACAACAAGTACAAGGCCAGGGTCAAGATCCTCGTCCACGAGATCGGCACCGAGGAATTCTCCCGCCGCGTCGAGGAGGAGTTCGCCCGGCTCGACGGCCCCTCGGTCAATGCCGATCCGGCCGAAGTCGCGCGCATCGCCGCCTATTTCGCGCCGCCGGCCTATGAGACGCTGCCGGCGACCAGCGGCGCCTTTGAGGCGGCCAGGGCCGGCAATCCCGATTTCGCCCGCTGGGCCGAGACCAATCTCACGCCGCACCGCCAGCCGGGCTATGCCGCTCTGACGATCTCGCTGAAGCCGATCGGCGCGCCTCCGGGCGACGCCACCAGCGAGCAGATGCGTGTCGTCGCCGATCTGGCCGATGAATTCTCACTCTCCGAGATCCGTGTCACCCACGCGCAGAACCTCGTCCTGCCGCATGTGAAGCTGTCGGACCTGTTCGCGGTCTGGCAGCGCCTCGGCGAAGCCGAGCTGGCGACGGCCAATGCCGGGCTGATCACCGACATCATCGCCTGCCCCGGCCTCGACTATTGCGCATTGGCGACGGCCCGCTCGATCCCGATCGCGCAGGCGCTGGCGCAGCGCTTCGCCGATCCCGTCCGGCAGAAGGAGATCGGTGTGCTCAACATCAAGATCTCCGGCTGCATCAATGCCTGCGGCCACCACCATGTCGGCCATATCGGCATTCTCGGCCTCGAGAAGCGTGGCATCGAATCCTACCAGATCACGCTCGGCGGCGACGCGACCGAGAACGCCGCGATCGGCGAGATCCTCGGCCCCGGCCTTGCCGCCGAGGACGTGCCGGACGCGATCGAGCGCATCGTTTCGGTCTATCTCGCCCAGCGCCAAGCCGGCGAGAGCTTCATCGACAATGTCCGCCGCATCGGCCTGGCGCCGTTCAAGGCGGCCTTTCAGGAGGTCAGCCATGCCGTTGCTTGATCGTCACGGCGCCAAGGCCGAGATCTGGGCGCGCAGCGAAGGCGCTGCGATCGGCACTGTCTCGCATGCGCTCGTCGAGTGGGCAGCACTGCCGGAAGCGCTCGCGCAGAAGACGCGCGACCAGCGCATCGGCGTCGTCATCCCCAACACTGTGCGCATTCCCGAGCTGAAGCTGCTGATGCGGCAGCTCTCCCTGATCGCGATCAGCTTCCCCTCCTTCGGCGATGGGCGCGGCTTCAGCCTGGCGCGCCTGATCCGCAATCACGGCTTCACCGGCACCTTGCGCGCCAGCGGCCCGCTGATCGTCGACCAGTTCGCCTATGCCCTTGCCTGCGGTTTCGACGAGGTCGAGCTGCCGGAGGTGAGCGCCGCGCGCCAGCCGGTCGAGCAATGGACCCGCGCGCTCGGCCAGATCAGCCATGGCTATCAGCGCGGCTATGGCGACAGCGGCAACATCCTCGACCGGCGCCGTTCGGCCCGGCTGAAACATGCGGCGGCGGGCTGAGACGATGCACGGCTCGGCCCAATCCAGCCTGCGCCGGCCCGCCGATCGCCATAGCGACGATGAATGGGAGGAAGCCATGCTGACCGACATCGACCGTGCCATCGGCCAGTCCGCTCCCGCCCCACGCGAGCGCTGGTTCGATCTTTGCTTCCGGCTTATCATCCTGGTGCTTGCCGGCCTGTGGTTGTTCGTGCCACCTGCGGGCGACAGCCGGATGCCACCCGATGTGAAGGCCGCAGCGACGCAACGATGAGCGCGAGACGCCCTGAGACAATATCCCCGCGCCGGATCGACCGGCTCGCTACCCTGCCGCTCTTCCACAAGCTGGAGGGGCGCAAGGTCGTGCTCGCGGGTTCGAGCGAGGGCGCGCTCTGGAAGGCTGAACTGCTGGCCGCTGCCGGCTCCGAACTGCTTGTCCTCGCCGGCGACAGCCCGGAGCTCTTTGCCGGGCTCGCGAGCGATCCGCCGGCCGGTTCGGTGACGGTGCTGCCGCGCGCCTGGCAGGCCGATGATCTCGACGGCGCGGCACTCGCCATCGCCGATATCGACTCGCCGGACGAGGCCAAGGCCTTCGTCGCCGCAGCCCGGCAGAGCGGCGTGCCGGTCAACCTCGTCGACAAGCCCGAATTCTGCGATTTCGCCTTCGGCTCGCTGGTCAACCGCTCGCCGCTCGTGGTCGCGATCTCGACCGACGGCGCCGCGCCCGTCTTCGGCCAGGCGATCCGCGCTAAGATCGAGGCGCTGCTGCCGGCGGGCCTGAAGGCCTGGGCACAGGCCGCGCATGATTGGCGCCCGATGGTCAAGGCACGCGAGCTTTCCTTCCCGCTCCGCCGCGACTTCTGGGAACGCTTCACCAGCCGCGCGCTCGCCGAGCCGCAGCGCCGGCCCGACGATAATGATCGCAGCGATCTCTCCACCGTTCTCGACGAGATCGAGCGCGGCGGCACGCCGCACGGCCGCGTCACGCTGGTCGGTGCCGGCCCGGGCGATCCGGAACTGCTGACGCTGAAGGCGATCCGGGCGCTGCAGAGCGCCGACATCATCCTCTATGACGACCTCGTCTCGGCCGGTGTGCTCGAACTCGCCCGGCGCGAGGCCAAGCGCATGCTGGTCGGCAAGCAGGGCTATGGCCCAGCGGTGAAGCAGGACGACATCAACGCGATGCTGGTCTCGCTCGCTGCACAGGGCAAGCATGTCGTCCGCCTGAAAGGCGGCGATCCCGGCATTTTTGGCCGCGCCGGCGAGGAAATCGAGGCCTGCCATCGCGCCGGCATTCCGGTCGCGATCGTGCCCGGCATCTCGGCGGCGCAGGGCGCGGCCGCCTCGCTGGGCCTGTCGCTGACCCATCGCGACCACGCCCGGCGGCTGCAATTCGTCACCGGCCATGCCCGCGACGGCAAGCTGCCGCAGGATCTCGACTGGAAGGCGCTCGCCGACCCGGCCGCGACGACGGCGCTCTACATGGCGCGCGCTACCCTGCCATTGTTCCGCGAGAAGGCGCTCGCCGCCGGGCTCGATCCGGCAACGCCGGCGATCGCCGTGCTCGGCACCACCACGCCGGAAGAAAAACGGATCGCCAGCACGATCGCCGCACTGCCCGAGCGTCTCGGCGAGCTGCCGAGCAAGGGGCCGGTCCTCGTCCTGATCGGCCACGCCATGGGCGCTGCGCAGCCGGCCGAGGCCGGTGTAAGGTCGGCCCAATGCTGATTTGAACCAAACTGCCGGAGACGCGTTTTCTCTCTGGCGCTGAAAGTTTGGAAGGGCTCTACTGCGCTCTCCGGTTGAGTAATGACCGCCAATTCAGTACGTTCTGTTTGTTATTAAGAACAAGATTTGAACTGTTCCAACGGTTCGAAGCGCTGTTCAGCACGGAGCACTGAGATGACGCGACACAGACTTCACCGCCTGCTGCAAGCCGGCCTGGCACTCGGAGCCTTCGCCGTCTGCTTCGGCGTGATCAGCGGCGCCCGCGCCCAGACCGAGCTGCTCAACGTCTCCTATGACCCGACCCGCGAGCTCTATCGCGAGATCAACGCGGCCTTCATCGCCGACTGGAACGGCAAGAACGCCAAGAAGATCAGCACGATCCGGCAGTCGCATGGCGGCTCGGGCGCCCAGGCCCGCACCGTGATCGACGGCCTCAATGCCGACGTGCTGACGCTGGCGCTCGCCGGCGACATCGACGCGGTGGCTGAGCGCTCGAAGAAACTGCCTCTCGACTGGCAGAAGCGCCTGCCGCAGAACTCCTCGCCCTACACCTCGACCATCGTGTTCCTGGTCCGCAAGGGTAATCCGAAAGCGATCAAGGACTGGGGCGACCTGGTGAAGCCGGGCGTCCAGATCATCACGCCGAATCCGAAGACTTCGGGCGGGGCGCGCTGGAACTATCTCGCCGCCTGGGCCTATGCCGAAAAGGCCTTCAACAAGGACGAGGCCAAGGTCCGCGACTATATCGGCAAGCTGCTCACCAATGTCCCGGTGCTCGACACCGGCGCGCGCGGCGCGACCACGACCTTCACCCAGCGTGGCATCGGCGACGTCTTCCTGTCCTGGGAGAACGAGGCCTTCCTGGCGCTGAAGGAGTTCGGCGAGGACAAGTTCGACATCGTCGTGCCTTCGCTCTCGATCCTGGCCGAGCCGCCGGTCGCGGTGGTCGACGGCAATGTCGACGCCAAGGGCACCCGTGCGGAGGCGCAGGCCTATCTCGAATTCCTCTACACGCCGAAGGGCCAGGCGATCATCGCCAAGAACTACTACCGCCCGCGCAATCCCGAAGCTGCCGACCCCAAGGACATCGCCCGCTTCCCGAAGGTCGAGCTCGTCACCATCGATGAGAGCTTCGGCGGCTGGGCCAAGGCGCAGCCCACCCATTTCGGTGACGGCGGCACCTTCGACCAGCTCTACAAGCCAGCCCGGTAAGCCATGACAGCGACAGTCTTCCGCTGGCGCGAGCCCAGCATCCTGCCAGGCTTCGGCCTGGCGCTGGGTATCACCGTGACGGCGCTGTCGCTGATCGTGCTGATTCCGCTCGCTGCGCTCTTCATCAAGGCGGCTAGTGCCGGACCTGCCGACATCTGGGCAGTAGCGACCTCGCCGCGCACGCTCGCCGCATTGAAGCTCTCGTTCTTCGGGGCGTTCTTCGCGGCGACGGTGAATGCTGTCTTCGGACTGATCCTGGCATGGGTGCTCGTCCGCTACGATTTTCCGGGCAGACGCCTGATCGATGCGGCGGTCGACCTGCCCTTCGCCCTGCCGACGGCGGTCGCCGGCATCGCGCTCGCGGCGATCTATGCGCCCAATGGCTGGGTCGGCAGCCTGCTCGCGCCCTATGCCATCAAGGTCGCCTACACGCCGCTCGGCGTGATGGTGGCGCTGATCTTCATCGGTTTGCCCTTCGTCGTGCGCACGATCCAACCGGTGCTGGAGGAATTGCCGGCCGATATCGAGGAGGCTGCGGCGCTGCTCGGCGCCAGCCGTTGGCGCACCGTCTTCACCGTGCTGCTGCCGCCGGTGCTGCCGGCCTTGCTGACCGGCTTCGTGCTCGCCTTCGCCCGTGCCGTCGGCGAATACGGCTCGGTGATCTTCATCGCCGGCAATGTGCCGATGGTCTCCGAGATCGCCCCGCTGCTGATCGTGATCCGGCTGGAGCAGTTCGACTATGCCGGAGCGGCCGTGGTCGCGACGATCATGCTGCTGCTCTCGTTCTCGCTGATCCTTCTGGTTAACCTGATCCAGGCCAGCGCCCGCCGGAGGTTCGGCGATGTCTGACGCCAGCCTGCCCTACCAGATCGAGGATCTCGCCCCCGCCCGCGCCGCCCGGCGCGTCAAGGGCGAGTCCCGCATCGTCCAGTTCGTGCTGGTCGCGATTTCGCTCCTCTTCCTTTGCCTCTTCCTGTTCCTGCCGTTGATCTCGGTCTTCGTCGAGGCCGGGGCGCGTGGCTGGCACGCCTACCGTGAGGCGATCCTCGAACCCGATGCCTTGGCGGCGATCCGGTTGACCCTGCTCATCGCGGCGATCGCGGTGCCGTTCAACGTGATCATCGGACTGGCGGCCGCCTGGGCGATCGCCAAGTTCGAGTTCCGGGGGAAAAGCCTGCTGATCAGCTTCATCGACCTGCCCTTTTCGGTCTCGCCGGTGATCTCGGGCCTGGTCTTCGTGCTGCTCTTCGGCGCGCAGGGCTATTTCGGTCCTTGGCTCGCGGCCAACGACCTCAAGATCATCTTCGCCGTGCCGGGTATCCTGCTGGCGACGATCTTCGTCACCTTCCCCTTCGTCGCGCGCGAGCTGATCCCGCACATGCAGTCGCTCGGTTCGGCCGACGAGGAGACGGCGCTGACCTTGGGCGCCTCGCCCTGGCGCACCTTCTTCACGGTCACCTTGCCGAACGTGAAATGGAGCCTGTTCTATGGCGTGCTGCTCTGCAATGCCCGCGCCATGGGCGAGTTCGGCGCCGTCGCCGTCGTCTCCGGCAAGATCCGCGGCGTGACCACGACCATGCCGCTGCATGTCGAGATTCTCTACAACGAGTACATGGGCGCCGCGGCCTTCGCCGTCGCTTCGCTGCTTGCGGGCCTCGCCCTCGTCACGCTCGTCCTGAAAACCGTGCTGGAATGGCATTTCGCCGACGCGATCGCCGCCAGCCGTCGTCACTGAGTGGAACAGCCCATGTCGGTCGCCGTCTCCATCGAAAGCGTCGAGAAGCGCTTCCAGAATTTCCCGGCCTTGCGCGGCGTCTCGCTCGACATCCAGCCGGGCGAGCTCGTCGCCCTGCTCGGCCCCTCCGGCTCAGGCAAGACGACTTTGCTGCGCGTCATCGCCGGGCTCGAGCAGGCCGAGCGCGGCCGCGTGCTTTTCGGTGAGACCGATACGCGCGAGCTCACCCTGCGCGAGCGCCGGATCGGCTTCGTGTTCCAGCACTATGCGCTGTTCAAGACGATGAGCGTCGCCGAGAATATCGCCTTCGGGCTGAAGTCGCGCCCGCGAGCCGAGCGGCCGGCTCCTGCCGAAATCAGGAAGCGCGTCTCCGATCTCCTGGAACTCATCCAGCTACCCGGGCTGGAGAAACGCTATCCGAGCCAGCTCTCCGGCGGCCAGCGCCAGCGCATCGCGCTCGCCCGGGCGCTGGCGATCGAGCCGCGCGTGCTCCTGCTCGACGAGCCCTTCGGCGCGCTCGACGCCAAGGTCCGCAAGGACCTGCGCGCCTGGCTGCGCCAATTGCACCAGCGCACCGGCCACACCACCGTCTTCGTCACGCATGACCAGGAAGAGGCGCTGGAGCTCGCCGACCGGGTCGCGATCCTGCATGACGGCCGGCTCGAGCAGGTCGGCTCGCCCGACGACGTCTACGACCATCCCGCGACGCCCTTCGTCTGCCAGTTCCTCGGCGACGCCAACCACCTGCCGGTCAAGGTCGTCGGCAGCCAAGCCTTCTTCCAGGATCGGCCGGTGCTCGGCGGTCTGCGCCAGAATCAGGGTGGACCGGCCTCGCTCTATGTCCGCCCGCAGCATTTGCGCATCGTCGACGATGCGCCGCTCGCCCTGCCGGGGGTAGTCGAGCATTTGCGCCGCAACGGGCCATTGCGGCGTGCCGAGGTCGCCGTCGAAGGGCTACCGAAGCGTCTCGATGTCGACCTCGCCAGCCAGGTTGCGCCGGCGATCGGCGAGCGCATCCGGCTGCGCATCACACATGGCAACCTGTTCGCCGCGGCCTGATGCCGCCCTCGCCTTTCGCGCACCGGGCAGGTTATGCCTGTCGCCTGACACGGTCTGACGACAGGAGGCGGCCATGAAGGCGCGGGCGAAATGGGTCGAGGGCATGGCCTTCATGGGCGAGGCCGGCAGCGGCCATGCCGTGATCATGGACGGCGCGCCTGAATATGGCGGCCGCAATATCGGCATCCGGCCGATGGAGATGCTGCTGATCGGGCTCGCCGGCTGCACCGGCTTCGACGTCGTGCAAATCCTCAAGAAGGGGCGCGAGGCGGTCACCGGCTGCGAGGTCGAGGTCGAGGCGGAGCGGGCGACCGAGGACCCCAAGGTCTTCACCAGGATCCACATCGCCTATCGCGTCAGCGGCCGCGGCCTGTCGCAGGCCAAGGCCGAGCGCGCCGTCACATTGTCGAAGGAAAAATACTGTTCCGCTTCGATCATGCTGGGCGCGACCGCCGAAATGAGCACCTCGCTCGTCGTCGTCGACGAGCTGCAACAGGAGGCCGCGGAATGACGGATATCCCGACCTCGGGGCTGGTATCTACCGAAGTCCTGGCCGGAGCGCTGGGCTCGCCCGATCTCGTCATCATCGACATCCGTGGTGCTGCCGAGGGCGGGCGCCAGGCCTTTGAGGCTGGTCATATCCCGGGCGCCGTGCACAGCGACTACGCCGCCGATGGCTGGCGCGCCAAGGTCGGCAATGCGCCGGGCATGCTGCCGCCGCTCGATCATCTCGCTGAGCTGGCGGGCCGGCTCGGCATTACGCCGCCGAGCAAGGTGGTCATCGTACCTGCCGGGCTCACCGCCAGCGATCTTGCCGCTGCAACCCGCGTCTATTGGACGCTGAAGCTGATCGGCCATGGCCAGCAGGCGATCCTCGATGGCGGCTTCAAGGGCTGGCAGAGCTCGCTTGGGCTGCCGATCGAGACCGGGCCGTCCAAGCCGGTATCGGCTTCGCCCTATCCGGTAGTGATGCAGCAGAAGCTGCGCAGCACCGCCGATGCCACCCTTGTCGCCTCGCGCAGCAAGCTCGCGACGCTGGTCGACGCCCGCTCGGCCAGTTATTTCGAGGGCAAGGAGAAGGCGGCCGAGGCCACGCGCGCCGGGCATATCCCGGGCGCCGTCTCGCGCGATTATTCGGCGGCCTTCGATCCCGCGACGGGACGCTTCAGGCCTGTCGGAGACCTCGCCGTCTTGTTCGGCTCGGTGCCGCAGGGACCTGCGATCTCCTATTGCAACACGGGCCATACGGCCTCGTTCAACTGGTTCGTTATGTCGGAGTTGCTCGAGCGCGAGGAGGTCTCGCTCTACGATGGCTCGATGACGGACTGGACTCAGGATCCGGAACGGCCGGTCGAGGCGAGCTGAGGCTGCGACCGAGCCCGCTAGACGTCATTGCGAGCAAAGCGAAGCAATCCAGGGAGACATAGAGCTCTGCCGCCTCTGGTTTGCTTCGTCGCTTCGCTCCTCGCAATGACGTAGCGGTTGCGATCCAAGCGCTCGGCAGCGGTCTGCCCATCCGCATTTGCAAATTCGTCCAAAAAGGATCAAAGAGGCGCCAATCGTGCCGGCCTTGCCGCGCCCTCATCTTTCCCTGTCAGAGTTCCGCCGCCGATGAACGCCGTCGCGCCGAAAATCTCGTTCGTCTCCCTCGGGTGCCCGAAGGCGCTCGTCGATTCCGAGCGCATCATCACCTCGCTGCGCTCGGAGGGCTATGAGCTCAGCAAGAGCCATGCGGGCGCCGACGTCGTCATCGTCAACACCTGCGGCTTCCTCGACAGCGCCAAGCAGGAATCGCTGGAGGCGATCGGCTCGGCCATGGCCGAGAACGGCAAGGTCATCGTCACCGGCTGCATGGGCGCCGAGCCCGAGCAAATCCGCGACGCCTTCCCGAACCTGCTCGCGATCACCGGGCCGCAGGCCTATGAAAGCGTCGTCTCGGCCGTGCACCAGGCGGTGCCGCCCAAGCACGACCCCTTCATCGACCTGGTGCCGGACCAAGGCATCAAGCTGACGCCGCGGCACTACGCCTACCTAAAGATTTCAGAAGGTTGCAATAATCGCTGCAGCTTCTGCATCATCCCCAAGCTGCGTGGCGATCTGGTCTCGCGGCCGATCGGCGACGTGCTGCGCGAGGCCGAAAAGCTGGTCAAGGCCGGCGTCAAGGAACTGCTGGTGATCTCGCAGGACACCAGCGCCTATGGGCTCGACATCAAATACGCCCCCTCGATGTGGAAGGACCGCGAGGTCCGCACCCGCTTCTTCGAGCTGGCGCGCGAACTCGGCCAGATGGGCGTCTGGGTGCGGATGCACTATGTCTACCCCTATCCGCATGTCGACGAGGTCATTCCGTTGATGGCGGAGGGCAATGTGCTGCCCTATCTCGACATTCCGTTCCAGCATGCCTCGCCTTCCGTGCTGAAGGCGATGCGCCGTCCGGCCCATCACGAGAAGACGCTGGAGCGGATCAGGAAGTGGCGCGAGATCTGCCCGGATCTCGCCATCCGCTCGACCTTCATCGTCGGCTTCCCCGGCGAGACGGAAGGAGACGTCGACTTCCTGCTCGATTGGCTGAAGGAAGCGAAGCTCGAGCGCGTCGGCTGCTTCAAATACGAGCCGGTCAAGGGCGCGACCGCCAACGATCTTGGCCTGCCGCTGGTCGCGGAAGATGAGAAGGAGGCACGCTGGCATCGCTTCATGAAGACGCAGGCCGAGGTCTCCTCTCGCATCGTCAAGGGGCGTGTCGGCAAGCGCATTCCGGTGATCATCGACGAGGCCGGCCCGACCGTCGCCAAGGGCCGCTCGAAATGGGACGCGCCGGAGATCGACGGCAATGTCTATGTCTCGAGCCGCCGGCCGCTGCGGCCGGGCGACATCGTCACCGTGAAGATCGAGCGCGCCGACGCCTACGATCTACACGGCATGGCGGTCTGATCAGGCAAGATTGGCAGCCACGGGGCGCGGCATGCGGCGCAGCTGCGCGGCCCGGCCGGTGCGCGGCTTGGAGGATTTCTCGAAGACGACCTGCGCGTCGCTGACCTGCGTGGCGAACTGGAGCGTCGGGCGGGCGGTGAGCTGCGCCTGGAGCGCCATCGCGACGATGGCGAAGGAAAGGATGAAGCCGGCGCGGCGAAGAAGCGGGGACATGACGTAAGGACCAGTGATCTTGTTGTTGGTCCCGCTTTGCCGGCTCCAGGTGCGCTTTCGCTTTCGGGTTTCGGAATTTTCATTTTTCTTGCTCCCTCTACGTCAGGGAGTTGGCGCGGACGCTTCCATACGAGAGATGGCGCGACGCTTTCGACCGAGCCGTCCGAGCCACCAGCCGAAGCGCTGCGCGGCCATGGCGACGGCCAGTGCGTAGCCGAGCAGCGCCAGCATCCAGCCGGCTGCCTGCAGGCTGAGCGCGCCGAGCACCAACGCCGAGCGCCCGAGCAATCTGAGAGTTGCGCGCACGGTCGACGGCTTGGCCGCCGCGAGCTTGGCAGCCCGGCCGACATCGCCGGCGTCCTCGGCGACGGCGAGCACTTGGCGCAAGCCGCGCTGGCCTGTCCGGGCATAGAGCGCGCCGGCGTCCTGGCCGAGCGCGGTGAAGCGCGCCAGCGCTGCGGGCCGGACGATGCCACCTGCCGCCGTTTTTGCTGCCGCAAGGTCCAGGCGGGCTGCTGCGCCGAGGCTCGCCGTCAGGGCCGGCCGGTCGACTGCACCGGCCGCCATGCGGCCGAGATTCGCAGTGAGCACCGGGGAAAGCAGTTTGGCTTTGCTCGCGGCCTTGATGGCGCTGACGCCGCCGCGGGCCGGAAGGCTGCCGCCGAGGCTGACCCATGTCGCGGCGCTGACCGCAAGGCCGACCGCGGCGAGCGCCAGCACCGTCTCATCGATCGTCTCGCCGCCGACGAGCTTGTGCCCCTCGCGGACGAGATCGCGCAAATCGCCGAAGCCGCTGATGTCCCCGACCAGCGCACCGGCGAAGGCGGCATCACTCTCGCGCTCGCCTGCGACGAAGCTATGGCCGAAATCGGAGACAGCGCGCGTTAGCGCGTTCTGCCGCAAGGCCTCGATCTGGGCGACGCGCTCGGGAGCCGTGGCGATGCCGCGTTCGGCCGCCAGCGCGACGAAGCTTTCGGCGAGACCGAGATCGCCGGCTGCCACTGCCCGGTCGATCTCAGGGGCGATGCGATCCTGCGTCGCGACGCCGACGAGGCGAAGCCGCGACAGCTCGGAGGGATCATCTTTCGCCTGTTGAAGCTGCCAGCTCTGCAGGGCCGGCGGAGCGATCATGGCGCCGCCCGCTGCGAGTGCGACGATGATGCTCGACGAGACGATGACCCTGGCAATGCGCAAGCGGGATACCTGAAACGGAAACGGTCCGGCCACCCGGCCGGACCGCAATTCCCATAGCCTTCGATTCAGGCGGAAATTGCGCCGCCGCTACGGCACGATCACCGTCGAACCGGTCGTGCCGCGGCTTTCCAGCGCGCGGTGGGCGTCGGCAGCATCCTTCAGCGCGAAGCGGGCATTGATCACGACGCTGACCTTGCCGGAGCCGACGGCCTCGAACAGGTTCTTCGCCATCGCGACCAGGGTTTCACGCTTGGCCGTGTGTGTGTTCATCGTCGGGCGGGTGACGTAGAGCGAGCCCTTCGCCGCGAGGATGCCGAGATTGAAGGCCTCGACCGCGCCCGAGGCGTTGCCGAAGCTCGCCAGCAGGCCGAACGGCCTCAGCGAGTCGAGCGAGCCCATGAAGGTGTCCTTGCCGACGCCGTCATAGACGACGTTGCAGAGCTGGCCGCCGGTGATCTCCTTGACCCGCGCCGGAACGTCCTCGTCGCGATAGAGGATGACATGGTCGGCCTTGTTCGCCTTGGCGAGCTCGGCCTTCTCCTTGCTGCCGACGGTGCCGATCACGGTGGCGCCGAGCGCCTTGCCCCATTGGCAGAGGATCGAGCCGGTGCCGCCGGCCGCGGCATGGACCAGGATCGTGTCGCCCGGCTTCACCGGATAGGTGCGGTGGAGCAGGTATTCGGCGGTCAGCCCTTTCAGCAGCATGCTGGCGCCGGCTTCGTAGGAGACGTTCTCCGGCAAGGCGACCACCGCCGACGCGGGTACGATGCGCTCCTCGGCATAGGCGCCATGGGCGGCGACGACGGCGATGCGGTCGCCCGGCTTGAACTCGGTCACGCCGGGGCCGACCGCGACCACGTCGCCTGCCGATTCATTGCCGAGCGTGAACGGCAACGGCGCCGGGTACAGGCCGGTGCGGAAATAGGTGTCGATGAAGTTGAGGCCGATGGCGCGGTTGCGGATCAGGATCTCGCCCGGCCCCGGCGCCGGCAGGCTGACCTCCTCGAGCTGCAGAACCTCGGGCCCACCGGTCTTGTGCACGCGGATTGCTTTCGCCATGGCGATCTCCTGATGTCGATGGCGCAACGATAGGGACTTGCCTTCCTCCTGCGCAACGGCTGCACTGCACGGCAGACCCGCGCAAACGCCGAGTCGGTCTGGCATAACTGCATGATCGGTCTCTGACATGAACAGGCAAGGCGCTCATCTCGGCGGCCATCCGATCCTGCGCGAGGCCTTCACCCCCAAGCTGATCTCCGCCCTGCGCGAAGGCTATGGCCTCGCCCGCCTGCGGGCCGATGCGCTCTCGGGGCTCACGGTCGCGATCGTCGCATTGCCGCTCTCCATGGCGATCGCCATCGCCAGCGGCGCCACGCCCGCCGCCGGGCTGTTCACCGCGATCATCGGTGGCTTCCTCGTCTCGGCGCTGAGCGGCAGCCGCCACCAGATCGGCGGGCCGGCCGGCGCCTTCATCGTCCTCGTCGCGGCGACGATCGACCAGCATGGCTTCGACGGGCTGCTGCTCGCGACGATGCTGGCCGGCGCGATGTTGATCGCGGTCGGGCTGCTGCGGCTCGGCACTTACATCAAGTACATCCCGCATCCGGTGCTGGTCGGGTTCACCACCGGCATCGCCATCATCATCTTCGCCAGCCAGATCCGCGACCTCCTGGGGTTGACGCTGCCTGGCAAGGAGCCGGCGGCGCTGATCCCGAAGCTGCAGGCGCTCACGGCGGCGCTGGGCACGCTCAACCCGGCGGCGCTCGGCCTCTCGGCCCTGACGATCGCGACGATCCTGGCCGTCAGGCGCTGGCAGCCGAACTGGCCGGGTCTCCTGATCGCTGTCGGGCTCGCGGCCGCCGCGACCTTCCTGCTCAACCTGCCGGTCGAGACCATCGGCAGCCGCTTCGGCGGCATTCCGCGCGCTTTGCCCGCCCCGCATCTGCCGGCCTTCAGCCTCGACAAGCTGGTCGAGGTGCTGCCGGCGGCGCTGTCGATCGCGGTGCTCGGCGGCATCGAATCGCTGCTCTCGGCCGTGGTCGCCGACGGGATGAGCGGGCGCCGCCACCGCTCGAACATGGAGCTGGTCGCGCAGGGCGTCGCCAATATCGGCTCGCCCTTGTTCGGCGGCATCTGCGTCACCGGCACCATCGCCCGCACCGCGACCAATATCCGTGCCGGCGGCGTCACGCCGGTCGCCGGGATGCTGCACGCCGCCTTCGTGCTCCTGTTCATGCTGGTCGCGGCGCCGCTCGCCTCCTACATCCCGCTGGCGGCACTCGCCGGCGTACTCGCCGTCGTTGCCTGGAACATGGCCGAGAAGGCCGCTTTCGCCGCGATCCTCAGGCATTCGCGCGCCGACTCCCTCGTGCTGCTGTCGACCTTCCTGCTGGTGGTCTTCGAGGACCTGATGGTTGGGATCGGTATCGGCGTCGTGCTGGGGTCGCTGATCTTCATGCATCGCATGGCCAATATCGTCACGGTCGAAGCCGGGATGGACGCAGGCCTCGTCGACTATGACGAAGCAGGCCATGACGAGCCGCAGGCGAACGGCAACGGCAAGCGCGACGGCGAGATCTTCCATTACAAGATTACCGGCCCGCTCTTCTTCGGCGCCAGCAGCCATGTCGCGACCGTGCTCGACCGGGTCGGCCCCTTCCCCGAGCGGATCGTGCTCGATCTCTCCGGCGTACCCTTCGCCGATTCGAGCGCGGCGGTCTCGCTCAAGGCGATGATCGACAAGGCCTTGCGCCACGGTTCCGCCGTCGAGATTCGCGGCGCCGGGCGGCAGGTCCGCGCCGTGCTCGGCCATGAAGGTATCGACGAGCGGATCGTCTCGTTCCGGGAGATCGCGCAGAAGCCCGGCAAGGGCGTGATCTGGGGATAGCTGCGGCAAGGGCGCGCTCGCCAGCGGCGCCGGCATCGGCTACCGAAAGGCCATGACGGATCAGCAGCATTGCGATATCGCCATCGTCGGGGCGGGTGCGGTCGGGCTCGCGGCAGCGCTCTCGCTCGCCGCCGCCGGGCGCCAGGTCGTGCTGTTCGGGCAGGCGAGTGCGCCGCGTGATGGCCGCACCGTCGCCTTGCTCGACGGTTCCTGGCGCCTTCTCGAGACGCTTGGCCTGACGGAGGCGCTGGACGCGGTCGCCGCGCCGCTCGCGGTCATGCGTATGGTCGATGACACCGGCAGTCTGTTCCGGCAGCCGCCGGTCGAGTTCAAGGCGGCCGAACTCGGCCTGCCGGCCTTCGGCTGGAACATCGAGAATGCCGTGCTGGTCGAGGCGATGGCGGCGAAGGCGGCGGCGGAGCCGCGCATCCGCATGATCCCGCAGGCGGTGACAGAGATCGCGGCAGGCGCCGACAGTGTCCGTCTGGCGGGTGACGGCTTTACCCCTGTCGCGGCCCGCCTCGTCGTCGGCGCCGATGGCCGCAAGTCGCGAGTCCGTGAAGCTGCCGGCATCACGGCGCGCGACTGGAGCTACCCACAGATGGCGCTGACGGCGATCCTGAGCCATCGCCGTGAGCATCAGGACGCCTCGACCGAATTCCACACCCGTTCGGGTCCGTGCACATTGGTGCCGATGTCGGGGCGGCGTTCCTCGCTGGTCTGGCTGGTCGAGCCGCAGGACGCGGACCGGCTCGCCGGGTTGGACGATCTCGCTTTTGCCCGCGAGGTCGAGCGCCGGACCCATTCGATCCTCGGCGCGATGGCGGTCGCGGGTCCGCGCGGGCGCGTGCCGATGGGCGGCTTGTCGGTCGATCGCTTCGCCGCTGCCCGCATGGCGCTGATCGGCGAGGCCGCGCATGTCTTCCCGCCGATCGGAGCGCAGGGGCTCAATCTCGGTCTGCGCGACGTCGCGGCGCTGCGCGATGCGATCGCCGGCGCGGACGATCCAGGCACGGAGGCGGCGCTCTCCACCTATGATCGCTCGCGTCAGGCCGATGTGCGCTTGCGCACCGGCGCGGTCGATGCCCTCAATCGGACCTTGCTGACCGATCTCCTGCCGGCCGATCTGATGCGCGGCGCCGGGCTGCTGGCACTGTCGCGGATCGCGCCGCTGCGCCGGCTGGTGATGCGCCAGGGACTGGCCGGCGGCACCGCGGCAGGCTGAGTACGCCGTCATTCCGGGGCGCGGCAAAGCCGCGAGCCCGGAATCCAGAACCGATGCCGCCTCTCGACCAAGGTGCGACCGCTGGCTCGCGTCACGATAACGCGTATCGGTTCTGGGTTCCGGGCTCAGGCCTTCGGCCTGCCCCGGAAAGACCGGTGCGCTCAAATCTCGTAGTCGCCGATCGGCGGGCTCGGCCGCAGCGTCGGCGCGGCGTCGCGGAAGAGCGGCGCGAGCGGCAGCGGCGTCGAGACCATGCGCCGCCCGCCCGGTTCCTCGACCTGCCGATCGAGCAGGCCGCGCGCGGTCAGGTGTGGATCGGCCAAGGCTTCGTCGAGCGTCCGGACCACGGTGCAGCAGCAGTCGAGCGGCTCGATCGTTTCCCGCCAATGAGCGGCTGGCCGGGAGGCGATGATCGCAGTGATTGCCGCCCGTGTCGCTGCCGGATCGTGCCGGTCATCGCGCAGTTCGGCCGCGAGCCCGATGCCGTCGCAGAAGCTCGTCCAGAACTTCTCCTCGAGCGCGCCGACGGCGAGGAACCAGCCATCTGCCGTCGTGTAAAGGCCATAGCGCGGGCTGCCGCCGGTGAGCAGCCCCTCCCCGCCCGCCGGATAGCGGGCGGAGGCCTGTCCCTGCGCGAGCGCATACCAGGAGAAGGCGAGCATCGCGTCGGTCATGGCGATGTCGAGATGGCAGCCCTGGCCGGAGCGATCGCGATCGCGCAAGGCGAGCAGGATGTTGATCACCGCCGGCATGGCGCCGCCGGCGATGTCGGCAACCAGCGTCGGCGGCAGCGGCGCCGGCCTCCCCTGCGCCAGGGACTGGCCGAGCAGACCGCCGATCGCCTGGTAGTTGATGTCATGTCCCGCCTCGGAGGCGCGCGGGCCGTCTTGGCCGTAGCCGCTGATCGAGCAATAGACCAGGCGGGGATTGAGCGCCTTCAGCGCCTCGTAGTCGAAGCCGAGGCGGGCCATTACGCCCGGCCGGAACTGCTCGATGACGATGTCGGCCTGCCTGATCAGCGGCGTCAGCCGCGCCAGGGCATCGGGGGCCTTGAGATCGATGGCGAGGCTGTGCTTGCCGCGGTTGAGGGCGGCGAAGGGGGCCGAGGTTTCGCCGAAGCGCGGGGGGAAGCGGCGCATGTCCTCGCCGTCCGGCCGCTCGACGCGGATCACGCGCGCACCGGCCTCGGCAAGGAAGAGGCTCGCCAGCGGGCCGGGCAGCAGGGTCGAGAAATCGAGGACGAGGAGATCGGAAAGCGGCTGCATCGATGGGCCCAGGAAGACAGGCCCTCGCGGGCCGTCAGTGGAACAGGTCTGCCGGCATCCTGCCCGTCTTCACCAGCCACAGGAAGCCCGTCAGCGTCACCGTAGAGACGATGGTGCCGACGAGGATGCAGGCCGAGGCGCGCTCGATGCCGACGCGGTACTGCGTCGAGATCACGAAGATGTTCAGGGCCGGCGGCAGCGCCGCCATGATCACGGCGGCATAGACCCAGGGTGCCGAGAAATCGCCGAGACCGGACAGCAGCAGCCAGACCAACAACGGGTGCAAGAGCAGCTTGATCGCGACGAGCCAGGGCAGTTCGCTCGGCATCTGCCGTATGGGCTGCAGCGCCACGGTGACACCAAGCAGGAACAGCGCGCAAGGGGCAGCCGCCTGCGAGAGCCAGAGCGTCATCTTGTCGATCGCGGTCGGCAGTTCGAGTTTTAGGAAGGCGGCGAGCACGCCGGCGACGGTCGCGACATTGAAAGGATGGGTGACGACCCGCCGGACCACTTCGGCCGCCGTCGCGGCAAAGCTCCTCTTCTCGACGCCGGCCAGCGCCATCAGGAATGGGATCAGCGAGAACAGCAGCAAGTTGTCGAAGACGAAGATCAGCACCACCGGCGCGCTGGCGGCGGGGCCGAGCGCCGCCAGGATCAGCGGCGGGCCCATATAGCCGATGTTCGAATAGGAGCCGGCGACACCCTGCATCACCGCTTGCGGCATGTCGCCTTGAGTGTGGCGCCAGCCGAGCGCGAAGGAGAGCACGAAGGCGCAGAAGGTGGCGAGCGTCGTCACCGCGACGAAGCGCCAGTTCGTCAGCTCGCTCAACGGCTTGTCGGCGATCAGCCGGTAGAACAGGCAGGGCAGCGCGACATAGATCAGGAAGAACTGCATCCAGGCCAGCCCCTCGCCCGGCAGGCGCTTATAGCGGCCGATCAGGAAGCCGAGCAGGATCAGCCCGAAGAAGGGCGCGACCAGGTTAAACAGGCTGGCGATGTCGGCCATGCGGCAGTCTCGGGCGGCCGACGATGGCGACGGCGCCGCCTTATAGGATGGGCGTCGGCGCCTGAGAACCCGGCAGGGACGCACATCCCCTGAGCCGGCGGCGGAACGCCGTCCCGGCGAGCTGGCTGACCGAGTTCTGCCCTGTCGTGCGGTGCAACTAAAAATTGCGGTTTTAGACAAAGCCGGAAGCGATCGGGTAACACATTTCTGCCATGTTCCCTGAACGGCTCATGGAACAGGCGATGATGAGCAGCTCTCAAGCGGCGACAGGTAGTCCGGTGTCCGGAGGCCTCTGGCGATATTCGGTAACGTCTCCGGCCTTCTGGATCGTGGCGTTCCTGGTGATGGTGATCCTGGGGCTCGTGCTCCCGATCCGCCTGCCGCTCGGGCCGAACTACTGGGATACGGACATCTATCTCGACGCTGCCCAGCGCATCCGGCAGGGCCAGATTCCCAATATCGACTTCTTCACCTCGATCGGTCCGCTCGGCTTCTATCTCACGGCCGGGATCAAGGCGCTGTTCCCGCAGGCGCAGCCGGCCCTGCTCGCCAACTGGGCGATCGTGCCGCTCTCGCTGCCGATCGCCGCGCTGATCGCCTGGGACATCGATGCACGCTCGCGCAAGCTGGCGCTGGCGATCGTCATACCGTTCCTCTTCCTGACCTCGCTGCCGATCAATCTCCACAGCCTCTACCCGTCGCCCGGCTTCGACGGCTTCGGCTATTACAACCGCCATGTCGCCTTGCTGCTCTATCTGCTGCTGGCGGCGCTCCTGTTCGTCGAGAGCCGTATTCTGCTGACGACGCTCGTCGCGGTGCTGATGGTCGCGCTGTTCCTGGTCAAGGTGACGGGCCCGGTCTCGGGCGCCGCGCTCGTCGGCTATGCGGTCCTGGCCGGGCGCATGCGCTTTCGCGATGCCGCGATCGCCGCCGGCTCGGTCATAGCCTGCCTGGGCGTGGTCGAACTCGCGACCGGCCTCGTCTTCGCTTATCTCGAAGACATCCTTGACTTGGCGATGCTCAATTCTGCCTCGTTCCTGCGGCGGTTCCTGACGCTGGGCTCGATCAAGTTCAACGTGATCGCGCCTTGCCTCGTACTGATCGGCATCCTTGCCTATGCAGCGCGGCGGGACCGGCTGTCGCCGCGGAGCCTGCTGACCTCCCCGCTGGGCTGGCTGAGCGCAAGCCTCTTCGCCCTGGTCCTAGGGGAGACGCAGAATAGCGGATCGCTCGAATTCATCGGGCTCTGGCCGGTGCTGATCCTGATCCTCAAGGATTATCATCACAAATCAGGCGACCAATTGCGCCCATGGGTGCTGATGCTCGTCATGGCCGTGTCGCTGCCCAGCGCCGTGATCTTCCTGGAGCGAGGCGCCCGCGCGGTGATCGCTGCGCCGCGCTATCAGGCGCTGGAGGTGCCGGATGTCGGACCGCTCGGGCGCGTCAGCCTGAAGCCGGAGCTGGCTGAGCGCGCGATCGCTCAGCTCGAGCATTACCCGAAATACGAGGAAGCCTATCAGGACCTCGCCCGCCGGGGCCTGCTGCCGTCGGCCACCTTGTTCTCGGAGATCGACCATCAGGCGACCTGGCTGCTCGAAGTGCAGCAGGGCCTCGACGCGATCAAGCGCTGGGAAGCGTCGAACAGCCGCCAGCTGAATGGCTTTTTCGCGCTCGATTTCGTCAGCCCATTCAACCACCTGCTCGGCCGCGCCGCTCCGCAGCATGTCGCGCTCGGCATCGACACCGACCGGACCAATCCGAAGGTCACGCGCGAGATGCTGGAAGCCCTGCGCGACATCGACGCGATCATGCGGCCCAAATGCCCCTACGAGGTCAAGCGGGCGGCGATCTGGACACAGTTCGCCCAAGCCCTGGAAGGCCGCCAGCTGATCAGCCTTGCGCCCTGCTGGGACATGTATCTGCGGAAATAGGTGCTGCCTGAGGCCGTTGCGGCGGCGGATGGCAGCCCCTTTCGGCGGAAGAGTCGACCGGCCCTTGGCCAGCCAGGCGTTGAAGCGTCCGTTCAGCGTCTCGAGATTGTCGTTCCAGAACTGCTCGTCGTAGCGGACGTTCTGCTCGAGGTTCTTTCCGACCGGACGCGTCGCAGTTTTCAGCGCCGCAGGATGAAGTCGGCGCAGCGTTCGCCGATCATGATCGCCGGCGCATTGGTGTTGCCGCTGACGATGCTGGGCACCACCGAGATGTCGGCGATGCGCAGGCGCGGCACGCCGTGCACCCGCAGCGTGGGATCGACGACGGCGAGCTCGTCGGTGCCCATGCGGGCGGTGCCGGCGGGGTGGTAGACGGTCTTGGCGACCGTGCGGATATGGTCCTCGACGATGCTGTCAGGCACGTCGTCCTCGCGCGCCGGCGCGATCTCGTGGCTGAGCAGCTTGGCGAGCGAGGGCGCCCTCATGATACGCCGTGCCAGGCGCACGCCGCGCACCAGCGTCGCCATATCCTCCGGCGCGCTGAGATAATTGCCGTTGAGCACGGCCGGATCGCCGGCATCCTTGCCGCCGAGGCGGATCGTCCCGCGCGATTTCGGCCTGAGGTCGCAAGGGTTGATCGAGATGCCATGGCCGCCGGGCGGCAGCCGGTCGACGTCCCCGACCAGATTGGGCACGACGTGGAACTGCACGTCCGGCCGGCCGGTGCCGGCGGTGTCGACGAAGCCGCCGCTCTCGACCACATTGGAGGTCAGGAGGCCGTGACGGAATGCGATATAGGCAAGCCCGTGGCGGAGCGCCTTCAGCCCCTTGTCGTTGCCGAGCAGGCTGATCTCCTCGCGGGTCTGGCCGTAGACCGAGGCCGAGAGGTGGTCCTGGAAATTCTCGCCGACGCCACGCAGCTCGCGCCGCACCGGGATGCCGAACTCCGTGAGATGCTCGGCCCGGCCGATGCCGGAGAGCATCAGGATCTTCGGGGTCGAGAGCGCGCCGGCCGAGAGGATCACCTCCTCGCGCACCCGCGTCTCGATCTCCTGCCCGTTGTCGTGGCGCGTGCGCACGCCCACCGCGGCGCCGTTCTCGAGCACGAGGCCGAGCACATGCGCATTGGTGACGACCTTGAGCAGCTTGTTGCCACGCACGGCGCGCAGATAGGTCGCGGCCGAGCTGGCGCGGCGCTCGGCGAAGGTCGTGGTCTGGAAATAGCCGACGCCTTCCTGGCTCGCGCCGTTGAAGTCGTCGTTATAGGGAAGGCCGACCTCCTGCGCCGCGCGCAGGAAGGCGGCGCTCAGCAGGTGGCGATGCCTGGCATCGCTGACCTTGAGCGGTCCCTCCGTGCCGTGGAGCGGGCCTGATAGCCGCTCATTGCCCTCCGCCTTGCGGAAGAAGGGCAGCACGTCCTCGTAACCCCAGCCGGTGCAGCCGGCCGCGCGCCAGTCGTCATAGTCCTGCGCCTGGCCGCGGATGTAGATCATCGCGTTGACCGAGCTGCCGCCGCCGAGCGTGCGGCCCTGCGGCACATAGACCTGGCGCCCGTTCAGCTGCGGCTCCGGCGCCGAGCGATACATCCAGGTCCGCGCCGTGCCGTGCACCCGGATGAAGGTCGCCGGGATGTGGATGTAGGGATGGTTGTCCTTTGGCCCGGATTCGAGCAGCAGCACCGACTTTCCGGCTTCGACGAGGCGGGAGGTCACGGTGCAGCCTGCCGAGCCGCCCCCGACAACGATGTAGTCGTAAGTGTCCATCACGGCCGCCGCGGCTCGGCGCCGATCTGGCTGACGAACTTGGTCGAGAGATAGGCGTCGAGCCCCTCCGAGCCGCCCTCGCTGCCATAGCCGGAATCCTTGATGCCGCCGAATGGCGTCTCGGGCGCGGCGAGGCCGAAATGATTGATCGAGACCATGCCGCTCTCCAGCTCGTCGCCGAACTGCGTGGCGCGGGAGACCGAGCTGGTGAAGGCGAAAGCCGCGAGGCCGAACGGCAAGGCGTTGGCCTGCGCGATCACGTTCTCCAGCCTGTCGAAGCGGTTGACCGCCGCGATCGGCCCGAACGGCTCGTCATGCATCAGCCGCGCCTTGTCGGGGACATTGGCGAGCACGGCCGGAGCATGGAAGAAGCCGCGATTGCCCGGCCGCTCGCCGCCATAGGCGAGATCGGCACCAGCCTCGACCGCATCGCGCACGAAGCCCTCGATCGCATCGACGCGGCGGGCATGGGCGAGCGGGCCCATCTGCGTGCCCTCGACCGCGCCGTCGCCAACTTTGAGCGCCTTCGCCGCCTCGACGAAGCTGCCGAGGAAAGCGTCGAAGACGCTGTCCTGCACGTAGAAGCGTGTCGGCGAGGCGCAGACCTGCCCGCCATTGCGGAACTTGAGCGCCGCGCCAAGCTTGGCGGCGGCGGTGACATCGACATCGTCGCAGACGATGAAGGGCGCGTGGCCGCCGAGCTCCATCGTCGCGCGCTTCACGTGGCGGGCGGCGAGCGCGCCGAGATGACGGCCGACCGGCACCGAGCCGGTAAACGAGACCTTGCGGATGATCGGCGAGGCGATCAGGTGCTCCGAGATCTCGGCGGGGACGCCGAAGACGAGGTTGACGACGCCCGCCGGCACGCCGGCATCATGAAAGGCGCGGATAAGCTCGATGCAGGAGGACGGCGTCTCCTCCGGCGCCTTGGCGATGATGGAGCAGCCTGCCGCCAGAGCCCCCGCGACCTTGCGCACGAGCTGGCCGGTCGGGAAATTCCACGGGCTGAAGGCGGCGACGGGGCCGACCGGCTCGCGCAGCACGATCTGGCGGGCGCCGTATTGCCGGGGCGGAATGACGCGGCCATAGGCGCGCCGCCCCTCCTCGGCATACCAGTCGATATGGTCGCCCAGGCCACCGGCCTCCATGCGCGCTTCCGACAAGGGCTTGCCCTGCTCGCGGGTGATGAGCTGGGCGATGGCCTCGGCGCGCTCGCGTGTCAGCTCGGCGGCGCGGCGCAGGATCTTCGAGCGGTCATAGGCCGAGGTCTTGCGCCAGATCTCGAAGCCCTTCTGGGCGGCGGCGAGCGCATGGTCGAGATCGGCGATCTCGGCGAAGGGCACCTCGCCGATCTGCTCGCCGGTCGCCGGGTTCAGCACTGCGCCGCGAAGGCTGCCCGACCCGTCGGTCCACTGACCGTCGATGAGGAATGAAGGCATGGGTGATCTCCTGGACGGGCGGCAGGCCACGCCGGGCGCGGCCTGCGAAAGGCATCAGTTGGTGGCGGGCGCGAGGCCGGCGAGATCGGCGGCGTTGCCGGCCGTCATCAGGCGGATCTGGTCATCGGAGAAACCGGCTTCGATCAGCAGGGCGATGATCTGCTCGAAGCCTTCGACCGGGGTCGGGTTGTTGTTCTGGCCGAGATCGGAGCCGAACAGCGTGTTCTCGACGCCGGCCGCCTCGATCACCGCCTTGAGATGGTCGGCGTCGAAGAGCAGGAAGGTCGATGGCACGAACATGCAGATCGAATGCTCCATCTTGACGCCGAGCGAGGCGAGATGGCGCACGTCCTGCAGCGAGCATTCGTTGACATAGGTCGGGTGGTTGAGCAGCAGCCGCTTGACGCCGCGCGACTTGGCCTCCTCGTAGAAGGGCAGCAATTCGCTGACATGGTGGTGCCCGCCGGAGACCACGGCGTCGGCGGAGGCGACGAGATCGAGGATCGCTTTGACCTCGTCGGAAATCTTGCCGTCGGGGCCGAGCAGCGAGAGCGGCGCCGGAGCCAGCGTCTTCTGCGTCGCGACCGGGAATTTGGAGTCGAACTTCGCGTCGGTCTTGTAGTGGTCGAGATGGTTGTTGGCATGCGCCGTCGGCATCCAGACGACGCGGGCGCCCTGCTTCAGCGCATAGTCGACGGCCGAGGGGTTGATGCTGCCGAGCGGATTGTTGAGCACGATCGCGCCCAGCACCTTCACGCCCTTGGAGATGTGCGTATTGAGGATCGTGGCCAGCGGCATGGTCGGGTAATAGTGATCCTTGAGCAGGATCGCGGCGAAGCCGGCCTCGTCGGCCTGTCGCACGGCCTCGACATGGTCGATCTTGCGCGGCATCAGCGAGGGACCGCTGTGGATGTGGAGGTCGACCGCGCCCTTGAGCATGGCCTTGATGCGGGCGTCCTGCGACGTTGCAGCTGCGTCGGTCATGATCATTCTCCTGCGATGGTCCGCGCCTGCGGCACGTAGTTGCGCCAGTTGTCCTGGCGCAGGGGCATGTCGGCGAAGGTCTTGCGGTGGCTGACCGCAACGCCGACGAGATCGGCGGCATCGATGCCCTTGGCATCGAGATAGTCCTGGAACTCGGCGAGCGACCGGCCGAGCAAGTCGAAGCCGCGCAGCATCACCGGCGAGGCGATGCCGACGGCGGAGGCGCCGGCCAGCATCATACGCGCGATGTCGAGCCCGCTCTGGGCACCGTTGATGCCGATGAGCGGCCGCTCGGGGCCGAGCGCGAGCCGCGAGGTCGCCAGCCAATGGCAGGTCAGCGGCAGGTTCCAGAAGCCGCCGATGCCGAGGCTGGTGCCGAGGAAGGGCTCCATCGTCTCGACATCGGGCAGGAAGCCGAGCAGCCGGCCGGCCATGACGACGGAGTCGGCGCCGGCCTCGAAGGCGGCGCGTGCCAGCTCCGGAACGCGCTCGCTCTGGCCGGTGACCTTGATCCAGAGCGGCAGCGAGACGGCCTCGCGCATCGCCGAGACGAGATGGCTGATGCGTTCCGGTAGGAGCTCGGTCGAGACCGCGCCCTTCGCCGCCTGGCTGGCATAAGGCGTGCCGATGTTGAATTCGAGCACCCGCAGGCCCGCCTGCTCGACCTGCCGCGCCATGGCGAGCGCATGGTCGAGATCGCCGAGGATCAGGCTGGGGATCGCATAGGAGTCCAGCGCCCTCGCCTCGCGGTCGAGCCTGGCGGTCTGCTCTAGCCAGGGCTCGAAGTTAAGCGGATGCAGGCCGGAGCGGCAGGCGATGGTGGCGCCGCGCGGCGCCTCGGGTCCCCAGGGCACCGGCCGCCAGTGCTCGTCGAGCACCATGTATTCGGCGCGCTGGAGCTGGTCCTTCGCCGCCTGGACCTCGTTGGTCGACTTGACCACGACGGCCCCTGCCCCGGCCTTCAGCGCAGCGCGGACCCCGTCGGCATCGATCAGATGCTCGGCCGAGGCCGCGATCAGCGGGTTCTTGAGCGCGGTGCGGCCGATGCGCGTGGCGAGCGAGCGTGTCATGCCATCATCCTCATTTCACCAGGAGATTGGGCAGGAACAGCACCAGCTCCGGCACGAAGGCGATCAGCATCAGCAAGGCGAGCGCGATGCCGATCATCGGCAGGGCCTGCATGGTCACCTTCTCGATCGGCGACTTCGCCACGCCCGAGACGATGAAGAGGCACAGGCCCAGCGGCGGATGCACGAAGCCGATGATGGTGTTGAAGGTCACCATCACCCCGAGATGGACCGGGTCCATGCCGATCGCGGCGCCGATGCCGACCAGTGCCGGCACGGTGAGGATGAGCACGCCGGCGACGTCGAGGAACATGCCGAGCACCAGCAGCGCGAGGTTGACCATCAGGATGATCAGCACGCGGTTGTCGGTGAGATGCTGGATGCCGGCGACGATGTTCTGGGGCAGCCGCTCCAGCGCGAAGACGAAGGCGGCGATGTTCGCCATGGCGATCAAAAGGTAGATCGCCGAGGAGATCACCGCGGTTGCGATCAGCGCATGGCGCAGATGGGCCCAGGTCAGTACCCGGTACCAGAAGGCGGCCACGACCAGGGCGTAGATCGCCGCGATGGCGGCGGCTTCGGTGGCGGTGAAGGCGCCGCCGCGGATGCCGACCACGATCAGCACCGGCAGGAACAGCACCGGCAGTGCTGTCAAGGTGAGCCGGCCGATCTGCGCCAGCGAGGGCGGCGCCAGGCGCGGATAGCCGCGCTTGTGCGCGATGAAGACGGCATAGGCGGTGAGCGACAACGCCAGCAAGATGCCCGGCACGATGCCGCCGATGAACAACTTGGCGATCGAGGTTCCGCTGAGCGCGCCATAGATGATCATGGTGATGCTGGGCGGGATCAGCGGGTCCATCAGCGACGCCACCGCGATCAGGGCGGCGGCGTAGTTCACGTCGTAGCCCTGTTTCTTCATGTCGGGGATCAGCACCGAGCCCATCGCGGCAGCGTCCGCCGCGGCCGAGCCGGAGATGCCGCTGAACAGGAAGCTGCCCCAGATCGCGGTCAGCGAGGTGCCGCCACGAAAGCGGCCGACGAAGGCGTTGGCGAATTCGAGCAGGCGGCGCGTCAGGCCGCCGGTGTCCATCAGCGCGCCGGCGAGCACGAAGAGCGGGATCGCCAGCAGGATGAACTGGTCGACGCCGGCGAACATGCGCTGCGGGATGACCAGGAGATATTGCGGCTGGCCGGTCAGGACGAAATAGGCGAGCGCGCTGATCCCGAGGACGAAGATCACCGGGATGCCCATCAGGATGGTGAAGGCGAAGACGGAAAGCAGCCAGACCATGGGCGTGCGCCTCAGAGCGAGTGCGAGGTCTCTTCCTTCGGCAGGGCCGAACGGAAGAGGTCTGCGAAGGCGACGTGGACGGCGAGCAGCAGGCAACCGACGGGGATCGCCGCATGCAGCCAGCCGAGCGAGATTTCGAGCGAGACCGCTTCCTGCTCGCTGGTGCGTAGGGTGAAGAGCCAGCCATACCAGGCGACCACCAGCAGGAAGAGCACGATCAGCACGCGGCCGGCCATGTCGATCTTGGCGGTGAGCGAGGGCCGCAGCCCGTCGACGACGAAGCGCATGCCGAGCATCTCGCCGCGCGAATAGGCGATGCCGGCGGAGAGGAACGCGATCCAGACCATCAGGGAGCGCATCAGCTCCTCGGACCAGAACAGCGACTCGCCGACGACGTAGCGGAAGAAGACCTGCATGGCGGCGACGACCACAAGGGTCGCGACGCCGGCCATCGCCAGATAGTGCAGAGCGCGCAGATAGAGCGAGACTGCGCGCAGAAGCCGGGGATTGTGTCGGGACATCCTGGTCGGACCCATGGCTAGAGGGAGCCCCGGCCGCCATGCGCGGCCAGGGCTCGGACTGCGATCAGGGACGGAGCTTCTCGGCCGCGGCCACGAAGGCGGCGATCTCAGGGCTCTTCTTCATATAGGCCTCGACGACCGGGCGGGTGCGCTGCTTCAGCGCGTCGAGCAGCTCCTTGGACGGCTCGGTGATCTTCACCCCGCGCCCCTTCAGCTCGCTGATCAGCTTCTTGTCGAGCTCGGCGACGGCCATGACCTGGGGCGCGACCGTCTCGTCGGCGGCCTTGCGGATGGCGGCCTTCTGCTCGGCGGTCAGGCCATCGAACTTCGCCTTGTTGATCAGCAGGTAGCTCGGCCAGAAATACTGGCCGGTCAGGCTGACATTCTTGCCGACCTCGTAATACTTCTCGCTGTCGATCGAGGTGAGGTTGATCTCGACGGCATCGAGCGCGCCGGTCTCCAGCGCCGAGTAGACCTCGCCATAGTTGAGCGGGGTCGGGTTCACGCCGACGGCCCGCCAGGTGTCGAGGAAGAGCCGGTTCGGCGCGATGCGCGTCTTCAGTCCCTTGAAGTCCTCGACCGCGATCACCGGCTTCTTGACCGACAGGAAATGCCGCTGGCCGCCATCATAGAGCGCCAGCGCGATCATGCCGTGCTTCTCGAGCCCGGCCGCGACGGCCTTGGCCTCGGGCGAGACGGCGAGCTTGGCGAAGGCCTCGTAGCTGCCGATCACGAAGGGGAGCTGCAGCGCGTCGGTGGCCGGGACCAGCGTGGACAGCGCCGAGGTCGAGTTCACGGTCATGTCGACGGTGCCGAACTGGACCCCCTCCATCAGCTCCTTGACGTCGCCGAGCTGGCGCGAGGGATAAATCTGGATCTTCACCGAACCCTTCGACTCGCGCTCGACCGCCTCTTTGAAGCGCACGGCGGAGTCATGGTTCGGATGGCTCTCGAACACGGCATGGCCGAGCTTGAGCGTGACGTCTGCCGCCAAGGCGGGGATGGCGGCCGCGAGCATGGCCGCGAAGGCCGTGCCGGTTACGAGCGTCCGGCGAAAACAGTGAAACATGAAACCTCCCTCGATGATCTGTCCGCGAACCGCGCTTGTTCTCACTGCGCGTTTATGGTTCTCTCAACGAGAACGCTTATAGTCACAGCAAGAACGGCCGGTCAATGCCGCTCCGGTTGTGGAACGAACCCCGCACTCGTTCGCCCCGGCCTCGGGTGAAAAGACAAGGTTCGTGCTTTTGACAAGCTGCAGTGAAGGCTCCAAATAGGGCGAAACGTGCGAATGACCGCCAAGAAACAGAACGAGAGAGGGTGAAGACGTGGTCATAGAACGACCCGAAAAGCAGGAACGCTCAGAGAATGCCGTTCGCGCAGGAGAAACAACGCTCCTCGTTCTGGAAACGGTCGCCTTCGCGGACGAGCCCATGGGCGTGACGCAGATCGCCAACCGCCTCGGCATCGCCAAGAGCGCCATCCACCGGCACCTGCAAGGCCTGACCGAGCGCGGTTACCTGACCCAGAACCAGTCGACGGCCCGCTATACGCTGGGTCCGAAGGCCTATCTGATCGGCCGGCTCGCGCCGGGGATCGAGGATGTCGCCGCCGCCGCCGACGGCCCGATGCGGGAAGCGCGTGACAAGGTCGGGCTGACGACTGTCCTCACCGCCCCCTCGATGAGCGGGATGGTGGTCTTGAAGACGGTGCACGGCACCACCGCCATCGCCATCGGCGCGCGGCCCGGCAGCGAACTGCCGATGCATGCCTCCGCGCAGGGCTTCGTCACCTTGGCCTTCGGCCCCGCCCTGCATCTTGAACGGACCCTCCGGCAGCCGCTGGTGCCCCTGACGGCCCACACCATCACGGAACCGGAGACGCTCAAGGCGATCGTCGAGACAGTCCGTCGGGATGGCTACGCGACCGCGCCCGAGCAGGCGCTCCTCGGCATCAATGCCCTGGCGGCGCCGGTCTTCAACGCCGCCGGCGAGCTCGTCGCCGCGGCGGCGATCGTGAGCTCGATCCAGTTCGTTCCAGCCGAGCCCGATGCGGGAATGATCGCCGCCGTCGTCGAGATGGCGCGCCAGATCTCGCGCAATCTCGGCCATGGCTATGCCGGCCCACGCCCCGCCCAATAGGCGACGGCTTTCAGAGAGCAGCTTTCAGAAAAGGAGCCCGAAATGACCGTCCATCATGTCGACTGGGACGCCATCGAGTGGAAGACGATCCGCCACGGCGTCGAGCAGAAGGCCTTCTCGGGCGACGGCGCCACGATGGCCCTGCACCGGCTCTGGCCCGATCACGAGCCGAAGCCGCATTCGCATGTGCATGAGCAGCTGGTCTACATCCTGTCCGGCGAGGTCGATTTCCACGTCGGCGACGAGGTCGTGCGCCTGCGCGGCGGCGGGCTGCTCGCCGTGCCGCCGAACGTCGTCCACTACGCGGTCGTTGTCGGCAACGAGCCGGTGCTGAATCTCGACGTCTTCACCCCTTGCCGGCCGGAATATGCGATCAGCGCTTCACAGGCCGTCGGAGCCGCATCGTGAGTGCATTGCGCGCCGGCGCCGGCCAGTCCCTGACCGGCACCTTCATGAAGACCCCGCATCCGATCATCGCCGAGATCCTTGGCGGCGCAGGGCTCGATTTCGGCGTGGTCGATGCCGAGCACGCGCCCTTCGACCGGGCCTCGCTCGACATGATGCTGATGGCCGGGCGCGCCGGCGGTCTGCCTTTGCTCGTCCGCATCCCCGACGGCACGCCGTCCTTCATCATGTCGACGCTCGACATGGGGGCGGACGGCATCGTCGTGCCGCGCGTCGACAGCGCCGCCGATGCGCGCGCGATCGTCGCCAGCGCCCGGTTCGAAGGTGGCCGGCGCGGCCTGTCGAACTCGCCGCGCTATGCTTCCTACGGCAAGCTCAGCCCGGCCGAAGCCGCACGACACGGCGATGCCGCCATCGTGATGTGCCAGATCGAGAGCGCAGGCGGGCTGGCGGAGGTCGAGGAGATCGCAGCGACGCCGGGCGTCGACGGGCTGTTCATCGGCCGGGCCGATCTCAGTCAGGCGCTCGGCGTCTCCGACATCCGCAGTCCCGAAGTCACCGAGGCCTGCAAGCGCATCGTCGCGGCGGCCCTGCGTCACGGCAAGATCGCCGCGATCTTCCTGCCATCGGTCGAGGAGCGCGAGGCTTTCGCCGCGCTCGGCGTGACCTGGTTCATCATCAATTCCGACCAGGGCCTGATGAAGAGCGCGGCCGCGAAGCTCCAGGGAAAGTGACAACACCGCCTGGTTGCGGACAGATGGCGGGATGACGACTCAGAGCCCTGCCCGCGCCTATCTCTACCTTTTGGTGGCGACGCTCTTCTTCGGAAGCAATGTCGTCGCCGGCAAATTGTCCGTGGGCGAGATGTCGCCCATGGCGATCGTCATGCTGCGCTGGGTCATCGCGGCGGCCTGCCTCGCCTTCATCGCCCGGCGGGCGCTGCTCGCCGAATGGCGCGTCCTGCTGGGCCGCTGGCCCTATATGCTCGCCATGGGCGGCGTCGGCTTCACCGTCTTCAACGTGATGTTCTATGCCTCGGCGCATACGACCAGCGCGATCAACATGGCGATCATCCAAGGCGCGACGCCGATCGTCGTGCTGCTGATCTCGGGAGCGCTGCTCGGCATCTGGCCACCCGCTTTACAATGGCTCGGCGCCTCGATCACGGTCCTTGGCGTCGTCGTCGCAGCCTCGCACGGCTCCCTCGCCATCCTGCTCGAGCTCTCCTTCAACCGCGGCGACATCCTGATGATCGCGGCCAGCGTCATCTATGCGGTCTACACCGTCGGCCTGCGCTGGCGGCCGCAGGTTACGCCACTCGTCTTCATCGCCGGCCTCGCCTTCGCGGCCCTGCTCACCTCGATTCCGCTCGCGATCGGCGAGGCCGCCCTCGGGCAGTTCCAGTGGCCGACGCTGAAGGGCTGGGCACTGCTGCTGTTCATCGGGCTGTTTCCGTCGCTGCTGTGCCAATTGCTCTATCTGCGCAGCGTCGAGCTCATCGGCGCCGCCCGCGCCGGCGTCTTCTACAACCTCGTCCCGATCTTCGGCATCGTCTTGTCGGTCGCCGTCGCGCATGAGCCGTTGCGGCCCTACGCGATCGTAGCCATCGCGCTCGTCATCGGCGGGATCGCCGTCTCCGAGATCCGCAAGCGCGCCCGGGCGTGACGCGCACCAGTCGCCTCTCCGGCCCCGCCGGAGCGCCATGCCGATGATCATCGAGCCTCGCAATGGCGACGCCGAGGACGATCTGAGCAGCACCAAGACGCGTTCGCTGCTCGCGATCGCCGGTAGCCTGCTCGGCGAGATCAGCCTGCCCGAGCCCGGCCTCGCCTGGGTTATCGGGGCCTTGCTGCCGAGCCTCCTCCTCGGCGCTGGTCGGCCTGGGTCGCCTCGACTCCGGCCGGATGGCGGCGCTGGCGCATTCCCGCAGGCGCGCTGGATCCTAGCGCTGCACCATCATCCGATCGAGTATCCGAAACCGGCGAAAGCAATCTCGGAACGCATCGGAACCACGCTGATCAACGGCAGCCGGCTGCTGCGGCTATTGCGGCCGATCGCGGCCCGCACGGTCGCGATGCATGGTCACCGCCATATCGACTGGATCGGCCGCTGCGGAGCGCTCAAGATCGTTTCCGCGCCCTCCCCGGTCATGGAAGCGAGCGACGCCGAGCCGACCTATTTCTACATCCACACATTGGCGGCGGCAGCGGGCGGAATCGGGTTGCTCGAACCGCAGCGCATCGTGATCGAGCCCGCCCCCGTCACAACATGACGGATACAGCTTTTCGCCAGCCACAATGCTTGGCGTGGATTGGAAGCGTCGTTGGGAGAGCGCGCAGTATGGCGCCAGAGTGGCGCGGTCTACGGGAATCGAACCCGTCTTCCCAGCGTGAAAGGCTGGTGTCCTAACCGATAGACGAAGACCGCGGGCCAGAGCGCGAAGCGCTCTTGCGAGGCGGGGCGAGCTATAGTGTCCCGGCGAAGCTTGGGCAAGCCCGCCCTCGCGGTTTTTCGCATTCGCTCACAGCGGCCGCGCGAGATCGACCACGCGCAGCTCGGCCCGCTCGCTGCCGCCCCAGCGATTCAAGGTTAGCGTGCCGGCGAGATGCACGCTTTCGCCGCGCGCCGCCAATAGCGCCTGGCCGAGCGGCTCGCGCGCGGCACGGAAGGCGATTCCACCGATCGTGGCTCCGTCGCCCGCGCGCAGCTTGATTCGCAGATGGCCGCCGGCGCCGACCTCGACGACCTCCGTCAGGCGGTGCGCCGGCAGCACGAAGACCGGCTCCGGGCAGCCGGCGCCGAACGGCCCTGCCCGGTCGATCTCGGCGAGCAGGCGCGGATTGGCGCCGCCGGCGCTGAGCGCCGCGTCGATCAGGAGGGCCTCGGCCTCGCGCGAACCCGCGACCCCGCCTGCCAGCCGCTCGCTGACGAAGCTGGCGAAGACGCCCTCCTGCCCAGGCGCGAGCGTCACGCCGGCCGCCATGGCGTGGCCGCCGCCCTTGACCGCAAGGCCAGCCTCAACCGCCAGTCGCACGGCCGAGCCGAGATCCACGCCGGCGATCGAACGACCGGAGCCGGTCGCGCCGCCGCCAGCATTGCGTGCCAGCGCGAAGGCCGGCCGGTTGAACCGTTCCTTCAGCCGCCCGGCGATCAGCCCGACGATACCGGGATGCCAATCGGCCGAGCCGACAACGAGCACGGGGTGCGCGGCCGCATCCTCGAATCGGTGTTCGACCTCGGCGACCGCCTCCTCGACTGCGGCCCGCTCGATCTCCTGGCGCTCCTGGTTGAGCCGGTTGAGCTCGGCGGCGATGCCGCGCGCCTCGACCTCGTCGCGGGTCAGAAGCAAGCGGGCGCCGAGCGCCGCATCGCCGATGCGCCCGCCGGCGTTGATGCGCGGGCCGAGCAGGAATCCGAGATGCCAGGGCTGGACCGGGCCGTCGAGCCCGGCGACATCGAGCAATGCTGCGAGGCCGGGCCGCTGGCGCAGCCGCATCACCGCGATGCCCTGGCGCACGAAGGCACGGTTGAGACCGATCAGCGGCACGACATCCGCGACCGTCGCCAGGCCGACGAGGTCGAGCGCCGCGAGCAGGTCAGGCTCGCCGCCCCGCGTCTGCCAGGCGCCGCGCCGGCGCAGTTCGCGATTGGTCGCGACCAGCGTGAGGAAGACCACGCCAGCGGCGCAGAGATGGCCCAAGCCGGCGAGATCGTCCTGCCGATTCGGGTTGACCAGCGCCTGGACCTCGGGCAGCAGCTCCGGCGCCTGGTGGTGGTCGAGCACCACGGTGTCGAGGCCGAGCCGGGTTGCCTGCTGCAGCGGCTCGTGACTGGTCGTGCCGCAGTCGACGGTGACCAGCAGCGTCGCGCCCTCGCCTGCCAGCATGGTGATCGCCTCGGCGTTCGGGCCGTAGCCTTCGATCAGGCGATCCGGAATATGAATGCGCGGCCTCGCGCCCGCTTCGGCGAGAAAACCGGCGAGCAGCGCTGCCGAGCAGGCGCCGTCGACGTCGTAATCGCCGAAGATCGCCACCTTCTCGCCCGAGATCGCGGCTTGCGCCAGCCGCTGCGCGGCGCGGTCCATGTCACGCAGCACGGAGGGGTCCGGCAGCAGGTCGCGCAGCTTGGGTTCGAGATGGCGCAGGGCCTCGCTGGAGAGCACGCCGCGGCCGGCAAGGATGCGCGCCAGCGTGTCGGGCACGCCTTCGACCTGCGCCAGCGCCTCGGCTTGCGCGAGGCCGACGGGGTCGAGGCGGTCGCGCCAGGGGCGTCCGAGGGCCGAGTGCCCGACGCCGAGGAACAGGCGATTCTGGCCGAGGGTCATGCGTCACCGCTGGCGCAGCAGCGCGGCTTCGTCAATCCGAGGTGCATCACTCGAGCGGCTTCTGGTCCTCGATCGCCTGCGCGGTCACCTTGCGGGCGCTCAGCGGCGCATGGCCGGAGACTTCGGCGCCGGCATCGGGCTTCAGCCTGATCATCCACAGCGCCGACGAGGCGGAGATCAGGCCGACCAGGACGAAGGCCGGCCAGAAATCGCCGGCGCCGAGCGTCTTGCCGCCGTTGTAGAGATTGGCGGCCTCCAGCGCGAAAGCGCCGACGGTGATGCCGAGGCTGAGCGACAATTGCTGGGCGACGCTGGAGAAGCTCGTTGCGCTCGACATGTCGCGGTTCGAGACGTCGGCATAGCTCAGCGCGTTGATGCCGGTGAACTGCAGCGAGCGGAAGCAGCCGCCGACGAAGAGCACGCCGAGCATGAGCCAATGCGGGGTCGACGGCGTGAACAGGCCCGACGCCGCCAGGAAGGCCGAGCCGATCAGCGCGTTGAAGGTCAGCACGCCGCGGAAGCCGAAGCGGGCGAGGATCGTCTTGGCCAGCGTCTTCATCACCAGAGCGCCGGCGGCCGAGGCGAAGGTGATCAGGCCCGATTGCAAGGCGTCGAGGCCGAAGCCGAGCTGCAGCATCAGCGGCAGCAGGAACGGGATCGCGCCGATGCCGATACGGAAGATCGAGCCGCCGAGGACGCCGATCCGGTAGGTCGGGATCCGCAGGAGCGAGAGGTTGAGCACCGGATAGGCGAGCCGGCGCGCATGGAACCAGTAGAGCACCAAGGCCGCGATCCCGAAGGCGACGCAGCCGTAGGACACGGCGACCGGCACGAGGTGACGTCCGCCGGTGGCTAGGCCGAGCATCAGGGCGGCGAAGCCGGTCGAGGACAGCAGGAAGCCGGTGATGTCGAGCGGCGCGACATCCTCCTCGCGGACATCCTCGAAGAACATCGTGGAGAGCGCGATGCCGAGCAGGCCGATCGGCAGGTTGATGAAGAAGATCCAACGCCAGTCGAAATAGGTGGTGATGAAGCCGCCGACCACCGGCCCGACGACCGGTCCGACCAGCGCCGGCACCGTCAGATAGGCAAGTGCGCTGACCAGCTCCGACTTCTCGACGCTGCGCAGGATGACGAGCCGGCCGACCGGTACCATCATCGCCCCGCCCATGCCCTGGATGAAGCGCGCCCCGACGAAGGCGCCGAGCGAGTTCGAGAAGGCGCAGAGCACCGAGCCGAGCATGAAGATGCCGAGCGCCGTCCGGAAGATGGTGCGGGCTCCGAACCTATCCGCCATCCAGCCGGAGATCGGGATGAAGACGGCGAGGCTGACGAGATAGGAGGTCAGCGCCAGCTTGAGCGCGATCGGATCCTCGCCGAGCGATTTGGCGATCACCGGCAGCGAGGTCGCGATCACCGTCGAGTCGGTGTTCTCCATGAACAACGCGCAGGCGACGATCAGGGGCAGGAGCTTGGCGCGCTGCAAGGAATCGGACTTTCGGATTTTGGCCGCCCGCTGCCCTTTAATGCCGGTCCATCCAGCTGGCGAGGGGCGATCGAAGCTTGGTGACGAGGGTTGCAACTGACGCATGGCTCATCGTGAGGTCTGCCGTGAAGGCGGCGAAATCTCGACCTGCACCTTGAGCGTCACAAGGACGTGATGGCGGCTCTGCCATGCATGTCAGGCGGGTCATTTCGGCAGGTCCATTCCCATCTTTCTTTAGAGGGGTGATGACTTCGGACCCACCCGGGCGGCAGGCCGCCGGGCAGGAGGTGTGTCATGATCGATCAAGCTTTTTCTCGGAGATCGCACCATGTTCGCGGGGCAAGGCTGCCGCTGCTGGCATTGGCGCTCGGCGCCGGCTGGGCCTGCGTCGGCCTGGCATCGCCGGCCGCAGCACTCGACACGAGCTGGCAAGGTGTTTGCACGTTCAAGGTCGCGCCCCAGGCCTACAATGAAATGATGCGCGAGCGCGTCTGCCTCGACCAGAACTACTGCCAGCGGATGGCCGACGCGCAAGGCAGCCCGTTCACGGGTAATGGCTGCATCATGGTGGCGCCGTCGGTGACCGCCAACGCGGGCCCGGCGCCGCGCTCGAGCTACGCCAAGCGCTAGAAGCGATCCCGCAAGACCCGGGGCGGGTCTTGCGGCAGCTTGCCCGACCCAAGACTAGGCTGCATTTCTCACCGTGGCATCGCGATGAGGCTAATCCTAGCTTTCCGCGTCGGTGGTATCTGGCTGGCAAAGTATCGTTCTGACCGCCTCGACACGAAAACGTGAATGCTGGTCGCGTATTCGCAGCAAGCATGTCATCGATCGAAGTTGATCATTATCTTGCTTCTCGACGGGGCATTATTTCAGCGAACCGCGGCGACCGCCGCGCGAGGTTTTCATGATCGACTTGTCTCATCACAACGTCCGCTTCCTGACCGCGACGGCTTTCCGCCATGGCGTTGCAGTCGCATTGCTTGCGGGAGCAGCCCTATTGGGCGCCGGCCAGGCACCGGCCTCGGCCCAGTCGACCAGCTGGGAAGAAGGCTGCGCGATGCGAGTCGTCACGCCAGGCTCCGGCGACATTCTGCGGACGACCAACTGTGGCCGTCAGAAGGACTGTCAGCAGATGGCGAACGCCCAAGGCAGCATGATGATGGGCAATGGCTGCTTCTTCGTGATGCCCAATGCCGCCCCGGCAGCGCAGGCCGGTCAGGCGCGTCCCGTCCGCAAGCCGTGATGGCCCGCTGACGGCCATTGCATCGGGCGTGACTCAGCGTTGCGCCCGATACCGCAACTTTTGTCACGATGCCCCTAGCGGGGGCGTCACACGCGTGATATCGGGCCTCGTCAACTCGGCTTAGGGCACATCCGCCCTGCCCCTTTCAGTGCCGGCCGCACCGGCCCCGGAGTTGACCATGGCGACGATCACAGACGGCCTCATTCGCGACGGTTTTACCTTCGACGACGTGCTGCTGGAGCCGGGTCCGTCCGAGGTGATGCCCGGGGATGTCGACATCTCGACCAAGCTCACCAAGACGATCTCGCTCAACCTGCCAATCATCGCCTCGGCGATGGACACGGTCACCGAGGCGAAGATGGCGATCGCCATGGCCCAGGCCGGCGGTCTCGGCGTCGTGCACCGCAATCTCGAACCCGAGCAGCAGGCCGCCCAGGTCCGGCTGGTCAAGAAGTTCGAATCCGGGATGATCGCCAACCCGATCACCATCCATCCCGACGAGACGCTGGCCGATGCGTTCACGCTGATGCGGAACAACGGCATCTCCGGCATCCCGGTGGTCGAGCGCGGCCCGCAGGGACACAAGGGCAAGCTGGTCGGCATCCTCACCAATCGCGACGTGCGCTTCGCCGCCAACCCGGAACAGCCCGTCGCCGAGCTGATGACCAAGGACCGCCTGATCACGGTGCGCGAAGGCGTCGCGCCGGATGAAGCCCGCCGCCTGCTGCATCAGTTCCGGATCGAGAAGCTGCTGGTGGTCGACGATCACTACCGCTGCATCGGCCTGATCACCGTCAAGGACATGGAGAAGCAGGTCACGCATCCCAACGCCGCCAAGGACGGCCAGGGGCGGCTGCTGGTCGCGGCCGCGACCACGACCGGCGACCTCGGCTTCGAGCGCTCGGAGATGCTGATCGATGCCGGCGTCGATCTCATCGTCGTCGACACCGCCCATGGCCACTCGGCCAAGGTGCTGGAGGCGGTGACACGGGTGAAGAAGCTTTCGAATGCCGTGCAGGTGATCGCCGGCAATGTCGCGACCGCCGGTGGCGCCCAGGCGCTGATCGATGCCGGCGCGGATGCGATCAAGGTCGGCATCGGCCCGGGCTCGATCTGCACCACCCGCATCGTCGCCGGTGTCGGCGTGCCTCAGCTTACCGCGGTCATGGACGCAGCCTCGGCCGGGCAGAAGGCCGGCATCCCGATCATCGCCGATGGCGGCATCAAATATTCCGGGGACCTTGCCAAGGCGCTCGCTGCCGGCGCGGCCTGCGCCATGGTGGGCTCGCTGCTCGCCGGCACGGATGAGACGCCGGGCGAGACCTTCCTGTACCAGGGGCGCTCCTATAAGGCCTATCGCGGTATGGGCTCGGTCGGCGCGATGGCGCGCGGCTCGGCCGACCGCTACTTCCAGCAGGACATCAAGGACGCGCTGAAGCT
>PNLY01000024.1 GCA_013823325.1 Methylobacterium sp.
ACGCAGCGTCGGAAGACACCGACGGCCCGAGGTCGGGCGAAGGCGTAAGCGTCATCCGCATGCCTGGCGGGTGCGATTTGGCGCCCGCCGGAACTGTTGTTGAGGCGGCCCGTTCCTCATTCGGGGGAACAGGAGGTCATCATGCGGGACGGTTCTGGAAACAAGCTGAGCCCCGAAGAGGCGCAGAAAGTGAAATCGATCCAAGGAACGCCGGACAAGGAGTCTGTCAGCGACATTTCGATCGACCCTAACGCCGATAAGGATACCGGGGAAGCCGACAAACCCAAGGTGCCGCCGCAGGACAAACCGGCGGCGGGAGTTGGCGAGAGCTAGCGGCGGCGCCTGACCCTCAACTTTTCAATCGGAAAAATGCGGGCGTTGGTACCCGCGCGTTCCGTCGTTTCCGGTCGCGGCAGGGATTTGCCGTACCCCTCCGCGCGGCTAGCCGAGGCAGCGTTCCACCTCTTCATCCTCCACCGTCGCGGGCCGCACATTCGTGGCGTAGGTCTCGCCAGTCCGGCTCTGCCATTCATTGAACGAAACACGGGTACCGATCGGCGGAGCCTTGTTCCCAAACGCCGAGCCGTGAACGTACATGCCGGTATGCTCATCTGCGCCGACAGGGCGGATTCGGCCGCTATTTCGACCAGCGGACCATTGGTAAATTTCGCCAATCATTGCTCATCTCCAAGCCGCTGCAACGCGGCCCTTAGCCTATCGACGGGGCCTTCAGTGCCTGCGTCAAGCTTGAGGCCCCCAACGGCCTCCCTAAAGCGGTCAAAGGCCGCATCGCTGGCCGATAAAGGCGTAACCCGCGCCTCGCCGTTCGAGGGGTCATCCACGACGGAGATCTCGAACAGTCTGAGCTCGTCGAGCCAGCGCTTAGTCGGACCCGAGCCTGCCGTCTTCTGAATGACGCTGTAGCCGATCGACAGACCATCCAGAGCGCCTGCATCCATCAGCGACAACAGCCTGCGACCGTAGTCGGTGTCTAGCGCCAGGAGTTTGCCGCGGACAAAGAGGCCGTGGCCGTCCTCGCGCATCTCTGTCCAAATGCCGATAGGCAAATCGTCCCAGATGTTACCGCTGTCCGCGTGCATAAGGCGCATATGCGGAAGCCGCCCCCGACCTTTCCAGGCAGCTAGCGTTTTGGCGAATGCGCCGCGGGAAATCCGGTCGCCGTGGGAATCGAGGTTCTCGAAGACGGCGCCGTATCCGCTAAACTCGCCTGTCTTCGTGTCGACGCGACGCTCAGTGAGCCTAGTTCTTAGCTGGTCCATTGCGCCTCGGCGGCGACGGGCGCCGCTTGTCTGAACCGCGCTCCAGAGCGGCGCGCTTGTTCATGGTCTTGCCGGCCGTGGACGAGCGGTCGATCTGGGTGGCGTATTCGGCGCGTGGCCCTAGTGCCGTTTCCTTGGTCACAGGTAGCCCTCGGGAACGTCACGCTCGGCGATGTACCCGCGGCGGACACCGTCGCGCAGGGCGTAACTGGCGTGGTCATTGCGCTTTCCCGGGGTGCCGAAGAGGTCGCTGCCAAAGTCGTGGAGGCCGCCCGAGTCGAAGCCCGCCACTTCAAGCCGATGGCGAATTTCGCCCAGTTTCGCGTGAGCTGCGACGGCCTTGGCGAGATGCTCGAAACATTCTCGAGCAAGCGCCTGCTGCTCAGGCCGGAACTCCCGCGCGACCAAGCCGGAGGCCGTCAGGCGCTCGGCACGGATCAGACAGGAAAGCTCATGCAGCGCGTCCTTTACGAGTTCGCGGCGCTTCGCCAACGCTGACAAGCGTTCGCGTACGTCTGCTGGCGGTTCATATGCCGAGCCGCGGATAAGGGCATCCACCTGAGTTTTCCGATCGTCGGCGAACCGGGCTGAGGCTTGTTCCTGCGCGATCTGCCGGCACTCGTCCTCGATGGAGCGCTGCTCGACAATAAGAGCGGAGTGCCGTCGCTGCAGGTCTCGCAACTCCGGTGAGATGTCTTCAGGACTCGGAATGGGCTTGTTGAAGTTTACCTTCACAACTGAGCTCCAGACGTGGGAAGAAGCGCGCGGGCAATCTGCGCGATGGCGCGACATTCGATGGCAATGAAGCGCTGCAGACCGCGCTGAGGGCCTGCGGCGCGATAGACGGCGCTGCCAAGGAACGCGACATTGTCGCTGACGACCACCTTGTCATCGCGAAAGTTAGTGTCTCCACTGCGCCAGCCTGCGGCTTCCTCCACCAAGTCGGTGAGGGCGGTTTCGAGATCCAGGTGATTGTTGCCGCTGTGCAGGGGCATTGAGCCGAGCGCCTGGCCGTGACGAACCGCGTCCTTGATGGAGGGGCCGGCAAGAGAAAGGAGGGCGCGAGAGATGGTCCGAGGCGTTGGCGGCGGGGAAACCGGGCGACCAGAATCGATGCGGCCGGAGGCCTTTAGGGCGCTGATGACCTGGCGAACGAATGGTTTGGGCAAATGTAGATGCTCAACGAATACGTCAACAACGTCTCCAGCGAGCGGAATGGAATTGGTCATTGAATGAAAACCAGAGATTGAAAGCGAAAAAGAAAGCGCCCGGCGAACGGCCAGGGCGCAGTACAATTGCCGGGAGGGCAAAAGAGGGAATTGCTTCCCTCCTACCCATAATGCGAAGACGCTGCAAAAAAGGGACTAAGCAGCTTCTCGGATATCTGAATGTGCGTCTTGAAGTGCCGCGTATGTCTCGACCGCAACGCGTAACTCATCGCATACAATTGGAAAAATATCGCGACCGCGGCGCTCTGCAGTCTTTTCGACAGCGCCGAGCAACTGACCAATTTCTTCGAACTTCCGAGCCCGGTAATTATTAAGGATCGTGACCGTCTCCTCACACAACAGGTCGCACAAATAAGCAAGTTCATGCCGAGCGTCGTCGATCGAATCCGGTGACAGAGTTTCGCGCGCCGGTGGCGGCGCAGACTTTCGCTCGGTGAACTCCAGCTTGGAGTGCATAGGGACGACGATCTCGACCGTCTTCCCGCCGTTCCTAAAGCGCTTGAACTGACCGATCACGGAACCGGCGCGGACGCCATTGTTGTACCCCTCGTCGGCATGCACGGGGGCTTCCGCGTCATCGTCCTCAGCGTCCTCACCCTGCGGCGTGTCGGGCGATCCGTTGTGAAACCGGTCCACCGCAACGAGGCCAGCCTCATCGTCTTCGACGGCTTCCTCCTCGGCGTCGTCAAGTTCGATGTCGAGGTTATCATTCTCGGCATCCGCGCCGCGTAGGCCGTCTGCAAACTTGATATCGCCTGCACGGATCAGCCGGCCCGAGAAGGTCGATTTGGCAACCTTGCCACCGACGATGACCACGCGACTGCGCGTCTCGACGATCTCAATCGCGCGCTCTTGGCCATCGATGACCGCGGTTTTGATGTTGCGGCCTTCGGCACGGAGCGCTTCTGCCTCAGCAGGATCGATGCGGCGAACTAGGCTCTCGGTCTTCTCCGCCGTCTCAACCCCTGTCAGAAGTTTGTCGAGTTGGCGCCTTATCGCGGCGGTCTTGTTTGGCAGCCAGTCCCGGCTGACGCCCTCGACGGAGGGCCCTGCCTGCTGATCCTCCCCGTCATCATCGCGATCGTCATCTACTAACCCGGCCCCGGCCATCCAGCTTGACTGGACAACGTCCGCCTCTGCCGCTTCCCATAAAGCCTTCCATCGCAAAATGGGGCGGCACCGGTCGGCTAACGCGGCGTGCCGCGGCGCCTTCGACGTCGCAGCGCGCGGGAAGATTTTTCCGTCCATAATCGGTGCGGTGGCGGCCCATGCCGCTACGGCGGCACGATGCTGTTCGGGCGTCCTAAGGTTGTCATTGGAAGCGATGTTCATGGTTTGCCCTCCCAGGCAGTTCAAACGTACTTTCCCGGCCCACAGGCGGGCGCTGGCGGCTATTTCAGATATAGGCGGTAGGTGAGTAGCAGAGCGAGTCGGATGGCCGGCTATGGCGCTCTCATACTAAATTTAGTCCCTCAGCGAGCGAAACGTCAAGGAATCGCTACATCTAGTAGGAAGATGTGGATCAGAGGGGTAAGCTTCAAGGCGCATCCTAACCACTTGATGGTCCTGACGGATTCGCCCGGCTGTTGCTCCGTGGTCCGTCCGTTTCCTGACGTCATGCGCCGCGATTTCGGTGCCCCCGGAACAATCCCTGCCAAGCCGCGTTCATGCGCGCCAGGGGAGGCTGCAATGTTGGTAAGTGGTGGGACTGTCGGTGTCCTTTTGCGAGTTGGGATCGTTGTCGTGCTAGCCGCGGGCGTGGTCCTGCCGGTCTTGTTGTGGCGGTAGTCGGCCAAAGCAGTGACCGGACCTTTCCCGCTCCGCGTAATCGTTACTTACACCCACAAACTTTGGTTGGCCCGCAGCTTGCGGTTACCGCTTCGCTGTGCCTGTGCCGACCCAGTTTGAAACAGAATGTGTTGAGTGGGGTCACCATGAAGCAAAAACGAGATCGCCTACGGTTTCTCTCGATAATGGCACAGGCACGCAAGAAACGACGAAAGGCAAGACTCGCCGCGCAAGCCAGGCCGACGGAGCTGAGGCTCGTTTGGTCATCCGACTGGAGAGAGGATCCTGTCGAAAAGTAGCCTGAGCCTCGCGCGCGCTGTGCGTGATCGCGCGCGTGAGTCCTCATAGCTTTTCTTGAGTTAGCGTTCGTGCTCGAGGACGGCGCCGTTCCGGCGATTCAGAGGCTCCGAGGATTGGGCCCCCCGGAGGTACGCTATTTTCGCTTTTTTGGTGGATACAGATCTTTAACTCGTTTGACCTCGTCGGATCCGGGGATAATTTCTACCAGTTGAATTAGGATTTTGCCTTCTTTGAATACTTTTGGCGGCTCAGATTCAAAATGCTTTATTAGGTTTAGCGCGAATTCCTCAGCAAACGACGGTCCAATCGGCGGAGGATTTGCTATCAACAATAACTCCTTGGCAATCTGACTTAAAGCTTGGCAGGGAAAATCGAATGTCAGTTTTGCTTCGCCATTATTTACGACGCGAACCCCAAATTCACGACCGTCGAAGACGATATAACTGTTTGGTTCGAGTTCGACATTCCAGTACAAGCCACCCGCTGAGCTTGGGGAGCTTGCCAACCCCAGCTCCTCCATAAACATCCTGTGCTCAAATTCGGGTGTCTGGCTCTCCTCATAATTAGGAACAACTTCTCCACTAAATGCAAAAGAAAAGTATTTTGAAATAGAATCCGCTTCCTTTCTCGATATCGCCGATATAAATTGCAATGTTCTTAATGAAAAAGATCCGGGCTGTCGAATTTCTCCAGCAAGTATTCTTGAATAAAGCCTTCTGAGATCGTCAGATGTTTTATCTTCTGCGCTTCGTGAGAATGTATTTAGCCAATCGTCCTCAATTTCGCTCAATGCATCTGAAGGGCCGGGGTTGGTAGCGATTTCTTCCAGTGCCAATCGGCCAATTTCGGTGCGATTTTCAACCTTGCGGCTATCTTCTGTATTCTGAGTAATCGCGCGTTGCGAAACCTCAGCGACTGCGGTCACCTTGCCCGTATTGGCGTCGACCCGAGCTGTAAGGTTTTGGCCCACGGATAGTACAACTGCACTCACCGCCTTATCCAAATTCTTCAGCGTCTGCGGCATGGGAGGCAGGCCAGGGAGCCGAACACCGAGCCACTCTGACAGCGCTTCGCGGATGGACGGAAGCGGTGGCTTGTCGTCGTCGCTCTTCGGCATATTGTCCCCCGCAACCTCAGATGAGCAGAGGATAAGCTTGCAACCTCCACCGGCACAACAGACGGAACAACGGAACACATCTAAAGATGTGTTCCGTTCCGTTCCGCCTGTCCCGGATGCCCAGAAATGCCGGAACGCCGGAACAAGACGGAACATGTTCAGCTATGTTCCGTCATCGCAGGCGCTAAATACGCCCGCCTCCTCAGTTGTCAGGCCGCCATCTAGAAGCGCTCGCCGAACTCGCTGAAAGCGAACCTTCAGGATATCAGGCTTGTCAGTGGGGTACTCGGCATAAAAGGCCGTGCGCCATTCTTCGACGGTCGCAGCACCAATCTTGCGTAAGCAGTGCATGGCGACGGCGTTGTGTCCCCTGAGTGTCGCCCCGAACGCCTTTGCCGCCTCCTTCGCGTCGTCCTGCACGATTACGGGCGCAGTCGTCGGGTTGCCCTCCTCGTCCTCGCCGACCGTTACCGACTCCATGCGGAAGGTAGTGACAACGCCGTCTTCGGCATCGTTGGCGCCATCGCATTCGAGGACAAAACAGCCGCCACCCTTCTTCTTCACCATGAAGCTGGCGTCGACCGCGCCGTCTAGGTCGATGGCGCCCTTACCACGCTCGCCGGACCATGCTGTGTGATGGATCACGGTGACATGTGTGCCGGTCTCTTTGAGCATCAGGTCGCAGTTCGCGACGAAGCGGCCCATGTCCTTCGAAGCGTTCTGGTCCCCTGGCCCGAAGACACGCGTCAGAGTGTCGATGATGATCCAAACGCAGGCTTGTCCGCACTGGCGCTCGGCCTCGCGGATAGCCGCAACGAGGGCTCTGGTGTCCACGTTCGCGCTGGTCATGTCGATGAAGCCGCCGAGCACTAACAGCGGTATCTTTCCGATGCCGTAACGCTTTCGGAATGCCGCCATCCGGCGCTCTGTGAGCTTCTTGCGCTCGGCCGCGATGTAGACAACGAAGCCCTGCCTGACCTTCCTGCCGTGCCAGTCCATGCCCGCCGCGACGTGGCAGGCTATGTCGGTCATGATGGCTGACTTGCCAGTACCGGGCAGGCCGCTGGCCATCGTGAACTCACCATCGCCGAGTACGCCCTTCACGAACGTCTTCTTGACCTGCGTCGTATCGATGTCGGCGAACCACGTCAGGTCGAAGCGGCCGGTACCGGCGGGGCGGTTGTCGTTGGCTGGAGTAGGTTGCCGCCGGGCAGCTCGGGCGGCCTTATCTTCGGCGTCCTTCGCCTCGAGCAGACGGGCGTTGGTCTTGCGCCAGACGGCGAGCCAAGGGTGCTTGGCAGGATCCGCGTCATCGGCGCAGACAATCAGTGGACCCGGGCGGTAAGGCGTGTCTGTGCGACGGTCGTCGTCCGTAAGCTCAGGCGCAGCTTCGGTCATTCAGGGTGTTCCCGTTCATGTGCGCCACAGCGGCGCGGGTAATTTTTGAGGCAACGGCGGGGGTGAAGGTCGCCGCTCGTCGAGTGCCGACCTTGGGAGCGCTGACGCGGTACTGACCGTCCGGCTGCCGTACTAGCCGCATGCCGCAAAGGCGAAGCCCATCGCTAATCTGAACGTCGAAGTGCGCGAGTGTCGGCCCGTCTGGTGAGGCGGGCCAGAATGCAGTGATATTCAAGTGTGTCCTCCATGGACGTATACCCAAATGGGCGCGAGCCCGCTCGCGGAATTGCGGGCGGATAAGCATGGTTGACGGCCTAAAAATCCTTACGTATGGCTTATGTCATCGCAACAGAGGTCTTACGATATGCCTAAGTCAGTGGATTTCATTGTCGACGATTTGAATGAGCGGTTACGCCTTGCGCCTGGCGACTCCGGAACAATCCTCTGGAAGGATTTTTATGCGGACTACGGTATCCAGCGCTTCAAGGCTCCGCGCCCGGACCAAATTAAGGAGCAGGCCCGGGCCAAATTCGGCTTGATTGTCTCGTTCGGCGATAACGTTGTTAACGTAGCTTACGACCGGAACTTCAACCCGATTTAACACGCAGCGTCATTGGTCGCGGTGGGACAGGTGAGATAGAAAGCATAAGGATTTCATGGGACGAGAATTCGTCCCACTTTCCGCTAACTACTTGTCTTCACTTGGCTCTTTGGCTCCCCATGGGAGCGCCATCAAAGTCAAGCGCTCAGGCTTGATCCCGGCGCCAAACCACACAAGCTGCCACACAGCGGTGCCGATCGTCGGCTGTTCAAGCGGCTTTCTGCGTGCGGATTTGCACGGCTGGGATGGGCCTGCCGGACCACCGCCGAATTCGAAGCCGAGCGCGACGCAGGGTTCCAGACGCTCGTCGGCGGGGCGATGGCCGATTTCATGCGGCGCACCAGCCTGACGTCAGTGACTGTTGACGGGCAGTCTCGCCGCCAGAAGCTGCCCCGCCAGAACCTCGTGCTTCAGCTTCTCGGTGCCGAGAAAACGCCGCTGCGACGTGATGAACAGGGTCCGCCCATCGCGCCCGCCCAGCATGGGCATGGTCGGGCGCGAGACCGGCAGCCTGACCACGACATCGAGCGTTCCGTCCGGCCGCCGTCGCTCGACCCGCGAGCCGTTCACCACTGCGATCCAGACGCCGCCATCGGCGTCGGTGCAAGCGCCGTCGGGATGCTCGTCCCCCGTAAACCGCACGAATGGCCGGCCATTGGAGAAGGCGCCGCTAGCGACGTCATAGTCGAAGGCCTCGACCAGCTGGCTGCGGCTGTCGGAAAAGTAGAATGTCTTGCCGCAGGGCGAGAATGCGATCGCGTTCGGGACCCGGATCTCGCTCCGGTGCCGCTGCAGCGAACCCTCCGAGGTCAGCGAATAGAGCGCTCCGACCGGCGCGCCATTGCCGGTCTTGTCCATGCTGCCGAACCACAGCCGGCCGGTCGGGTCGGTCTTGCCGTCATTGAGCCGGTTGCCGGGCAGGTCTTCCTCGACCGCGAACAATCTGTCACCGACGCCTGTGGCGGGATCGAAGGCATAGATTCCGTCCTCCAGGCCGAGAACCAGGCCGTGGCTGCCGAAGGCCACCACGAAGCCTGGCATGAGCGGCAGTCGATACATCGACCTGCGGCCGCTGCCCGGCTCGAAGCCGAGCAGCCTTTGCCCCTGGATGTCGATCCACCAGAGCGTGCCGCGCGCCGCGTCCCAGAACGGCGCCTCGCCGGTGAGGGCGTCGGCCATGTGCACCGGCAGGATGTCGTCGGTCGCGATCGTCAGCATGAGGAGACCTCTACCAGCAGCGCAGCACGGCGTTCCCCGTCGCGCGGGTTTCGATGGAGAGCAATTGCCCCGCGGCCGGAGCCTCGGCAGTCAGGCCGGGCGGCATGCGGATATAGGTGTTGGTGACATAGAGCGTATGGCTGCCGGCGCCGCCGAAAGCGCAGCCGGTCGGCATCGGCACCGGCAGCGAGACCTCTTCGACAAGGCGTCCGTCCGGATCATAGCGGCGCACGCTCCAGCCGCCGACCCAGGCGATCCAGAGATGCCCTTCCGAATCGATGGTCATGCCGTTCGGCCGGCCGGCTCCCGCCTCTGCCTCGATCAGCAGGCGCGGATTGCTGCAGAGCCCTGCCTCGACGTCGAAATCGTAGACCTGGACCCCCGCCAGGTCGGCATCGGCGACATACATGCACGAGCCGTCGAGCGAGAACACCGGATTGCGCGGTGCCCCCGCCGGCGCCGGGTGCCGGCGCGACAGCAGGCTGTGGTCGATCGAATAGAGACGGCCCCGCCTTGGCGTCTGGTCGAGCGCCATCGTGCCGGCCCAGATGCGTCCGCGTGGGTCGACACCGGCCGTGTTGAAACGGTTGTCGGGCCGATCCGTCTCCGGGTTGAACAATGCCGAGACCCGGCCGCTGTCGGGATCGATCAGGCTGAAGCCCCCCTGTCCGCAGCCGATGAGCTGGCCTTGCCGGTCCAGCGCCAGGCCGGCGGTGATCGCCGGCAGGGCGATCCGCCCGGATTGCTGATCGGCCGGATCGAACCAGCGCAAGGCCGGCGCCAGCACATCGACCCAGAACAGCTTCTTGCGCCGGTCGTCCCAGATCGGGCTCTCGCCGACGAAATCCCGGCCGGTCGGCAAGGCGGTCACGGAGCTGGCGGCAGGCTGAGCCGGCTGGCGCATGACATAGGGAGCCGAGAGGTCGACGCCGATCTGGCTCGAGGCCCGACGGGCCGCCTCGACCAGCATCCGCCCGAGATCGTGCAGCTCCTCGACACCGGCGGCGGGCGTATCGACCATGACGACGAGCGCCGCCAGGGGCATGCGCTCGCTGTCCTTGATCGCAGCGGCGACAGTGACGCGCCCGCTCGCGACTTCCGGACGGCAGACGACATAGCCGAGGGCCTTGCCCATATCGAGCTCTGACATCAGGCGGGCATCGCCGGCCGCCGCCGGATCGATCTCGGCGATCAGCTCCAGGGCATTCTCGCGCGGCATCGCGGCCAGGAGGGCCCGGCCCGCCGCGGTCTCCATCACCGGGCTCCGGCGCCAGAGCCGGACGAGGCGGCCATAGCTCGGATCGGGATCGTCGAAATCGAGCACGAAGACATCGGCCCCGTCCCGGATCATCAGCAGGATGGTCAGGCCGGCGCTGCGTGACAGTCGCGCCATCTCCGGCTTGGCGGCGCGGATGATCTCGCTGCCGTCGAGGCTGCGGCGCGACAGTTCGAGGATGCGCACGCCGATCTCGTAGCGCCGGCGGCGGCGGTCGTAGCGGATGAGGTTGCGGCTGACGAGCGCCGCCAGCAGGCGATGCAGCGAGGCCGCCGGCATCTTCACGGCCTCGGCGATGTCGCCGAACCGGACCGGCCCGTCCGCCGCGCCGATGGCCAGCAGGACGTCGAGCCCCTTGGTCAGGGCCTGGGCGCCGGGCGTGTCGGCGAGGTCTGCGGTGATCTTGGCCATACAGCTCTCATAATTTAACTTGCGTAGGTCATCAACATCAGCAATCTATCACAATGTGAGAGATTGAAGAGGCGAAATGCCCATGGCGTCAAACTCCCCGGTCCTGGCAGGCATCGATCTTGCGGTCGTCGACGTCTCTGCGAAGACGACTTGGCTGTTCCTGCATGTCCGGACGCAGGACGGTGCCGAGGGCTTCGGAGAAGCCACGCTCTTTGGCGCGGAGGAGGCAGTCGCCGCCGAGGTCGCCAAGGCTCGCGCGCTGCTGCTGCAGCGCCCTTTGCCCTTGCCGGGTGGGGCCCTGCAGGCCCTGGCGATGGCGCAGGCCTCGTCGGCCCGGCGCGCGGTGACGCATGCGCTGGAGCAGGCGCTGGTCGATCTCTTCGCCCGGCGCGCCGGCTTATCGGTCGCGCATTATCTCGGTGGCCCCTATCGCGACCGGCTCGCCGCCTATGCCAACATCAATCGCGGAATCTCGGACCGCACGCCGGCCGGTTTCGCCGAGCGGGCGCGGTGGGTCGTCGAGAACCACGGCTATGACGGCGTCAAGATCGCGCCGTTCGACGGCCTGAACTGGCAGGGCGATCTGGCGCAGCGCCGGCGCGCGCTCGCAGCGGGGATCGATCGCATCCTCGCGGTGCGCGACGCGATCGGCCGGGAGCGCCGCCTGATGGTCGATTGCCATTGGCGCCTGTCGCGGCTGGACGCGATCGAGGTGCTGCGCCTGACCGAAAGCGCCAACCTGTTCTGGCTGGAGGACGCGCTCGATGACCGTGCCTTCTCCGCCGAGGATTTCCGCTCCGTCCGATCCACTGCCAATGGCATCGGCGTGCGCATCGCCGGCGGCGAGCGGGCCGAGACCGTCGCCGATATCCATGACATCGCCGCTGCCGGCGGCATGGATGTGGTCCTGCCGGATCTGCGCGTCACCGGTATCCGCAACGGCATGGTCATGCTGCAATGTGCGGTGGCCGCCGGAATGGAGGCGAGCATCCACAATCCCACCGGGCCGGTGCTGGACGCGATCTCCGTACAGGTCGCGGCGGCACTGCCCTCCTTCGCCATCCTGGAAGGACAGGTCGGCGAGACCGCGCTGTTCGACGAGATCGCCGGCGGCCGACCGACCCTGATCGACGGGCACCGCCCGGTACCGGACGGGCCTGGAACCGGCCTTGCCCCGAAGCTCAGCTTCGACGCGGCCCTGCCCAAAGCTGGTAGCGGGATTGCAACATTCGCCGGTGTCGCCGGTGCGGGAGCGGATGCCTGACATGGCGCAGAACGCGATCCAGGTCGATCTGAGTGGGCGCAGCGCCTATGTCACCGGCGGCAGCCGTGGCATCGCGGCGGCGATCGCGACCGCGCTGGCGCGCAATGGTGCGCGGGTCGCCTTCAATTTCTCGCCGGAGGCCGATGCGGCCGCGGGCAAGACGCAGGCGGCCGAGCAGCTTCTCGCCGAGCTCGGAGCGGAAGGCTGCGCGATCCCCGCCGACATGTCCGATCCCGCCGTGGCGCGCTCGGCGGCAGAGGCGGCGCTCGACCGGCTCGGGCAGGTCGATATCCTGGTGCTGAGCGCCTCGGTCCAGGTGCACCGGCCGATCCTCGAGATGAGCATGGACGACATCGACCGGCAGCTCAGGATGAACATCGCCGCCAATATCGCGACGCTGCAGGCGGTCATCCCGCGGATGCGCCGCAGCGGCTACGGCCGGATCATTTCGATCGGCAGCGTCCAGGAGCAGGTGCCGTCCCAGGAGATGCCGGTCTATTCGATGACCAAGAGCGCGCTCGAAAACCTCGTCCGCAACCTCGCGGTCGAGAATGCGCCCTACGGCATCACCGCCAACAACATCGCGCCGGGGCTGATCCAGACCGATCGCAACGCCTTCCGACGCGCCGACATGGCCGTCTGGAACCGGCTGGCGCGCAATGCCAATCCGATGGGCCGGGCCGGCCAGCCGGAGAACGTCGTCGGCGCGGCACTGTTCCTCGCCTCCGACGCGGCTTCCTTCGTCACGGGTACGACGATCCACGTCACCGGCGGCAGCCATATCGCCCGCAACATGAACGACCTGATCAACACCGAGACCGCAAACGCACGGCAAGCCGGCTGAAGAACCGGGCCCGCAAGGCAACAGAGAGGAGACGACCCATGGCTAGCCGCAGGCTGCTCCCAAGCCTCATGATCGGCGCAGCATTCGCCCTGACCTCGGCCGTGGCATCGGCCCAGAACGTGCCGCGCAACCGCACGCTCATCGTCGCGGCGCAGGTGGAGGCGCCGGTCTTCCGCAATGTCGGGCTGGCCAACCCGTTCTCGATCAACAACGAGGACTATCGCGTCTCGATCATCAACATGTTCGAGCCGCTGTTCTACTACAATGTAACCGACAATTCGGTGATCCCCTGGCTGGCGACGGGGTACGCGTACAATGCCGATTTCACCTCGCTGACCGTGACGCTGCGCGACGGCGTGACCTGGAGCGACGGCAAGCCCTTCGGCGTCAACGACGTGCTGTTCACGCTCAACATGCTGATCGAGAACGGCCGCGGCAAGAAGGACCTGCTCAACGCCGCCGCGCTGGCCGCTTCCGTGAAGGCGGTGGCGAAAGTCGATGATCGCACTGTCCGCATCGACCTCAGCGAGCCCGATCCGCGCTTCGCCTTCAAATACCTGATCAATTATTTCGACATCGGCCTGCAATGGGTGCCCGAGCACATCTGGAAGGATGCCGGGGACCCGGCCGCCTTCCGCTTCTTCGACGTCGCCAAGGGCTGGCCGGTCACCACGAGCCCCTGGACCGTCTCCCGCTTCACGGATGCGCAGGTCTTCATCGACCGGCGCGACGACTGGTGGGCGGCCAAGGCCAAGCTCGCCCCGATGCCGGAGGTGCGGCGCATCATCACCGTTCCCGGCGGCACCCGCGACCGCATGGTGCAATTGATCTCGAGCAACCAGGCCGACATCGTCAACGACATCCAGGTCGCCGAGGTGGTGCGCCAGGTCGTGACGCAGAACCCGAAGATCACCACCTGGACCGGCAAGGACGCGCCCTATGGCGCCCGCGACTGGTGGCCGACCTCGCTCTACTTCAATCATAAATCCGGCAAATGGGCGGATATCCGCCTGCGCCGCGCGATCGGCCACTATATCGACCGCAAGCAGATCGTCGATGTCGCCTATTCCGGCGCGGCCGAGCCGAAGGTCGATCCCTTCCCCGGCTTCGGCGCGCTCAAGCCCTATATCGACGCCATCGCCCCGGTCGCGGCCAAGCACGGCGTCGGCGTCTACGACAAGGCGAAGGGCGACGCTTTGATGGGCGAGGCCGGCTACAAGAAGAACGCCTCCGGCATCTGGGAGAAGGACGGCCAGCCATTGACGGTGGTGATCGAGGCGATCCCCGTGCTCAACGCGGTCGGCCCGATCGTCGCCCAGCAGCTCAAGAACGCCGGCGTCGACGCCTCCTTCCGCTCGACCCCGGAAAGCCGCGCGGTCCTGCGCGACGGCCGCTTCGACCTGACGCTGTTCGGCCATCGCGGCTCGATCGCCGACCCCTATGCGACGCTCGAGATGTACCATTCCAGGAACGCGTTCGAGGTCGGCCGGCCGACGCTGTTCCCCGCCCGCTGGTCGAATGCCGATTACGACAAGATCGTCGACGAGATCGGCCGGCTCGCTCCCGATAATCCTGGGATCAAGGACCTCGTCGTCGCCGCCATGGATATCTGGATGCGCGAGGCCGTCGAGGTGCCGATCTCCGAATGGTACCATCGCGTGCCGATGAACCAGACGTACTGGACGGGCTGGCCGACCAAGGACAACCCCTATATGCAGCCGAGTTTCTGGTACACCTCCGGGAGCTTCGGCTATGTGCTGCCGCGCCTGAAGCCGGTGCAGTGACATGCTCGTCCTGATCGGACGGCGGATCGTCATGGTGGTCGCCGTCGTCTGGGCGGCCGCCACGCTCAACTTCTTCATCCCGCGCATCGCCCCCAAGAACCCGATCGCGGAGAAGCTGACGCAACTGGCTGGCACGTCCGGCGTCGATCCGACCAAGATCCAGGAGATGTCGCAGGCCTTCGGCGCCCGGTTCGGGCTCGATCAGCCGCTGCTCACGCAGTACCTGCGCTATATCGGCGACATGGCCCGCTTCGACTTCGGCCAGTCGATCACCAAGTACCCGGCGCGCGTGTCCGACCTGATCGGCGAGGCCTTGCCATGGACGCTCGGCCTGATGATCACCACCACGCTGCTCGCCTTCCTGATCGGCACGCTGCTGGGGGCCGCCGCCGGCTGGTACCGCAATTCGAAGCTGCTGAGCGTGGTCTCGCCGATCATCATGGTGTTCTCGGCGATCCCGTTCTACCTGCTCGGGCTGGTGCTGATCTACATCTTCGCCTCGCGGCTGGGCTGGTTCCCGGTCTCGGGCGGGTACGGCCTGACATCCGTGCCCGAATGGTCCTGGGACTTCGCCGTCGAGGTCCTGCAACACGCGACGCTGCCGGCGCTGTCGATCCTGATCGCCTCGGTCGGAACCTGGGCGATCGGCATGCGCGGCATGATGGTGACCGTCCAGGGCGAGGACTACATGACCTTCGCCGAAGCGAAGGGGCTGAAGCCCTCGCGGCTGTTCTATCGCTACGGCATGCGCAACGCCCTGCTGCCGCAGGTCACCGCGCTCGCTCTCTATTTCGGCCAGATCGTCACCGGCGCCGTGCTGGTCGAGATCGTCTTCGCCTATCCGGGGCTCGGCTCGCTGCTGCTCGATTCGATCAAGCTCTTCGACTTCCCGACGATCTACGGGATCGTCTTCATCCTGACGCTCACCGTCGCGCTGTCGATGCTGCTCGTCGACCTCCTCTATCCGCTGCTCGATCCGCGCGCCCGGGTCGGGAGGTGACGATGACGACCGCACGCGTTGAAACCCGCGGATCGCAGCAGGCGCAGCGCGGCCCGGCCTGGCTCGGCGAAACGCTCGGCTATCTCCGCCGCAACCCGTCGATGATCGTCGGCGGCCTGCTGCTGCTCACGCTCGTCCTGTTCACCGGGCTCGGCCGGCTGATCGTCGACACCAATGCCGCCAGCCCGCTCTCCGCCCCTCCGGCGCAGCCGCCGGGCCCGGACGTGCCGCTGGGCAGCGATCCTCAGGGGCGCGACATCCTCTCGGTGATGATCCTCGGCACCTGGCTGACCGTCCGCACCGGCCTCGTCGCCGGCGCGCTCGGCGTCGCCGTCGGCAGCGCCATCGGCCTCTATGCCGGCTATGTCGGCGGCCGGCGCGACAAGGCCATCACTTGGGTCGTCGACGTATTGCTGACGGTTCCGGCGATCCTGCTTCTCGTGATGATCGCCGCGGTGGTGCAGACCGAGCTCACCTCGTTAGGCATGGCCCTGATCATCGCAGCCCTGGCCTGGCGCCGGCCGGCGCGGCAGGTGCGCAGTCAGATGCTGGTCATCCGCAACGCCGGCTATATCGAGATGGCGCGGCTGTCGGGGCTCGGCCCGCTCAGGATCATCTTCGGCGAGATCGTGCCGAACCTGCTGCCCTTCCTGATATCGAGCTTCGTCACCGCCGTCTCCGCCGCGATCCTGGCCGGCGTCGGCCTCGAGGCCATGGGCCTCGGCCCGCAGAACGAGCCGACGCTCGGCATGACCATCTTCTGGATCATGGAGCTCTCGGCTTTCCTGCGCGGCATGTGGTGGTGGATCGTGCCGCCGCTCGCCATCCTCGTCGTCCTGTTCGTCGGCCTCTACCTCGTCAATGCCGGCCTGGACGAGCTCGCCAATCCGCGTCTGCGCCGGAGGGCCTGACATGACCCTGCTGCAGGTCTCCAATCTCTCGGTCGATTTCTTCACGACGAGGCAGATCGTCCATGCCGTGCGCGACGTCTCCTTGGCGGTCGCCGCCGGCGAGCGCGTCGGCCTCGTCGGCGAGTCCGGCTCGGGTAAGACCACGACGGCGCTGGCGCTGATGCGGATGCTGAAGCCGCCGGGGCGGATCGTTGCGGGTTCCGCCCGGATCGGCGATCTCGATCTCGTCGGGCTGAAGGGCCCGGCGATCCGCGCCGCGCGCCTGAAGACCATCTCCTACATCCCGCAGGGCGCGATGAATTCGCTGAGCCCGGTGCTGCGGGTGCGCGAGCAGATGCTGGACGGCCTCGCCGACCATGGCATCAGGCTCTCCGCCCGGGAGGCCAAGGCCCGCGTCGACGACGCGCTGGCCGGCGTCGGCCTTGCCGCCTCCGTCGCCGACCTCTTCCCGCACCAGCTCTCCGGAGGCATGAAGCAGCGGGTCTGCATCGCCATCGCGATGATGCTGGACCCCAAGATCATCATCGCCGACGAGCCGACCAGCGCGCTCGACGTGATCTCCCAGCGTCAGGTCATCCAGACCCTGCACATGGCGCAGAAGCGCATCGGCTGCGGCATGGTGATCATCGGCCACGACATGGGCCTGATGGCCCAGGCCACCGACCGGATCATCGTGATGAAGGATGGCCGGATCGTCGAGGACGCGCCGACGCGCCGGCTCTTCGCCGCCCCGCAGCACGCCTATTCGGCCGAGCTGATCGAGAGCGTGCCGACACTGGGCTCGCGCCCGTCGCGGCCATCGGGCGAGCGCCCCGCCGCAGGCGCGCCCTTCCTCGAGCTCACGGGCGTCAGCAAGACCTTCGGCGGTGGGCTCCTCGGCGGAGACAGCAAGCAGGCGCTGGCGCCGATCGACCTGCGCATCGACGCCGAGCGGCCGCGCGTGATCGCCGTCGTCGGCCAGTCCGGGTCGGGCAAGACCACGCTGGCGCGCATCATGCTCGGCCTGGAACCCCCGAGCGAAGGGCAGTTTCGCTATCGCGGCCAGGATGTCAGCCAGCTCTCCGTGCCGGAGCGCGCCCGCTTTCGCCGCGAGGTGCAGGCGATATTCCAGGACCCCTATGCCTCGTTCAACCCGTTCTACCGTGTCGATCATGCCCTGCTGATGCCGCTGCTCCATCTCGGCGCGGCCGGGAGCCGGACCGAGGCGCGGGAAGCGATGGAAGCCGCCTGCCGCGATGTCGGCCTCAATCCGCGCGAAGTGCTCGGGCGTTTCCCGCACGAGCTGTCGGGCGGACAGCGCCAGCGCCTGATGATCGCGCGGGCGCTCGCGCTGAAGCCGCGCCTGATCGTCGCCGACGAGCCGGTCTCGATGGTCGACGCCTCCCTGCGGATGACGATCCTGAACAATCTGCGGGCGCTGCGCCAGGAGCATGCGATCTCGGTGGTCTACATTACCCACGACCTCGCCACCGCCTATCAGGTCAGCGACGAGGTGATCGTCCTCTATGACGGCCGCCTGGTCGAGGCCGGGGCGCCCGAGCGCGTCATCGAGAAGCCGCAGCACGCCTACACAAGGGCGCTGGTCTCCGCGATTCCCTGGCCGGACCCGGATCGAAATTGGCCGCTGGTCGAGCCTGACCGCGCATCCTGGAACCAGCCGGCCGTGGTTCAGCCGGGCGCGACCTGCCTGGGATAATGCCTCCGGTCGAGGCCGCGCGGGCATCGGCTGAGGCTCCGTCTCAGCGGCGACATGCAGATCATGAGGCGATGCCGGCGCGGCTCATCGCCTCGTCGATCTCCGCTGCAGTGATCCTGTCGATCTCCGCGATGAAGACGATCCGCGTGCCCTCCCGCGCCGACCCCTCCCGATCGAGAGGCGCCAGCGTGGCTTTTCCGCCCGCGAACTGGAAGAGATATCGGCAACCGGGCTTCTCCATCGTCGCCAGGAAGCCCTTTGCGCGCACGAGCCGCGGCGCGAGCCGGCCGAAGGCTTGCTGAAATGCAGCGAGCGAGATCGGCTCGCCAGATGTCCAGTTGAAGCTTTCGAAGCGGTCGATGCTCGGCCTCTTGGGGCGCGTCGTCCGTTCGCGGGGTGTCTCGACTTCGGGGAAGACGAGATCGAGCGGGACCTCGCCCCCGGTGGCCTCGACGAGCGTGGCCCTGCGATTGATCTGCGACAGGGACCGGCAGCGCTCGTCGAGCGATGACCTGTCGATGAGGTCTCCCTTGCTGACGGCGAGCAGGTCGGCCGCCCGCAGCTGGCTCAGGAACAGCGGGTCCTCGAGCTGCGCCTTCGGTGCCGAGGCATCGACGACGCACAGCACCGTCTCCAACGGCGCTTCGCGCCAGATCACCGGATCCATCAGATTGCGGACGACATCGTTAGGGTCGGCGACCCCGCTGGTCTCGATCACGATCGCTTCAGGGCGCGGGGTTCGCCGCAGGAGGCTGGCGAGCGTCCTCAGCAGATCGCCTTCCAGCGAGCAGCAGATGCAGCCATTGGCGAGGCTGACGACGCCGTCCTCCGCGCCGGCGATCAGCTCCGCATCGATGTTGATCGCGCCGAAATCATTGACGACGGCGGCGATGCGCCGGCCGTCGGCCTGCTGCAGGATGCGATTGACCAGCGTCGTCTTGCCGGCTCCGAGAAAGCCCGTCACCAGCAGGATCGGAACCGGCATGGTCTTCAGGCCGCCGCACTGAGCGGGCGGCGCACAGGCTGACCCGGCCGGGCCGCGACGTCCATGACGCCATCGGCGATGACCGGCTTGCCGCTGACGACGAGGTGCCGGACGCCTTCGGCTGGACGATTCATCGCCGAGAACTCCGCCCGGTCGGTGAGCGTGTCGAGGTCGAACACCACGACGTCGGCGTCGGCGCCGACCTTCAGCCGGCCCTTGTCACGCATGGCGGGCGTGCTCGCGGCCAGGATCTCGGCCGGGATCAGGGTGCACTTTGCGATCCCCTCCTGCAGGCTGACTGCCTGCCGCTCGCGCACCCAGTGCCGCAGGAAGCGCGTGAAGGTGCCGGACGAGCGCGGATGCGATGTCGCCTCGTCCGGCAGCGGCCAGGCGTCGCCGGTATAGGTCGATCCGTCCGGCATCGACCACGGCATGGCGTCCGAGGCGATCGCGCCGCCGGGATACAGGACCGAGAGGTCGAGCATGTCACGATGGCGGGCGTTGTTCTCGGTGTCGAGCACATGCCACAGGACGAGCTGCGACGGGTCTTCGGACTGGGCGGCGAGCAGGTCCTCGCGGTCCTGGATCCGGCGCCCGCTGGTGACCAGCTGGATCTGCTCGTAGCGCGTGTCGTTGCGGCGCTCGAATTCGGGGTCGCTGAAGAACGCGGCCGCGATCACCGTCGAGCCCGTGCCGTAGGGATAGGCTTCCACCGTGATCGGCAGGCCCTGCGCCTGCGCCTTCTTGATCAGCCGCGCGCAGCGTTCGACATCGGTCTTGCTGGAGCTGTTGAAATGGCAGATGTGCATATGCGCGCCGGTCGCGCCGGCATAGCCGATCAGGCGGATATAGGCTTCCGCCGCACTCTTCGGATCGGTATTCGCCATATAGGCGATATGGGTGAAGGTCGGCACGCCGCGCTCGGCGGCGAGCTGGCACAGCGCCGTCAGTTCCTGCACGCCCGCGCCGGGGGCGTAAGCGTTCAGGATGCCGATGCCGATGCCGCCCTCGTCGAGTCCGGCCGCGATACGCTCGAGGATGTTCTGCTGCTCGGACGGCGATGAGATATTGTCCATCCAGCGTGGATCGCGCATCGCGCGCCCGAACGCCTCCAGCGACGATTCCTCGTTGATGCCGATCATCGCGCCGATCCGGGCGAAGGCCCAGTTCGTGGCGGCGCCGTAGTTCAGGATGCGGCCCTGCTCCGCCTGCCGGCGATACCAGGAGGCGACCGGCAGCACCCCGGCCTCGAGGTCCAGCGTCGTGGTGACACCGTCGAAGGCCTGCATGCGGTCGGCCGGGATCGACTGGCCATGAGCGTGAAGGTCGATGAAGCCGGGGGCCACGACCAATCCCCGCGCGTCGATCATGCGCTCGGCGCTGCCGAGGCCGAAGCCGATCGCAACGATCCGTCCGTCCGCAACTGCGACATCGGCGATGTCGTCATGGCCGCTTTCCGGATCGACGACGCGGCCGCCCGCGATCAACAGTCCGCTCATCTGCCCTTGCCCTCATCCCTCGGTTGGTTCGCGGGTCAATGACCGCGAGCCGTCCGATGTTGGCCGATCGGGAATTGCCGAGACAAGCGCGTTGCCGGTGAATTGCTTCGGCAGACAACGCATGTCGGATCTAAGCCGAGCCTTCGACGCAAAGAGTCGTCGCCTCCGGTCGCACCGGCGGCACTTCCGCCGGCACGGCTTCCGCCCGCCAATCACCTTGCAGGTCATGCAGCCGTCATCCGCGGCCGATAGCTGGGCGCCACTCCGAGAGGCCAAGCATGACTCGCAAGAACGTCCTTCTGATCGTCGTCGACCAATGGCGCGCCGATTTCGTCCCGCATCTGCTGCGCGCGCGCGGCCAGGAGCCCTTCCTCAAGACGCCGAATCTCGACCGGCTGTGCGCCGAGGGGGTGACCTTCGCCAACCACGTCACGGCCTGCGTGCCGTGCGGCCCGGCTCGCGCCAGCCTGCTGACCGGCCTCTACCTGATGAACCATCGCGCGGTCCAGAACACGGTCCCGCTCGACCAACGCCATTTCAACCTCGGCAAGGCGCTGCGCGCCATCGGCTACGACCCGGCGCTGATCGGCTACACCACGACGACGCCCGATCCGCGCTCGACCGCGAAACAGGACCCGCGCTTCCTCGTGCTCGGCGACCTGATGGACGGCTTCCGTTCGGTCGGCGCCTTCGAGCCGAACATGGACGGCTATTTCGGCTGGGTCGCCCAGAACGGCTTCGCGCTGCCGTCCAATCGCGAGGACATCTGGCTGCCCGAGGGCGAGGATGCCGTGCCTGGAGCGACCGAGCGCCCGGCCCGCATCCCCAAGGAACTCTCCGACTCCTCCTTCTTCACCGAGCGCGCGCTGACCTATCTCAAGGGCCGCGCCGGCAGGCCCTTCTTCCTGCATCTCGGCTACTACCGGCCGCACCCTCCCTTCGTCGCGCCGGCGCCCTATCACGCGATGTATCGGCCGCAGGACATGCCGGCGCCGATCCGGGCTGACTCGCCCGAAGCCGAAGGCGCCCAGCACCCGCTGATCAAATATTATGTCGACGCGATCTCGCGCGGCTCGTTCTTCCACGGGGCCGAAGGTTCGGGCGCGACGCTGGACGAAGCCGAGATCCGCCAGATGCGCGCGACCTATTGCGGGCTGATCAGCGAGATCGACGACTGCCTCGGCCAGGTCTTCGCCTATCTCGACGAGACCGGGCAGTGGGACGACACGCTGGTCGTCTTCACCAGCGACCATGGCGAGCAGCTCGGCGACCATCACCTGCTCGGCAAGATCGGCTTCCACGACGAGAGCTTCCGCATTCCGCTCGTCATCAAGGATCCGCAGGGCGCCGCCGGCCGCCGCGGCGCGATCGAGGAAGCCTTCACCGAAAGCGTCGACGTGATGCCGACGATCCTCGACTGGCTCGGCGGCGAGGCGCCGCGCGCCTGCGACGGGCACTCGGTGATGCCGTTCACGCAAGGCATCCGCCCGACGGATTGGCGGACCGAGCTGCACTACGAATACGATTTCCGCGACGTGCACTATTCCGAGCCGGAAAAGGTGCTCGGGCTCGGCATGGATGAATCCAGCCTCTGCGTCGTGCAGGACGAGAACTACAAATACGTCCATTTCGCCGCCTTGCCGCCGCTGTTCTTCGACCTGCGCAGCGACCCCAACCAGTTCGTCAACCTGGCGGAAGACGAAAGCTATGCGGCGCTGGTGCGCGACTACGCCCAGAAGGCGCTGTCCTGGCGGCTGACCCATGCCGACCGGACGCTGACCCATTTCCGCTCCAGCCCGCGCGGGCTGGAGGAGCGCAATCCCAACGCAACCGAAACAGGAGACCAGTCATGGTCGGCTCCTTCACGCGTCGCAGCGCAATAGCGCTCGGCGGCTCCGCGCTCATCCTGCCCTCGCGCTTCGCGATCGCGCAGGCCGACAACCGCCCCTCGATCACCATCGCGGTGCAGAAGATCGCCAATTCGAACCTGCTCGACGTGCTGCGGGAGCAGTCCAATGTCGGCGAGCGCGTCTTCTTCTCCTCGCTGTGGGAAGGGCTGATCGGACGCAACTGGACCGGCAATCTGGAAAGCGTGCCGGGCCTCGCGACCGAGTGGAAGCGCATCGACGACAAGACGGTCGAGCTCAAGCTGCGCCAGGGCGTGAAGTTCCACAATGGCGACGAGCTGACCGCCGACGACGTCGCCTTCACCTTCGGCAAGGAGCGGATGTTCGGCGACACGCAGCCCGCCGCCGGCAAGACCATCTCCGTCGACTTCGTCGTCGGCGGCGGCCGCGCCAGCAAGGAGCTGCCGGCCGAGGTCCCGGCTGTCGCACGCCGCTCCTGGCCGGCCCTGCTCGGCATCCAGATCATCGACAAGTACACGGTGCGCTTCGTCAACGGCACGCCGGACGTCACCATGGAAGGCCGCATCTCGCGCTATGGCAGCGAGATCATGAACCGCCGCGCCTTCGAGGAGGCGAAGACCTATAGCGACTGGGCGATGAAGCCGGTCACGACCGGCCCCTACCGTGTCGCCGAATACCGCCCGGACGTCTCGCTGCTGCTCGAGGCCCATGACGAATACTGGGGCGGCCGCCCGCCGCTGAAATCGATCCGCTTCGTCGAGGTGCCGGAGACCGCCTCGCGCATCAACGGCCTGCTCTCGGGCCAGTACCAGTTCGCCTGCGACATCCCGCCGGACCAGATCTCGCAGATCGAGAAGAACGCGGCCTTCGAGGTCCAGGGCGGGACGATCCTGAACCATCGCCTGACGGTGTTCGACAAGAACCATACCCAGCTGCAGAACCCGCTCGTCCGCCGGGCCATGACCCATGCGATCGACCGGCAGGCCATCGTCGATTCGCTCTGGGCCGGGCGCACCGTGGTGCCGAAGGGCCTGCAATGGCCCTATTACGGCGACATGTTCGTCTCCGACTGGTCGGTGCCGGCCTTCGACCTCAAGCTCGCCAAGGATCTGGTCAAGCAGTCCGGCTACAAGGGCGATCCGATCCCCTACCGCCTGCTGAACAACTACTACACCAACCAGACCGCCACCGCGCAGATCCTGGCCGAGATGTGGAAGGAGGCCGGGCTCAACGTCGAGATCCAGGTCAAGGAGAACTGGCAGCAGATCCTCGAGCGGACCCCGACGCGCGCGGTGCGCGACTGGTCGAACTCGGCGCCGTTCAACGATCCGGTTTCGTCGATGGTCAGCCAGCATGGCCCCAACGGCCAGCAGCAGCAGGCCGGCGAATGGACCAATGCCGAGCTGAACCAGCTCTCCGTCGAGCTGGAGACCTCGACGGACCGCGCGCGCCGCAAGGCCGCCTTCCGCCGCATGCTGGAAATCGCCGAGCGCGAGGACCCCGCCTATACGGTGCTGCACCAGAACGCGACCTTTACCGCCAAGCCGAAGGCGCTCGCCTGGAAGGCCTCGCCCGCCTTCGCCATGGACTTCCGTGCCGAGAACTGGGGCGGGCGCAGCTGACCCCGACGGTCATCGACGGCGCGACCTTGCGGGTCGCGCCGTTTTCTCTTGCATGTTCGAGGAGGTCGCCATGACCGATCTCACCAGTCACGAGACGAGCCCGCTCGTCGCCATTCGCGACCTCACGGTCTCGTTCGACGGCGTGAAGGTGCTGCACGGCATCGACCTCGCCATCCATCGCGGCGAGGCTGTCGGCCTGGTCGGCGAGTCCGGCTGCGGCAAATCCGTGACCTGGCTCGCGGCCCTCGGCCTCCTGCCGAAAAAGGCGACGATCACCGGCAGCGTCATACTGGACGGGCGCGAACTGATCGGCGCGGTGCCGACGACGCTCGACAGCGTGCGTGGCGGGCGCATCGCCATGATCTTCCAGGACCCGGCCAGCGCGTTGAACCCGGTGATCAGGCTCGGCCGGCAGGTCGGCGAGGCGCTGGCGCTGCATGGCGGGCTCTCCGGCAGAGCGATCCGCGCCGAGGCGAAGCGCCTCTTCGATCTCGTCGGCATTCCCGACGCGGTACGCCGGCTCGACGCCTTCCCGCACGAACTCTCTGGCGGCCAGAACCAGCGCGTGATGATCGCCATGGCGCTGGCCGGGAAGCCCGACGTCCTGGTCGCCGACGAGCCGACGACGGCGCTCGATGCGACGATCCAGGCGCAGATCCTCGAATTGCTGACCCGGATCAGGCGCGAAACCAACATGGCCCTGGTGCTGATCAGCCACGATCTCGGCGTGATCTCCGAGACCTGCGATCGCGTCTGCGTGATGTATGCCGGTCGCATCATCGAGACAGCGGCATCCGAGGCGCTCTTCGAGCAGCCGCTGCACCCCTATACGCAAGGCCTGCTCGCCGCCTTGCCGCCGCTCGAAGGGGTCCGCCGGCGTCTCGTCCCGGTCGAAGGCAACGTGCCGGAGCCCTGGAACCTGCCGCCGGGCTGCTCCTTCGCACCGCGCTGTCCGCGTCGGGTCGAGGCTTGCGATACTCGCGTGCCGTCGCTCGCCTTGAAAGCAACGGACCGGCAGGCCGCCTGCATCATGACGCCGCCGCTGGCGCAGCCGCAGCGCCGGCCGGAGCCCGTCTACGCATGAGCAGCGCCCCTCTGCTTCAGGTGCGAGGCATCGCACGTCGCTATGCCATGCGCCGGGGCCTGCTTGGCCGCTCGGTCGATGTCCGCGCCGTCGACGGTGTTTCGTTGACGGTCGAGCGCGGCCGCACGCTCGGCCTCGTCGGCGAATCCGGCTCGGGAAAATCGACGACCGGGCGGCTCGCGCTCGGGCTGGAGCCGCCGGATGATGGCGACGTCCTGTTTATGGGCGCCCCGATTCCCGCGGCCGGCACGCTCGCCTGGCGCCAGATGCGCGCCCGCATGCAGATGATCTACCAGGATCCGCTCGGCGCGCTCGACCGGCGCCTGTCCATCCTCGAACAGGTTCGCGAACCCTATGACGTTCACGGCATCGGCGAGGCCGGGGAGCGCGGTGCCATGGCGACAGCCTTGCTGCAGGCCGTCGGCCTGCGCGCCGATCAGGGCAACCGCTATCCGCATGAGCTGTCGGGTGGCCAGCGTCAGCGCGCCGTGATCGCCCGGGCGCTCGCGACCAAGCCGGACCTGCTGGTCTGCGACGAGCCGGTCTCGGCGCTCGACGTCTCGATCCAGGCGCAGGTCGTCAACCTGCTGGTCGACCTCCAGCAGGAGCTCGGCCTCGGTCTGCTGTTCATCAGCCACGACCTGAAAGTGATCCGCCAGGTCAGCCACCGCGTCGCGGTGATGTATCTCGGGCGCATCGTCGAGGAAGGCGATGCCGATCTCCTGCTCGCCAGCCCGGCGCACCCCTATACCGAAGCGTTGGTCTCCGCTTCGCCGGTGCCCGGCCGTCGCGCCCGCCCTCGTATCGTGCTGCAGGGTGACCCGCCCAATCCGGCGGCGCGCCCCTCCGGCTGCGCTTTCCACCCGCGCTGCCATGCGGCTCGCGAGCGCTGCAAGGTCGAAAGTCCTCGCCTGCTGCCGCTGCCGGACGGGCGCCTCACGGCCTGCCATGTCGCCCACGACCAGGCCAATTTCCTCAAGGCGGCGAGCTGATGCTGCGTTTCCTCCTCATCCGGCTGTGCCGCGCGGCCCTGACGGTCGCGCTCGTCGTGACCTTCGCCTTCGTCGTGCTGAGGATGTCGGGCGATCCGGCGCTGATCATCATGAGCGTCGATGCGCCTCCCGAGGCCATCGCCGCCTTCCGCAAGGCCTGGGGCCTCGATGACCCGATCTGGCTGCAATATCTGCGCTATTTCTCCGCGATCGGCCAGGGCGAGCTCGGCCAGTCGATGCGCGACGGGCGTCCGGCTATGCAGCTCGTGCTCGAACGCATCCCCGCGACGCTGGCGCTGACGCTGCCGGCGCTCGCCCTCAAGCTCGGGATCGGCATCCCTGCCGGCATCTATGCCGCGCTTCATCGCGACAGCCTGATGGACCGCATCGTGATGGTGACGGCGGTCGCCGGATTCACGGTCCCCAGCTTCGTGCTCGGCCTCGTCCTGGTCTTGGTCTTCTCCGTCCAGCTCGGCTGGCTGCCCTCCGGCGGGCAGGAGAGCTGGCGCCATGCCATCCTGCCGGTGCTGACGCTCGGCATCGGCGGCGCTGCCGTGCTGGCGCGCTTCACGCGCAGCGCCATGCTCGAGGTGCTCGGCCAGTCCTATATCCGCACTGCCAGCGCCAAGGGCGTGCCCTGGTCTCGTGTCGTGCGCGGCCATGCCCTGCCCAACGCCGCGGTGCCGACGGTTACCGTCGTCGGCTTCATGGTCGGCAGCCTGATCGCCGGCGCGGTCGTGGTCGAGAGCGTGTTCTCCTGGCCCGGTGTCGGGCGGCTGCTCGTCGTCGCGGTGGCCAACCGGGATCTTGCCGTCGTGCAGTGCATCCTGCTGCTGGTCGCCATGACGATGGTCAGCGCCAATCTGATCGTCGACCTGCTCTACGGCCTGCTCGATCCGCGGCTGCGCAGTGGCGCCAAGGCGGGAGCGCATTGAGATGGCCGATGTCACCGTGACCGCCGTCCCCGCCATCGACGCGGCCAAGCCGAAACCGAAGCAGCGGATTCCGTTCCTCGTCTGGTGCGGGCTGGTCTGGATCGCCTTCATCATCATCGTCGCGCTCTTCGCGGACTGGCTGACGCCCTACCGGTTCACCGCCTATGACCTGCGCAACCGGCTGGCCTTGCCCTTCCATCCGCTGCACTGGCTCGGCACGGACGAGCTCGGCCGCGACGTGCTCTCGCGCCTGATCATCTCGGTACGGATCTCGCTGCTGGTGGCGTTCGGCGCGACCATCATCTCGGCCGTGCTGGGGACGTTGATGGGGTTCCTCGCCGCGCATTTCCGCGGGATCGTCGAGCAGGTCGTGCTGATGCTGGCGGATTTTCAGGCGGCGATGCCCTTCCTGATCCTGGCGCTGTCGGTGCTCGCCTTCTTCGGCAACGCGCTGCCGCTCTTCATCGGCCTGATGGGGCTCTATGGCTGGGAGCGCTATGCCCGGATCGCGCGCGGCCTTGCCATATCGGCTGGGGCGCAGGGCTATGCCGGCGCGGTGCGCCAGATCGGCGCCGCGCCGGCGCGCGTCTATCTCAAGCACATTCTGCCCAACATCGCCTCGACCCTGATCGTCTCGATGACGCTGACCTTCCCAGAGGTCATCCTGCTCGAAAGCGGGCTTTCCTTCCTGGGCCTCGGCGTGCAGCCGCCGATGACGAGCCTCGGCAACATGGTGGGCTATGGCCGCGAATACCTGACCCGCGCGCCCTGGATCATGCTGGCGCCCGCCTTCACGATCGTGCTGACGACGCTCGCCGTCAGCCTCGTCGGCGACTGGCTGCGCGACAAGCTCGACCCGACGCTGCGCTGAACGGATAACCCGGCTGCCGCCACGATCGAGCCTTCGGCTTACAGATCATTCAGAGCGCCGGAAAGCGGACGTCAAAAGAGGAGTGCGCCGGGTCAGGCTCCTGTCGGTGCTGGCCTGCGCGCAGCAACTCCGATCGCTCTCTCGGAAGCTTGGCCTCACGTCGAGCGGCCGATCAGCCGGTCCTCGACATTCTGAAGATGTCGGCGCATCGCGTCGGCCGCCCCCGCGGGTTCCCGGTGGGCGATGGCGTCGACCATCCTGTCATGATCTTCGAAACTATGGTGGTCGCTCGGTGGGCTGCCATGGCTCGGCCGCGGTCGCCCCCAGGTGACGGCCCGGCGCACGGCGTTCAGCGTGTCGAACAGCGCGAGCAGGATCGGGTTGTGCGCAGCCTCTGCGATCTGGTGGTGAAAGCGCGCGTCGTAAGCCTCGTACTCGCGCCAGGTCGTCGAGCTGCGGCAAGCCTCGTTCAACTCGGCGAGCGTCGCGATTTCTGCCGCCGTGGCATTGATCGTCGCGAGGCGGGCGAGTTCCGGCTCGAGCGCTATGCGCGCCTTCATCACCTGGATCGGGTTGCTGCGTTGCGCCAGATCCGAGATGTCCACCAATTGCGGCGGCCGGGCTCCGACGAAGGTACCCTTGCCGACATGGCGCCAGAGCTGCCCCTCGCGCTCGAGTACGGCCAGGCCCCTGCGCAATTCGGCACGCTTGACGCCGAGCATCTCGGCAAGTTCCCGCTCGGGCGGCAGCCGCCCGTCATCCGGGAGCCGCGCGGAGGCGAGGAAACCGTAAAGCTGCGTCAGCACCCCCGAATGGGCGGTATCGGCCGGAGGGGTGACTTTCTGATCCATCATGACGTGACCGGCGACAGGTATGTCCTCTTGATTCCACGGATCACCAGTGATTGCAACCATTATGAGATTGGTTGGAGCAATGGCGCCCAGAGGACCGCTGTTGCCGAATTATTTCGAATGATTACGGCCTTGACACGATCAATTCGTCACATGACACTGCCCAAATAAAAATTGGTTGCGACCACATCGCGCAAAAGGCCAATGAAAATCATGGGAGGAGGCAGGTCATGAAGCCCTTGGGAGGAAGACTGTCGGCCATGTTCGGTGCCGTTGCCGTTGCCGTTGCCGTTGCCGTCGCGGCCGGCCTGATATTCGGGAGCATCGAGGCGCAGGCGCAGAGCAAGGTCCGCATCGCACTGGGAGACGTGCTGTCGACCGAGACACTCGCCATGGTGATCGCGCTCGATCGCGCCAAGGAGAAGGGTGTCGACTACCAGGTGACGCATTTCTCGAAGGAGGATCTCGCCATCCAGGCCGTGATCAATGGACAGGCGGATCTGGGCATCGGCACGCCCTATGCCGTCGTCCAGAAGAGCAAGGCGCCGTTGCGCGTGCTCTTCCAGGGCACGCGGCTCGTCTTCTTTCCGGTCGCCGACAAGGCCTACAAGTCGTGGAAGGACATGAACGGCCAGCCGATCACCTTCCACGCCCGCGCGACGGGGACCGAGGCCATCGGCAACATCATCGCCAAGCGCGAAGGCATCCAGTTCGGCGAGCGCAGCTATGTGCCCGGATCCGAGAACCGGATCATCGGCATGATGAAGGGCCAGATCAAGGCCACCGTCGTCGACTTCGCCAACAAGAACCTGCTGCTGGAGAAGGCGGGCGACCGCTTCCACGTCCTTCCCGGCGTCAGCGAGCCCGCCTCCGACGAGACCCTGTTCGGGCAGATCGAGTGGATCAAGAAGAACGAGAAGCAGGTGGACATCATCGTCACCGAATTCCTGCGGCTCTGGCAGGAAATGGCGGCCAATCCGGGAATAGTCGAGCAGGAGCGCAGCAAGCGCAAGCTGATGGCCGACCAGCCGAAGGAGGTGCTGGAGGGCATCACCAAGTTCTACACGATGGCGACCAAGGAGGGCGTCTATGCGCCGACCGGCGGCAGCGCCGAAATCGCGAAGGCCGATTTCGAGTTCTACACCGAGGCCGGACAGATGCAGGGGCCGGCGGGCGAGCTGAAGGTCGACGACTTCTGGTATCTCGCGCCGCTCGAACGGGCACGCAAGGCGCTGGGCAGCTAGGCCGAGCTCGCGCCCTGTCCAGCCAACCGGCATGCCGGGCGCTGACGGTCCGGCCTGCCCCTTGCTGTGCCTCCCGAGTGGAGTGACCTCCCTTGCAGATATCCAACCTTTCGACCGCTCTCCCGACCCGCCCTGCGCCTGCGACCAGCGACTGGCGCGATGTGCTTATCCACCCGCTCGTGCTGCGTCTTCTTTCCTTCGCGGCCGTGCTTGCGCTCTGGGAATATGCCGGGCGCATTCCGTTGAGCCCGGCCTTCCCGACCTTCCTCGAAACCATGGGCGGGCTCGGCGCGATCATCGCCGATGGAACGCTCTCCAAGGCCTTCCTGATCACGCTCTACCCGCTCGTGATCGGCCTTGCCGTGTCCGTCCTGCTCGGTGTCGGGCTCGGCGTGCTGATGGGCCTGCACGAGCCATCGGAATGGCTGATCGCGCCACTCTTCATCATCGCGCAGGCCGCGCCGCTGGCGGCGCTCATCCCGATCCTGACCTTCGCCTATGGCATCGGCCTCACCGCCAAGATCATGACGGTCTGCATCATGGCGATGCCGGTCATCGTGCTGAACACGCTGGGCGCAGTGCGCAACACGCCAAAATCGCTTCTGGAAATGAGCCGGTCCTTCCTTGCCAGCCGCAGCCAGGGCATCCGCCTCGTCATCCTGCCCGCGGCGAGCCCGATGATCTTCGCGGGTCTCCGGCTCGGCTGCGCGGCTGCCTTCATCGGCGTGATCCTCGCCGAGCTGCTGATCACGCCGACCGGGATCGGCGACGTAATCTCCTACAACCAGTCGGTCGCCGACTATCCCAAGATGTACGCCGCCATTCTCGCCATCATCGTGTTCGCGGTCCTGTTCATCGAGCTGCTCGAACGGATCGAGGTCACTCTGTTCCGACCGGAGAGCCGCGCATGACCCTCGATATGGAAGCTCTGACGCCGCGGGCGATGACCGATCCGGCAGCGATCCCGGCGCTCGCCACCCGGCCGATCGTCGAGGTCAAGAGCGTCTCGAAGACTTATGCGGGCGGCATCGAGGCGCTCAGCGGCATATCGCTGGACTTTCCGGAGGGGCGGCTGACGACCCTGCTGGGCCCGTCCGGCTGCGGCAAGACCACGCTCCTCAAGATCATCGCGGGCCTGATCCCGGCCAGCGGCGGCCAGGTCTTCGTCGATGGCCGCGAGGTGAAGGGGCCGGGCCCCGAGCGCGCCTTCGTCTTCCAGGATTTCGCGCTGATGCCCTGGGCGAGCGTCATCCGCAATGTCGCCTTCGGGCTCGAACTGCGCGGGGTCGCTCATGGCGAGCGCGAGGCGATCGCCGAACGCCAGATCGCGCGTGTCGGCCTCAAAGGCTTCGAGCGCAAATATCCGCACGAGCTCTCGGGCGGCATGCGCCAGCGCGTCGGCCTTGCCCGCGCGCTCGCGGTCGACGCGAAGGTCGTGCTGATGGACGAGCCGTTCTCGGCCGTCGACGAGCAGACGCGCCGCAAATTCCAGGAGGAGTTGCTCGAGCTCGTCGCCAACGAAGGCAAGTCCTTCATCTTCGTGACGCACAGCATCGAGGAGGCGGTCTACGTCTCCGACCGGATCGCGCTGCTCTCGCGCCGACCGAGCCGCGTCTCGGCGATCATCGAGCCGAAAATCGTGCGCGGCGGCGACCCGGAGAAGATCAGGCGCAACAGCGCCTATCTCGATGTCGTCGAGGACATCTGGCAGCAGCTCAAGCATTATCTGGATTAGGAGGCGGCCATGGTCATTTCCGGCGTCCGCCTTCCCATGATGACGTCACTCATCGTCTGGGCCGTGATCTGGGAGATCGCCGGCCATACCGAGGCCGGGTTCATCTTGCCGCCGCTGTCGCGCATCATCTGGCGCGTCTTCGAGATCGTCCCGACCGCTTCGTTCCTCGACGCGCTACTGATCACCGGCCGTGCCTTCCTCTTCGGCAACGCCATCGCGATCGGCATCGGCGTCCCGCTCGGGATCCTGATGGGCCGCTCGGTCATCGCCGACCGGCTTCTCCTGCCCTGGGTGAACCTCTTCCTCTCGGCGCCGCTCAGCGCTCTGGTCCCGGTGATCATGGTGCTGTTCGGCCTCGGCGAGACGACGATTATCCTCACCGTCGTGCTGTTCTCGATGTGGATCATCGTGCTCAACACGCGCGCTGGCATCCGTGCCATCTCGCCCTCGCTGGTCGAGATGGCCCGCAGCTTCGGCGCCAATGCCTGGCAGGCCTTCAGCCGGATCTATCTCTGGGCGGCGCTGCCCGAGATCCTCGCCGGGATCCGGCTCGGCATGATCCGCGCGGTGAAGGGCGTGATCATCGGACAACTGCTCGTCTCCGTCGTCGGCTTCGGCACGCTGTTCGAGATCTATCAGTCGCACTTCCTGATGGAGCACTTCTGGGCGCTGCTGCTGGTGCTTTTCAGCTTCGCCTTCACCCTCAACGAGTTGCTGGCCGGGCTCGAACGTCGGTTCGCCTATTACGCCGCCTCGCGCTGACCCATCCTCTTGCCAACGAAGGACCCAGCAAGATGAATATCGCCACGCCTCAGAACCACGTCGTCCAGGCCCCGGCGCCGGTTTCGCTCCCGGTGCGCGGGACGCAGAGCCGCTTCCCGGTCCACCGCATCTATTGCGTCGGCCGCAACTACGCCGCCCACACGATCGAGATGGGCGGAGACCCGAACCGCGAGGCGCCCTTCTTCTTCCAGAAGAACCCCGACAACATCGTCCTCGATGGCGCCGATTTTCCCTATCCGCCGCGCAGCAGCAATGTTCACCACGAGATCGAGATGATCGTCGCGCTCGCCAAGGGCGGCAAGGACATTCCCCTCGAAAGCGCGCTCGACCACGTCTACGGCTATGCAGTCGGCCTCGACATGACCCGGCGCGACCTGCAGGACGAGTGCAAGAAGGCGGCAAGGCCCTGGGAGATCGGCAAGGCCTTCGAGCATTCGGCGCCGATGGGCGAGATCGTTCCGGCGAGCGCGATCGGGCACCCTGAGAACGGGGCGATCTGGCTCAAGGTCAACGGCGAGATCCGCCAGCAGGGCGACCTCAACCACATGATCTGGAAGGTGCCGGAGATGATCTCCTACCTTTCCGGCCTGTTCGAGCTGCAGCCGGGCGACCTGATCATGTCGGGCACCCCTTCCGGCGTCGGTGCGATCGTGCGCGGCGACGTGATGGAAGGTCATATCGAGGGCATCGGCACCCTGCACACCAAGGTGGTCTGACCGGCAGCGACTGCGGCCCGTGGAAGGCGGGCCGCAGTCGCTGATATTGCCGCGGAAGGGGAGGCTCGGACCAAGTCGTCGGCGGATGGCTTGCCGCGACAGCTCCGCCGGCGCCGTCCTCGAGGGCGGGGCCGGAGATAGGCGAGGGCACTGCGTATCGGCCATTCGAGCAACTTCAAGAAGGCCCGGAGGTTCGATCACCTGGCGCAATGTCCGTCATCAGTTTGGGGGGCGCGAGGCGAAACCTTGAGGCCTGATCGCTCCGCCGGGTCCAGGGGCCGTGGCCGCGAATGCCGCTTCGCCACCGCCATCTCCAGAGGAGATTGGGTGGCATATCAAGCTCATGACGTCACCGACCAGCAGAAAGATCGCGAAGCCGAAATCGTGGCTGCTCGCGCAGGACATCGTGCGAGCGGCCTTGGCAGCGTGATCCCTTGGCCGGCATTGGGGTCGCTTGCAGTCGCCCTCCGCATCAGGGATGCGCTCGCGCGCCACGGTGAACGCGCCCGCCGCGTGGCGCTGCCGCAGCGCGACCGCCCGTGTCCTGTCAGATAGGAGTAGCCAAGCCGCCGCGCTTCAGCAGGTATCCCCGTTTGACCTTGGGCCGAGCCTCTAGCTCCAGCTCGTCCGCGCGATATCGTCGCAAAGTTGGCGCGCGAACTGTTTGGCCGGCGCGCTCAATGTGCGCTCCGAGGCTGTGAGCAGGCCGATGCGGCCGCGATTGATCGCCTGTGAGGCAAAGGGACGCCAGACCAGCTCGCCCAGTTCCAGCTCCTCCAGGAAGCCGAGCCGGGTGAAGAAGGCGATGCCCATGCCCAGGCGGATCGAGCGCTTCAGCATCTGGATCGAGTTTGAGGTCAGGCGCGGCACGAGCCCGGCGCGGAACGCCGCGAAATCCGGATCGATATCGGCGGAGCGCGGCAGCGGCCCGGCCTGGGCCAGGAACGGGTAGGCCTTGGCTTCGTCGAAGCTGATGCTGGCCTTGGCGGCGAGCGGATGGTCGAACGGCATGATCACGCCGAGCGGCGCCTTGATCTCGGCCAGAAGCTCGGTGCCCTTGTCGATCTGGCCGACGAAGGTGAAGCCGATATCGGCGCGTCCATCGATCAGCTGGTCCGGCACCTCCTGAGGCGCCACAGCCAAGACGGTGAAGACGACGGCGGGGAAGGCCGTCCGGAAACGGTCGATGGCACGGGGCACGAAGTCGATCAGCAGCGAGTCCACTGCCGAAATCGTCACATGCCCCGATCGCGCTTCGCGCAGATCGTCGATCGCGATGCGAACGCGGTCGAAATCATGGAAGGTCGCCGTGACATGGCGCAGCAACAATTCGCCGGCTGCGGTCAGTTTCATGCCCGACGCCTGCCGCTCGAACAGCGGCGTGCCGAACTCGGCTTCGAGCTTGAGGATCTGCCGGTTCAGGGCGCTGGCGGCGACGTTCAGCTGGCTCGCCGCCTTGCGGACCGAGCCGCGCCGGGCCGTCTCGCGAAAATAGGCGAGGGCAGCCGCATGCATCGCGGATTCAGCCGTGCTTGGCGGGCCAGGCCGCGACGACGGGATGATCGACCTGGCGTGTCGTCTTGGCATCGGCGCCACGCGGCGAACCGAGGCCGCTGATCTCCGGGCCGAAATAGGCGCTGTTCACCGCGATCCACCTCGTCAGCTCGTCCGGAATCCGGTCATCGGCATAGATCGCCGCGACCGGGCAGACGGTTTCGCACAGGCCGCAATCGATGCATTCGTCGGGGTGGATGTAAAGCGTGCGCCCGCCCTCATAGATGCAGTCGACCGGGCAGGCGTCGAGACAGCCGCGATCCTTCACGTCGATGCAGGCGTCGGTGATGACGTAGGGCATGGCGTCAGCGCCCCGTCCAGACCGGCTTGCGCTTCTCGACGAAGGCGCGCACGCCCTCCTGCGAATCCGCGGAGTTCAAGGCTTCGACCAGCGCCGGCAGGCGCAGGCTCTGCGCCTCGGCGGCGGTCAGATGCGCACTGCGCCGCACGACCTGCTTGGTGGCGCGCAGCGAGAGCGGGGCGCAGGCCAGAATGTCGGCGAGCCAGCGCTCGACCGCGGCATCGAGCTCGGCCAAGGGCACGACCTCGTTGATCAGGCCGAAGCGCAGCGCTTCTTCGGCCTTGATGCGCCGGCCGGTGAACAGCATGCCCATCGCGGCGCGATGCGGAATCTGGCGTTGCAGCAGGGTCATTCCGCCATCGAGGGGCAGGCGCCCGACACGGGCCTCGGGCAGGCCGAAGCTGGCATGCTCCGCCGCCACGACAATGTCGCAGCCGAGCACCATCTCGAAACCGCCGCCGACCGCGTGGCCGTTCACTCGGGCGATGACCGGCACGTCGAGCGTCTCGCGCAGCGCGATGCCGCCGAAGCCGCCGGGGCGCGGCGCCGCCCAGTACTCCAGGCCGGACATGCCGCTGCCGGACTTCATGTCGGCTCCGGTCGAGAAGGCGCGCTCGCCGGCGCCGGTCAGCACCACCGCGCGGATGTCACGGTCCTGCTCGATCGCCGTCCAGATCCGCTGCAGTTCGGCTTCCGTCGCCTGGTCGATCGCGTTCATCACCTCTGGCCGGTCGATGGTGACGCGTGCGACGTGCTCCCGGATTTCGAACAGGACGCCCATCACTCGGCCGCCCGCATGGCGGCTGCGGCGACCTCGGCGCGCACCGCGTCGGTATCGCGTCCGAGCGAGGGCGGCGCTCGCCGGATCGCGACCGGCGCGTCCGACATGTGGATCGGCGACCCGACCACCTTGATCCGCTCGACCTCGCCATCGCACTCGATCACCATCTCGTTGATCGCGGTCTGCTCGTCGGCCAGGGCCTCCGCCAGCGAGCGGACAGGCGCGCAGAGCAGGTCGACCTCCTCCAGCCGGGCGAGCCAATAGGCCGTCGTGTTGGTGGCGAAGCGCGCGCGGAAGATATCCTGGAGCGCCGTCTTGTTGGCGACCTGCCCGGCGAAATCGGCGAAGCGCGGGTCGCGGCCGAGATGGTCGACGCCGAGCGCCGTCGAGATGTCCCCGAGAGGGTCGGCCTTGAAGGCGCCGACCATGACGAGCGCGCCGTCGGACGTCGGAAACACCCCGGAGAGCGGCATGGCGCCCCAGTTGACCTCGCGCCCGCGCATCAGCTGGGCCGCGGCCTCCTGCGTCTGCGCCGCCAGCATCGAATCGAGCAGCGAGACCGAGATCTGCTGACCGCGCCCGGTCTTCTGGCGCTGCAGCAGCGCCAGCAGCACGCCCTGGACCAGGTGCATGCCGGCCGAATAGTCCGCGAAGGTGGTGGCGTGAACGGCGAGCGGCTGGTCGTCGTTGGAGCGGCGATGCATCACGCCGCTCATCGCCTGGGCCAGCACGTCCTGCCCGCCCTTGTGCGCATAGGGACCGGTCAGGCCGTAGCCGGTGCCGACCGCGTAGATCAGCCGCGGATTGAGCTTGGCCAGGGCCTCGTAGCCGAAGCCGAGGCGCTCCATCACGCCGGCGCGGAAATTGTTGACGACGACGTCGGAGGTGCGGGCGAGTTCGAGCACGACATCGCGATCCTCCTGCTGGCGCAGATCGAGCGTCACCGAGCGCTTGTTGCGGTTCAGCGAGCAGAAGACCGGGCCGAGCAGGCCGGCGGGGTCGTTGGGGAAGGCGGTCCGCGAGAGATCGCCGGAACCGGGCCGCTCGATCTTGATGACGTCGGCGCCGTAGTCGGCCAGCATCTGGGTCGCGACCGGACCCATCATTACCTGGGTGAAGTCGATGACGCGCACCCCGGCGAGCGGCAGGTTTTCAGGGGTGGTCATGCGGCTTTCTCCAGGATTGTGGCGTTGGCGGACGGGCGGTCGCCGGGGTCGCCGCCCTGGGCGCGGACGCGCTCGCAGATTGCGGCCGCCTGGACCGCGCGAGGCGGGATACTGCCTGCGACCGCGAGCGCCGCGGCGACGCCGGCCGACTGGCCCATCGCCATGCAGGGCGGAATCTCGCGCGACTGCTTCTGCGCGGCTTCGGTCGCGGAATAGTGCCGGCCGGCGACGATCAGGCCGTCGATGCCCTTGGGCAGCATCGCCCGGTACGGCGTGTAGTAGTCGCGGCCGCGCGCCACGGTGTCGGCGAAATGGACACGGTCCATCACGTCTTCCTTGGTGACGACATAGTCGCCCTCGAGCAGGCGGGTCTGGCGCACGCCGAGCTGCGGCGCGACATCGACGACGACGGCATTGGCGAAGCCCGGCATCTTGGCGCGGACGAACTCGACCAGCGCGTAGATCCGCTTGCGGCCGAGGAAGTCGGCCTTGGTGATGTCTTCGACCGAAAGGCCGTCCAGCCCGGTCATGTGCGGGCAATTGCACCAGACGATCCCCGGCAGCGGCGTCTTCAGCCACCAGAAATCCCAGGAACCGCCCATGATCCGCTTGGCCTGGCGATCGATGGTGGCGTAGGCCTCGGGTTCCTCCAGGGCGAAGCGTTCGGCTGCATCGGTGTCGACGCCGCCGAGCCGGAAAACCGTGGTCAGGATGTAGGAGCCGTGCACGAAGGGCGCGCCCGCGGCGGCGGCGACGTCGAGATCGCCGGTCGCGTCGATCACGACCTCGCCCATGATCGCCTGGCGACCCTGCTTGGTCTCGCAGATCACGCCGGTGGCCCGGTTGCCCTCCATCACCGTGCGCGAGAACCAGGAATGCAGGCGGACATCGACGCCGGCCTCCTCGATCATGTCGTTGGAGACGCGCTTCCAGCCGTCGGGATCGAAGGCCGCGGCCATCACGATCGGCGCGGGCTTGGTCTGGGCCCGGAAGTCGAAGGCGCCCCAGCGCGCCCATTTGCGGTAGAGGTCCCAGCTCTGGCCGCGCTCCTCCGGTTTCGGATAGACGCAGGCGCCGACGGCCTCCATCCGCTCGATCATCTCGCTGCAGATGCCGATGGTGGTGACCTCGTCGCCATTGTGCATGTCGTCGAGCACCAGCACCATGCCGCCGGCGGCGAGCCCGCCGAGATAGGGATAGCGCTCGATCAGCGTGACCGAGGCGCCCTCGCGCCGGGCGGCGATGGCGGCCGAGAAGCCGGCGGGCCCACCGCCGACGACGACCACGTCGGAGCGAGCGACGATCGTGGCTTCGCCCGGATCGTCGGCGATGCGCTCGTGAGCCTGATGCTGGGTCATGCCTGCCTCCCGATCAATGGTTGTTGGCGGGCTGCCAACGCACGACCAGTCGCTCGACGGCGACGATCGAGACGAAGAACAACACCGAGAAGGCCGAGCCGACGAGCACCGTGGCGTAGAGCATGGCCGAGTCGAAATTGTAGGTGGATTGGATGATCAGCGCGCCGATGCCGGTGGTGGAGCCGATCCACTCGCCGACGATGGCGCCGATCACCGCCGTCGAGGCCGCGATCTTCAGGGCCGAGAACAGATAGGGCAGAGAGTTGCGCAGCCGCAGCTTGAAGAAGATCTCGGTTTTCGAGGCCGAGAGCACGCGCATCAGCTCCATCGCCTGCGGGTTCACCGATTCGAGCCCGCGGACCATGTTGACCAGCGTCGGGAAGAAGCAGATCAGCGCAGCGATCGCGATCTTCGGCTCCATGCCATTGCCGAGCAGCAGCACCAAGATCGGCGCTTTCGCAACCACCGGGATCGTGTTGACGAGGACGACGACCGGGAAGAACGCCTCCTCCATCGCCTTCTTGTGAACGAAGACCGTGGCGATCAGGATCGCGGCGATGTTGCCGAGCAGGAATCCCGAAAAGGCCTCGATCGCGGTCGGCAACAAGTTGAGCAGCAGGATGTCGAGCTTGGTCCAGAGCGTCGTCAGCACCAGTACCGGCGAGGGCGCAATGAACGGCTTGACGTCGAAGAACCAGATGACGAAGGCCCAGAGGGCGATAGCGCCGGCAATGCCGGCGACCGGCAGAAGGCGGCGGCGCCAGAGCTGGCGTCGATGCGATTGGCGATAGGCTTCTTCGGCCGCGGCGAGCCCGGGATCGGCGCCGGCGAGATCGAGCGTGGTCAATGGCTCCTCCCCAGCGTGTCGCGCAAACCGGCGGCCATGGCGACGAATTGCGGCGTCTCGCGAATGGCGAGGTCTCGGCCACGTGGCAGATCGACGGTGGTCAAGGAGGCGACGCGGCCGGGGTTCGCCGCGAGCACGAGCACCTGCTCGCCGAGATAGAGCGCTTCGTAGACCGAATGGGTGACGAACAGGATCGTGGTGCCCGTCTCCTGCCAGATCCGGCGCAGCTCCTCGTTCAACCGGTCGCGGGTGATCTCGTCGAGCGCGCCGAAAGGCTCGTCCATCAGGAGCAGCTTCGGCCCGCCCAACAAGGCGCGCGCGATGGAGACACGCTGGCGCATGCCGCCGGACAATTCATGCGGCAGACTGTTCTCCCAGCCTTCGAGGCCGACGAGCTTGAGCAGTTCGCGCGGCGTCGGCGCATTGGGCGGCAGCGCGCGCTTGCCGCCGACCTCGAGCGGCAATTCGACGTTCTCCAGCGCCGTCCGCCAAGGCAGCAGCGCAGCGTCCTGGAAGACGAAGCCGAAGCTGCGCGCCTGGCGTGCTTCCTCCGGACGCATGCCGAAAACCGAGACATGCCCACTGCTGGCCGCAATCAGGTCGGCGACCACGCGCAGCAAGGTCGACTTGCCGCAGCCGGAGGGGCCGAGCAGGCTCAAAAAGCCGCCGGAGGCGACGTCGAAGGAGACGCTGCTCAAGGCGGTGACGGTCCGCCGATCGGTGACGAAGCGGACACTGACATTCTGGCAGGCGACGGCGGATGCTGGCACGGGCATGAACTGGCCTCTGCATTGGACCGTGGATGACCGGGGCGCCTCAGCCGATTTTCGCGCGCGCGGCCGCGGTCGCCTTGAGCACGTCGAGCGTGATCACCTCGTCGAGCTTCGGCGGCGCCTTGGAGAACTGCCCGAGCTGGGCATAGAGATCGATCTGCTCCTGCCAGATCTTCGGATCCATCGTGCCCCAGCCCTCGGTCCTGGTGTTGCCGGTGAAGGCGTAGTCGAGCATCACATCGATGGCGACGCGCTCGTCCGCCTTGTTGAGATTGGGCATCTCCTTCAGCAGCAGATCGACCGCCGCGTCGCGGTTGGCATGGGCGTAAGCCCAGCCCTTCGCGGTGGCGCGCATGAATTTGGCGAGCAGGTCGCCCTTTTTCTGCAGCGTATCGACCGTCGCGTAATAGGGCAGCGCGTAGAGTTTCACGCCGGCGTCCCAGAGACGAAGGTCGACCCGGTCGGCGCCGAGCGGCTTCATCGCGGTGGTATTGGTCAGCCAGCCGGTGACGACGTCGACCTGCCCCGTCAGCAGCGGGGTCATGTCGGCCCCGATGGGGATAATGGTGACATCCTTGTCGGCAATGTTGTTCTTCGCGAGCAGCGCGCGCAGCAGAATGACGCCAGTCGACTGGATGCCGACCTTCTTGCCGACAAAATCGGCCGGCTTGGCGACCGGGTTCTTCTTCAGCGAGAAGAAGGCGTAAGGGTGAATCTGCGCGCCCGTGGCGAAACAGCGGATCGGCAGCCCCTGCGATGCCGCCAGCATCAGCGACGGGCTCGACGAGACCTGCCCTGACTCGTAGCGGCCGGAAGCGACGACGGCGACGCCGTCGATGCTCGGCCCGCCGGGCTGGATCTTCATCTCGATGCCTTCGGCGTCATAGTAGCCGAGCTGCTTGGCGCAGATCTCGCCGACCTGGTTGCCGCCTGCGATCCAGCCGAGCTGGAGATTGACGACCGGCTTGCCCTGCGCGCCCGCCTCGAATGAGAGGAAAGCGCCCGCGCCGGCCATTCCCTGCAAGACACTCCGCCGATTGATCATCGTCTTGTCCCTCTGAATGCCGCGATCGTTGTCGCCACGGTTAAGACCGAGCTAATCACAGCAGGTGTGCTCCAAGAAGCACAAAGAATCGCCTGGGGTGCCCTCAAAACGGCAACGCCCAATGCGGCGTTGACAGCCTCCGCAGGTGATGCAGTCTCGGGAAAGGCGCCTCTGCCGCGCCCTCCGCGTGAGCCCACCATGGCCCTTGTCCTGTCCCATGCCGTGATCGTGACGGTCGATGCCCGTGATCGCGTGTTGCGTGATCACGACCTGCGGATCGACGGAACGACGATTTCAGCGATTGGTCCGGGCGGCAGCCTGGCCCGGCCCGGCGACAGGGTGATCGACTGCGCGAACGGGCTCGTCATGCCCGGATTCGTCAACACCCACACCCATGCGACGCTTGGCCTGTTTCGCGGCCTTGCCGACGACAAGACGCGCGCCTTCTGGCCGGAAGGCGGCTACCGCGTGCCGGGGCAGGAACGCTTCGGCGAAGCCGATTATCGACGTTCGCTGGCCGATGCCTGCGCCGAATTCCTGCTCAACGGCGTGACCTGCATCGCCGATCGCGTCGCGGCGATGGACGCGTACGCTCCGATCATCGAGGCGAGCGGCCTGCGCGCCAGCGTCGGCTCGACGCTGGTCGATCTCGCCGGCCCGGCGGATTGGGGGCCGACCGAACGCTTGATCGAGCGTTACGGCACGGATCCCGCGCGCTCGCGCATCGTCGCCGGGATCGCGCCACATGCGCTCGACACCTGCTCCGACGCGCTGCTGCGCGAATGCGGGGAGCGGGCCCGGCGGGCCGGTGCGCGCGTCTATCTTCATGTTGCGCAATGCCAGGCCGAAATCGACGCGATCCGTCGCCGCGGCCATGGCGGCGCTCTATCCTGTCTGCGCTGTGCGGGACTGACCGGGCCTGACGTGGTAGCCGCCCATGCCATCTATCTCGATCGCGACGAAGAAGAGGGTTGGTGCCGCGACGGCACGGCGATCTGCCATTGCCCGGCGAGCAATCTGAAGATCGAGGCGCGAACCTTGCCGCTGAACCGGTACGCCGACGACGTCCCGGTCGGACTTGGCACCGACTGGACGGCCTCGAACAACGCCATGGACATGTTCTGGGAGATGCGGTTGGCCGGGCTGGTCGGAAAGATGCAGGCGGATGATCCGACTGTCCTGCCGACGGCGCGGATGCTGCGGCTGGCGACGCTGGACGGTGCGCGCGTGCTCGGTATCGATCATCTCGTCGGTTCGGTCGAGGTCGGCAAACGCGCCGACCTCGTCGTCCTGGATCTGAACCAGCCGGAGATGCGGCCTTTGCACGATCCCGTCTCCAACATCGTCCATTCGGCCAGCCCTCGCAGCGTTCGCGACGTGCTGGTCGACGGAGAGATTCGGGTGCGCGGCGGAAAGCTGCTCGTGCCGCCCGAAGCTTGGACGAGCGAGCTGCCGTCTCCCGCAGGAAGCAGCGGAGCGCGGCCTGAACAGGCCGGGCGTGCATGCGGCCTTTCCAACCGATGAGCGTCAAATATCGCCGTAGTCGCCGGCGCTGATCATGCTCTTGAAGCGCAGGACGGCATGCGGGCTTTTCTCCGAATAGCCGACGACGTCGCAGCCCTTCCTGATCGGACCCGCGCCGCGGAGCGTGATCGTCGCATTGTCGCGCGAATAGCCGCCGGTCACGGGATAGGGAGCCGGCGGGCAGCCCTTCTTGAACGCGAACGCAGTCCCTTCGATCCTGCCGCCCTCGGTAAATGTCAGGCCACGGAACAGGACGGTCCCGGAGCGCACGACATCGCGGACCGCAGGCTTGGGCTCGTCATAGGCGATCACGCCGTCATGGGGATAGACGCGCATGACGCTGCGGTTGTGATCGAACGCCGTGCCGTCATGCATGGCGTGATGGTCGATGACCTCGCCCTGGAGTGATGCAGCCGCTTGCACGACGCTCTGCGGTTTCGGCCCTCCGCGGCCCTGATCCCGGCCATGGGGATCGCCGCCGGCCACGGGGGCTGCGCGCGCCGCCGTGAAGAAGAAGATGCTCAATGCGAACAGGAAGAAAATGCTGACATATCGGATCAAGATAGGCCCCCAGCCAATCCAAGCTGGTCCCATCCTAGGAATGATCTCTCAAATCCGACCCAATCCGATCCGTAAAATTGTGCCGATTGCGGCTGTTTTGCGGCCAGAATCGGGCAAGCCGCACCGTTCCCGACCGTCGCTTACGCGCCAGGCGGCGCTGTCTGGCGCGCCGGCGCCGGTGAGGCCTTCCAGATGGGCGGCGCCGAGCCTTCGCTACTTGCCCTGCGGCGTCAGCGCGACGGCTGCCTCGGAGGTCAGCATCCGGAAGGTGAAGCTTTCCTGCAGATAGAGCTCGACCGTCGTCGCGCTGTGGCTGAGATAGCCGATCGAGATGTCCTGGCCGATGTCGAGCTCGAAATCGCCGCCGCGGGTGGTGAGCACGAAGCCGCCCTCGATGGCCGGTGCCCAGATCACCCCGCCATCGACGATGCGCTCGATGTGGTGGAAGATCGGATAGCCCTCCTCATTGCCGCCGCTCGCCGCCAGATAGGCGTCGCCGCCCAGCACCAGCGCATAGGGGCCGTTGCAGCCGGCGAGCCTGAGATCGTTCAGCGCCTTGGCGATCGCCTCCGGATAATCGTCGAGATTCTCTGGCAGCGGCACCGCGGCGTTGCTGCTGCCGGCCCGGACGCCACCGATCCCGGCCGCCGCATAGCCCTCGAAGATCGCGCGGTCCTCGGCGAAGGCGAGCGTTTTGGCGGCATCCTTCAGCGGCTGCCAGTCGGAATCGTCTGAGCCGCGCTCGACATCGTCGATCGCCTGCCGCGTCAGCGTGAAGGGAACGCGCAGTTCGACCAGGGGCTGCACCTCGCGCAGCAGGGAGCGGACGCCATCGGCCGGTGCCGTGATCGGGCGCGTATGGCCGGTGCCGACAGCGGCGTAGCCCACTCCCTTCGGCCCGTCGACATCGACGACCCGGCGCGCCGCCAAATAGCGCTTCAGGGTACGCGACGCCTCGTCCTCGATCTGCGCCCAGGCGGCGTCGGAGATCGGAGCGAGTTCCCGGTGCAGATTATTCATGGCCTGCCTCTTTCTTCAGGGAGCCGATGCCGAGCGAGCCGTCGCCGGACGGTCGGGATGGGGGAGCCGGCGGCGCCGGTTCGGGCGCAGCGGCGGCGGCTGCGCAGGGCTCCGCTACGGGCTTCTCCGCTACCACCGCGTCGAGGAACGTCGCAGTCGGCACGAAGAACAGCGAGCCGGTGACCGCGCGGCTGAAGTCGAGCAGCCGGTCGTAGGTGCCCGGCGGCGATCCCACGAACATGTTCTCCAGCATGCGCTCGATCCGGCGCGGCGTGCGGGAATAGCCGATGAAATAGGTGCCGAACTCGGCCGCTCCGACTTGGCCGAAGGGCATGTTGTCCCTGAGGATGTCGACGGGCTCGCCATCCTCGGTGATGCTGGTCAGGACATTGTGGGCATAGGGCTTCTTGATCGCGTCCGGCTGCTCGATATCGGAGAGCTTGTGGCGGCCGACGATGTTCTCCTGCTCCTCGACCGGCACCTTGTCCCAGGCTGCGAGGTTGTGAAGATATTTCTGGACGATGACATAGCTGCCTCCGGCGAAGCCCGCGTCCTCGTCGCCGATGATGGCCGCCTTGACCGCATCCGGCCCCGCCGGGTTCTCGGTGCCGTCGACGAAGCCGATCAGGTCGCGGTCGTCGAAATAGTTGAAGCCGTGGGCCTCGTCGACGACGGTGACGGCGCCATCCAGCCGGATCATGATCTGCCGCGCCAGCTCGAAGCACAGGTCCATCCGCTTGCTCGCTCGGATGTGGAACAGGAGGTCGCCCGGCGTCGAGACGGCGTGATGCACGCCGCGGATTTCCCGGAATGGATGCAGCTCCTTCGGCCGCGGCCCGTCGAAGAGGCGGTCCCAGGCTTGCGAGCCGATGGCCATCACGCAGGAGAGATTGCCCTGGAGATCGCGGAAGCCCACGGCCCGCAGCAGCGACGACAGATCGGCGCACAGGCCGCGCACGGCCGTCTCGGCTGCGCTGCCGGGATTGATCGTCGCGACGAGGAAGATCGCGGAACGCGTCAGCGCCGCCACGACCGGCTGCGGGCTGACCGATGGCACGCCTGAATCCATTGACGATCCTGCCTGGTAGCCTTCGCTCGAATCCCGTCGGCCGCCTGGACCGTCACGCCAATGATGGCGCGATGCGGCGCCGGTTGGAAGAGCGTCGGCGGCACGCCTCCCACGCCGCAGGCCGGGGAGCCGAGGCGACGTTCCCCCGGTCGAGGCTCGATCCATGTCACGGAAGGCCTGGCCAGCACTGGCGATGCCTTCGACCACGTCCGGAATAGCAGGTCGGCGGCCGCAGCCAGCGGCGGCTGCGGCTGGGATCGTTAGAGATCGACCGGCTTGCCCGAGGCTTCCTCCTCCAGCGTCACGGCGATGTCGGCATTGGCGGAGAGCCGCACCTTGTCGCCTTCGACACCGGCGACGAAGCCCAGCTCGATGAAGTGATGATGCCCCTTGTGCTGGCCGGAGGCGTCGCTTCTCTTGAGCTTGATGCGTGCGCCCTCGATACGATCGACCGTCCCGACATGGACGCCGTCGGCGCCGATGACTTCCATGCCTTCGCTGACCTTGGCGTTCATGCGGAGTTCCTCCTGGGTTGAGACCTGTCTGTTGTGGACATTACGGCCCTGAGACGGCTCCCGCTTTGCGGGCAAGAGCCTAACCGTCGGCGCTCACGTCAGTTCCAGTTCGTTCTCGTTCAGCATATCCGGCTTCCCGCCGCCGGATGTGCATGTCATGTCCGGCCCAGGAAGGCCGGCATCAGGTCCTGGGCAACCATGCTCCGGGCCGCCTGGTCGGTCTGCTCGCTGCCGACCTCGTTCATCTGCTTGGCCGCATCGAACAGCAGCGCCTTGACGTCGTCGGCCGACAGCGCGCCTTTCTCCACCAGCTTGCGGACGAGGGCGCGCAGCACGAGCATGTCGATCTCGATCCGGCCCTGGCCGGGGAAGGGTTCCGTCATGGCGTCCTCCTGTGAGACATCCCCCTGGCGCCGTGCAAAAGCGGGATCTAGCTTCGACCTCCGCCGATCTGCTCACGCAACTCGGTGAGCGCGCGCCGCAGCCCATGGACCTGGTCCATGAGATGCAGGATCACGTCGATCCCTTCGTCATTGGCTCCGATATCGTCCTTAAGCCCGCGGATGAGATGGGCGCGCGCGATGTCGATGTCATGGAAATGCAGCTCGCCTTCCGTCTCCTGCGGAATCAGCCAGCGCTGCTCCAGCCAGAACTCCAGTACCTGCACCTGCAGTCCGGACGAGGCCAGGAACTCCTGCTTGGTCATTCTCATGACGCTCTCCCCTGGCGCGGATCGTAGTCCTTGTCCTTCCAGCTCGATACGAAAGCTTCGAGCTCGGGATCGGGCGACTTCGGCAGCACCACCTTGAGGACGACGAACTGGTCGCCCTGGCCGCCGCCGCGCCGCGGCGCGCCCTTGCCGCGCAGGCGCAGCTTCGTCCCGGTGTTCGATCCCTGCGGTACCGACATGGTGACGTCGCCCGTCGGCGTCGGCACCCGCACCTGCCCGCCCAGAACCGCCTCGGTCAGCGAGACCGGCAATTCGAGCGTGATGTCGTCGCCCTCGCGGACAAAGCGCCGGTCGGGCCTGACCTCGATCTCGATCAGCGCATCGCCCGGCCCGCCCGTGCCCGTTCCGGGCGCGCCCTTGCCCTTCAGCCTGAGCGTCTGGCCGTCGACGAGGCCGGGCGGGATCGTCACGTCGATCGTGCCGCCATCCGGCAGGGTCAGGCGCTTGGTCGCGCCGGCGATCGAATCCGCGAAGTCGACCGCCAGATGGTAGTGTAGATCCTGCCCGCGCCGGTTCGCCCGGGCCCTCTGGCTGCGCCGCAGGTATTCGGCGAGGGCATCGTCCTCGTCCATAAAGTCGGCGAAGCCGGACGCGTCGGCGTAAGGGTTGCCTTGATCCGACGAGGCGAAGTCCCGGTAGTAATGGTGCTGCGGCCGCTCGGCGCCGGAGGCATCGATCTCGCCGGCATCGAAGCGCTTGCGCTTGTCGGCATCGCTGAGCAGGTCGTAGGCGCCGGCTACCTCCTTGAACTTCTCCTCCGCCGCCTTGTCGCCGGGATTGAGGTCGGGATGCAGCTTCTTCGCCAGCTTGCGATAGGCGCTCTGGATCTCGGCGGCGGAGGCCGCCGCGGCTACGCCGAGAACCTCGTAAGGACTTCTCACGGGCCACTCCGAAAACATGTCGTCGATCGCGCCTGGCGCGGAAGGCAATTCGTGCACGGACAGGCGCCCGAGCGCAAACCCCCATGGGCGCGGCGCATCGACCTCGGCCGCGACGGCGCCCAGATCCGGGGGGTAGGGAGGTCGGCGGCGAAGGCGCTCAGCCCAGGACGCAGCTGCCCGTCTCAGGCGTACTGGCTGATGTCGCGCTTGAGATAGGTGCCATGGCCCATGCGGGTTTCGATCCGGCCGTCACGCGCGACAATCTGCCCGCGCACCAGGGTCGTCACCGGCCAGCCGGTGATCCTCATGCCTTCATAGGGCGTGTAGTCGGAGCCGTCCTTCACCATCGCATGGGTCAGCGTCTGCTCGATCTGTGGGTCCCAGATCGCGATGTCGGCGTCGGCTCCGACCGCTATCGTGCCCTTGCGCGGAGCGAGCCCGTACATCTTGGCATGGTTGGTCGCGGTCAGCGCGACGAAGCGGTTGATGTCGATCCGGCCCTTGATCACCCCTTCCGAGAACAGGATCGGCAGGCGCGCCCCGACGCCCGGAATGCCGTTGGGCACCCAGCGGAAGCTGGTCCGGCCCTTCGGCACGAGCTTGCCCTGCGGGTCGTCATAGCGGAACGGGCAATGATCCGACGAGAAGACCGAGAACACGCCCTGCTGCAGGCCTTCCCAGCAGGCCAGCTGGCTGGCGGCGTCGCGCGGCGGGGGCGAGCAGACATATTTGGCGCCCTCCATGTTGAGGCCGTCGAGATCATCAGCGGTCAGCGTCAGATATTGCGGGCAGGTCTCGGCGAAGATCTTGAGGCCCTTCTGCTGGGCGCGCCTGATCTCCTCCATGGCCTCGCGATTGGAGACGTGCACCACCATCAACGGCACATCCGACAATTCGGCCAGTGAGATCGCCCGATAGGTCGCCTCCCGCTCGGCGATGATCGGGCGCGAGGTGGCATGGAAGCGCGGCGCCGTGCTGCCGGCGCGTTCGAGCTGGTCGGTCAGATAGCGGATGACGTCGTAGTTCTCGGCGTGGACCATCACGAGCGCACGCGTATCGCGCGCCACCGCCATCACCTCGAGCATCTGGAAGTCGCTCAGTGCCAGGCCCTCATAGGTCATGAAGACCTTGAAGGAGGTGTAGCCGTCGCGCACGAGCGCGGGCAGCTCCTGGCCCAGCACGCTCTCGGTCGGCTCTGAAATGATCAGGTGGAAGGCGACATCCGTGTAGCAGGCGCCCTCGGCCTTGGCGTGATAGGCCTTGACGCTCTCGCGCAGGGGAACGCCGCTCTCCTGCGTGCAGAAGGGCAGGATGGTGGTGTTGCCGCCGAGCGCCGCCGAGCGGGTCGCGCTCTCGAAATCGTCGGCCATGACGATACCCTCGCCGGAGGGCTGCGAGACGTGGACATGGCTGTCGATCCCGCCGGGCAGCACCCATTTGCCGGCGGCATCGATGACATTGGCGGCGCTGCCGAGCTGCTCGCCGAGGGCGACGATGCGGCCGTCCCTGATGCCGATGTCGCAATGGAAGGTGTCCGACGCGGTCGAAATGCGCCCGCCGCTGATGATCGTGTCGAACTGGGTCATGCCGACCGGCTCCGTCTGCGGCTCTTTTTCTGGGAGGGGCCGAACCGGCCGCTGGTGGCGAGCGCCTGGGCCATCGCCTCGCCGGTCAGGCGGTTGTGCTCTTCCAGGCGTTCGGCGAGATCGAGCCGGGTCCGGGCGCGCAGGGCGACCATGATGCCCTCATGTTCGGCATAGGAAGCGGTCAGCCGCTCGGAGAGCTCGTTGATGGTGAAGCGGTAACGCCAGATCTTCTGCTGCACCGCCTCGTAGTTCTGCACGAGCACCGGGTTTCGCGTCGCCTGGGCCAGGCGCTGGTGGAAGGCGTAGTTGAGGCGGGTATAGGCGGCATGGTCCTGCCGGATCAGGGCCTCGCCGAGATCCCGGTGCAGCCCTTCGAGCTCGGCGATGTCCGCATTGCTGGCGCGAGCCGGAACGAGCAGGCCGATCAGGCGCTCCAGCGCGCCCTTGAACTCGACAAGAGGCCCGATCTCGGTCGGATCGATCGGCGCGACAACCGCGCCCCGATTCGGACGCAGGATCACGAAGCCCTCGGCGGCCATGACCTTGAGCGCCTCGCGCAACGGAGTCCGGGACACGCCGAACCGCTCGCTGAGCGCGACTTCGGGGATACGGCTGCCTTCCGGAAGCTCGCCGTTGAGGAAGATCGCCCGCAACCGCACGATCAGGCGGTTGTGCAAGGTCGGAGGCGCCATGGTCGGCACCTCGTCGTCCTCCGGAAATGCCGAGAATGCCTGCACGGCCTGCCTCACGCGGACGCGGACAAAGGAGCGGGTCGGCAGGCGAACATCCGGCCGAACTTGCGCAAGGGAAGCATATCCACGCCGGTCGCATCGAGGCAGCCCCAGAGCGTGAAGGCGACGGAATCGAGGATCGGGATGCCGAGTTCCTGTTCCAGCTCCGGCGCGATCAGCGGCCCGCGCATATTGGTGCAGACGATGGCGATGGCGTCCGGACGCGCGGCAGCGACCTCGCGGCACATCCTGGCGATCTCGGCTTCGGACACCTCGGCAAAGGAGAAATTGTCCGAGCGGCCGCTATGCCGCTCGGCGACGGTCTCGATGCCGGCTGCGGCGTAGTTGGCGATGATCTTGGCCTGCACGTCCGGGGTATAGGGCGTGACGAGCCCGAGCCGCCGCACGCCCAGCGTCGCGAGCAGGCGATTGAGCCCGAGGATCGCGCTGGTCGCGGGAACGCCGGTCCGCTCGGTGATCGCAGCGCAGAGCCTCTCGTCACTGTCGAAGCCGAGCCAGCTCGCCGAGGTTCCATTCCAGGCGATGACATCGGGGCGGGCATCGGCGAGCAGCTCCGCCGCCTGCAGGATCGGCTCCAGCGTGAATTGGCTGTTCGAGGCCTCGTCCAGCGCGATCTTGGTCACCCGGAAGCGGCTGAAATGGACGCTGACCCGCGGGAAAAGCGGCGCGGCGAGCGCGGCCGTGTAGGGCTCCAGCACCGTGTTCGAGGAGGGGGTGAGCATTCCGACCAGAATCGGCTTTTTGTCATATTGCATGCAGAAATTGCCTATCGACCGGATCGCTTCAAGCTCTCGACTGCGAGCTGGGCGATTTTTATGCAGCGGGTTCGGCTTGCTTGGCAAGTCGTATCTCGATTGCATTATTTTGGTTGTGCGCTGGATTTTTCGCGATAACCTGATCGAAAGCGACGAAAATCAGAACTGCGCGACGCCTCTCAGCTCGCTCGGCTCAAGGAGGATTTTGCCTGGGAGGCAGGTTTGCCGGGAATGAGGAGATTTTCGGCAACACCTGCGTAAACTGTATTCATAATGCAAAAGGGGAAGGCATAATGAGAAGCATCATCGCGAGCGCGGCCCTCGCCGCCGGCCTGGCAATCGGTCTCTCGCCGGCTTCGGCGCAGACGCCGCTGCGGGTGGCCGGCAATTTTTCGCAGAACGTCAAGCAGGTCGACATCGAGCGGGCCTTCTTCGACGCCCTCGGCGCCAAGTCGGGCGTGCCGATCGCGATGAACTACAACCCGATGGACGTGGTCGGCGTGAAGGCGCCGGATGCGCTGCGCATGCTGCGCGGCGGCTCCTTCGACGTCATGTCCGTGCAGATCGGCATGGCCTCGCGCGACGACCCCTTCTTCGAGGGCGTCGACCTGATCGGCGTCGCCACCGACATGGCGGGCCAGCGCAAAGTGGTCGACGCCTACCGCGCGGCCTTCGACGAGCGCCTGCAGAAGCGCTTCAACGCCAAGGTCCTGGCGCTGTGGCCGTTCGGCCCGCAGGTCTTCTACTGCAACCACGACATCAAGAGCCTGAAGGACCTGAAGGGGCTGAAGGTCCGCTCCTTCACGCCGTCCATGTCGGCGATGCTGGAGCATTTCGGCGCGACGCCGGTCACGCTGCAGTTCTCCGAGGTCTATCCGGCCCTGCAGCGCGGCGTCGCTTCCTGCGGCGTGACCTCGCCGACCTCGGGCAATACCGGCAACTGGCCGGAGGTGACGACGCATCTGCTGCCGCTCTCGGTCTCCGGCTCGGTGCAGGGCCACTTCATCAATCTCGACACCTGGAAGAAGTTCTCGCCCGAGCAGCAGGCGAAGCTGATGGTCCAGTTCAAGGCACTCGAGGACCAGCTCTGGGATCTCGCGATCACCGCCAATGACGATGCGACGGCCTGCAGCACCGGCCAAGCCGATTGCAAGTCGCACAAGAAGTTCGCGATGAAGCTGGTCGAGATCAGCCCGGCCGACCGGCAAGCGATCAAGGATGTCGCCGAGAAGGTCGTGCTGCCGATCTGGAAGAAGACCTGCAATGCCGTCGATGCCGGCTGCTCGGCCAAGTGGAACGAGACGGCGGGCGCGGCAGCGGGTCTGACCATCCAGTAATCGACAGGGCCGCCCCATCGGGCGGCCCTTTTTCCAAGGGATTGGTCCATGACTCCGGAAAACCCGGTCGCACGCGCCCTGCTGCCCGCCGCCCGATGGCTGGCGCTGATCGCAGGCTATCTTCTTCTCGGGCTCGCCTTGCTCGTCACCGCCGAGATCCTGCTGCGGCGCTTCGTGAACGTGTCGCTGCAGGGCGGCGACGAATTCGGCGGCTATGTGCTGGCGATCCTCGCGGCCTTCGGCTTCTCCTATGCGCTGCTGGAGCGGGCCCATACGCGCGTCGAGATCCTGATCGAGCGCGTCGGCAGCGGACCGCAGGCGATCCTCAACCTGGTCTCGGCCTGGTGCATCGCGCTGATGGCCTGTTTCATGGCCTGGCGTTCCTATGCCGCGCTGAGCGAGAGCATCGAGTTCCAGGCGCTCTCCGGCACGCCACTGATGACGCCGCTCTGGCAGCCTCAGCTGCTCTGGTTCGCCGGGCTGCTGTTCTTCGCGATCACCGCGACCGCGGTCGCGCTGCATGCGAGCTGGCTGATCGGGCAGGGGCGCAGCCGCCTCAACCGCTTCTACGGCGTCAAGACGCTGGACGAGATCATCGAAGAAGAAACGGTGTCCTCGCTCGAGATGAAGGTGACCGGCCAATGATCGGTGTGACCGGCGCCGCCATCGGCTTCGTGATGATGCTCGGCCTGATGATGATCGGGCTGCCCGTGGCGGTCGCGCTCTTCCTGACCGCCTTCATCGGGGCCTGGGGCTTCCTGGGCTGGCCGACCCTGATGGGCTTCGGCAACCAGATGTGGAGCGGTCAGAACGACTTCATCCTGACCGCCATCCCGCTCTTCGTCTTCCTCGGCGAGATCCTGGTCCGTTCCGGTGTCGCGGACGGGCTCTATCGCTGCCTCTCGGACTGGCTGCGGCGCCTGCCGGGCGGGCTGCTGCACACCAATATCGGCGCCAGCGCGGTCTTCGCGGCGGTCTCAGGCTCCTCGGTCGCCACCGCGGCGACGATCGGCACGGTCGCGCTGCCGCTGCTGCGCGAGCGCCAGTACGACGACCGCATGACAACCGGCTCGATCGCCGCTGGCGCGACGCTCGGCATCCTGATCCCGCCCTCGATCAACATGATCATCTACGGGTCGATGACGAACACCTCGATCGGCCAGCTCTTCGCGGCGGGCATCGTGCCGGGCCTGCTCCTGACGGCGCTGTTCATGGCGCTGATCGTGCTGATGGCGATCCTGAAGCCCAGCGTCGCCGGGCCGACCCTGCCGGCCAGGTCGACGGCGGAGAAGATCAGGAGCCTGATCGACATCTTCCCACCCTTCGTGATCTTCGTGATCGTGATGGGCTCGATCTATCTGGGCTGGGCGACGCCGACGGAATCGGCTGCGGTCGGTGTCATCGGCGCCATCGGCGTGGCGATGGCGCGCAAGGGCTTCTCGCTCTCACTGCTGCACGAAAGCATGATCGCGACGGTTCGCATCTCGGCGATGATCCTGCTGATCATGGTCGGTGCGCATTTCCTCAACTTCGTGATCGGCGTGCTTGGCATCCCGCAGGCGCTGACCGGCTTCGTCTCCAAGTTCGGTGCGACGCAGCTCGAGATCATCCTGGTGCTGGTGATCTTCTACCTGATCCTCGGCTGCTTCATGGAGACCCTGTCCATGATGATCGCGACCCTGCCGGTCGTCTTCCCACTCGTCGTCCATCTCGGCATCGATCCTGTCTGGTTCGGCATCTTCCTGGTGCTGATGATGGAAATCGGGCTGATCACGCCGCCGATCGGCATGAACCTCTACGTCGTCCAGGGCGTGCGCAATCACGGCTCGATCATGGACGTGATCTACGGGGCGCTGCCGTTCGTGCTGCTGATGCTGGCCTTCACCGGCCTGCTGGTGGCCTGGCCGCAAATGGCGCTGTGGTTGCCGCAGAAGCTGTTCTGAGCATGCTCGTCCTCGAAGCGGACCATGTCCTGCGCGACGCCGCCTCGCCCGTGATCGCGGGCGGGGCGGTGGCGGTGCGAGACGGCCTGATCGCCGCCTGGGGGACGGCGGCCGAAATCCGCGCCGCTCATCCCGGCGCCGAGACGGTCTCGCTCGGCCATGCCTGCCTGATGCCCGGCCTCGTCAATGCGCATCAGCACGGGCGGGGCCTCAGCCAGATCCAGCTCGGCTTCCCCGATGACAGCCTGGAGCCCTGGATTGCCCGCCGCCGAGGCCGCGGCGTGCCCGATGTCTATGCGCTGACCCGGCTCGCCGCGCAGCAGATGATCGAGAACGGCGTCACGGCGACACTGCACGCCAACTACTCCTATGGCTCCGGGGATTATGAGGCGGAGCTGCGGGCTTCGATCCGCGCCTATGACGATGCCGGCCTGCGCGCGACGATCTGCGTCGGCTATGCCGATCGCGGCGGCCTGATCTATCCGCCGGCGGAGGAGGCGGCGTTTCTCGCCTCTCTCCCGGCGGATGTGCGAGCGCTGATCGGCGCGGGCAAGCCCGGCTACCTGCCGCTGGCCGGGACGGTCGACCTGATGGCGCGGCTTCGTGCGGAGTATGCAGGGCATCCACGGCTCTCCTTCGCCTATGGCCCGGCCGGGCCGCAATGGGTCAGCGACGAGGCCTGGCGGGCGCTGGCGGCCGATGCCCGGGAGCATGGCCTCGGTTTGCATTTCCATCTGCTGGAATCGCCGGCTCAGGCCACCTGCGCGCGCTCCCTCTATCCCGAAGGCACGCTTGCGCGGCTCGAACGCCTCGGCGTCTTCGAGGCCCGTGCAAGCGCCGCCCATTTCGTGCAGGCGACCGCGCGGGACATCGCCGATGCAGCGCGGCTGGGCCTAGGGATCGTGATCAATCCCGGCTCCAATATGCGCCTCGGCAACGGCGCTCCGCCGGTTGCAGCACTGATGGAGGCCGGAATCCGCTTCGGGCTCGGCACCGACAATTGTGCGCTCGACGACAACGAGGACTATCTGTCGGAACTCCGGCTCGGGCGCCTGCTCGGGCGCAACGCGATGGCTCCCGCCGACGATCAACTGCGTACCTCCATCGCCGTCGCGACGGAATGGGGCGCGGAGGCCGCCTTCCTCACGGAGACCGGTTGCATCCGCGGCGGCTTCAAGGCCGATCTGGTCGCGATCGATCTGACCGCCACGGAAGGCACCTATCTCGATCCGCAGATGCCGATGCTCGAAGCCATGTTGGCGCGGGCCACCGGCCGCGACGTCGTGATGACCATGGTCGGCGGGCGCATCCTGCATCGGCGCGGCGTATCGATCGCGGCGGCAGCCGAGAGTATCCGCGCCGCGGCGAGGCAGACCGCTGCCGAAACCCGGCTCGATGCCGGAACGCGGCAGCTGGCGGGCGAACTCGCCGAGGCCTTGCGCCGCCATTACGCCGCCATTACGCCGCCGTTGTCGCCGGCGGGAGATGAACGGCTGAAGGCGGCGGGGCGCGGCGGAGGTGCCGCCAGCGCGTGAGGCATCAGGCGGGCTCTGGATATCCGGCGGCGATCGCCTCCTCGTCCCATCGCTCGAGAATGTCGTAGCGTGCCGCATCGACGGGCGCGAAGCGCTCGAGCAGGAGCCGGTCGAGGATCGGGCGGGCCACTGGTTCGTCGGCGCTCGCGAGCAGGGCGGTCCGCAGACGCTCCGCCGTGCCCGGATCGAGCAGGGGCGATCCAACCAGGAGCGGAATCGGTGCAGGCTCGGTGCTGGCGACGGCGCGCAGGCCGTGCGCGGGATCGTCCGGGTCCTGCAGCATGAGGTCGAAAGCATAGGAATCGAGCGGGCCGATATCGATCTTTCCGCCGAGCAGCGCCTTGACCACGCCGCGCGGCGTGTGGAGCGGGCCGACGCTGTCGCGATAGAGCTGCGGTCTCGCGGGTGTGCGCCAATTCAGCAAATGGCGGCGCAGTGCGTTGAAGCCGGACTGGCTCTCCTCGATGGTGTAGCCGAGCCGGCCGCCGAAACTGTCCTCCAGGCTGCCGATCGGACCGTCGGCACGGACGACGAGACTGCTCCAGTAGCGCGGCTGGCCGCCATATCCAGCCGCTGCCGGCACCGGTGCGGCGAGCGGAACCGGCCTCGGATCGGCACGCCGCCAGGGCCTGCCGCACATGAAAACGCAGCCGAGGTCGCTTCGCTGCCAGAGCTCGGCCATCGGCTGGGGGAAGCCATGGTCGATGAGCTCCAGATCGACGCCGCTCGCCTGTGACAGCCACTCGAATAAGGCCTTCCAGGCTGCCGCCGCCTCGGCAGTGGCGGCATACATGCGGGCATTGGCGACGAGGCGCATCGGAGGCGTCTCTCTCAGGCGTAGCGCAGGCGCTGGCCGATGCCGAGCCGGCGCGCCTTGGTCAGCATCGCGTGGCCGAGGGCGATGTCGGAGAGCGAGAGGCCGCGATGCCAGAACAGGTTGGTCTCGTCGTCGCTCTGCCGGCCGGGCTTCAGACCGGCGACGATCTGGCCGAGCTCGGCATGCAGCGTCTCCGCCGAGAGCTTGCCGGCTTCGACATGGGCGCGCAGGCTGCCGAACTTGCCGCCCTTGCACTGGCCCCAGTCGTCGACGACGAGCTTGTCCATGATGTCGGTGAGCGACA
>PNLY01000025.1 GCA_013823325.1 Methylobacterium sp.
CAGCGATGGCGACGGCAATGCCGCCAGCCTGAGCCGCCGCAGCGGCGGCGCGCTGCTCGGCGCGGACCTGATGCTCTATGACGCGCCGGGCTCCTCGCTGAAGCTCGGCGTCGCCGGCGGCTACAGCCAGTCGCGCTTCGATCTCGATGCCCGCCTGTCCTCGGGCAGGCTGGAGAGCGGCCATGCCGCGCTCTATGCCGGCGCCCGCTTCGGCAATCTTAGACTCGATGCCGGTGCGGCCTACTCATGGTCCGAGAGCGACATCCGCCGCCAGGTCGCGATCCGCGGCTTCGGTGATCTCCTGCGGCTGCAGCGTCCGGGCTCGGTGACGCAGGGGTTCGCCGAACTCGGCTACGGCTTCGCCTTCAGCGGCGTCGCGTTGGAGCCGTTCGCCCAACTCGCCTTGATCCGGGTCTCGACCGATGCCGGCACAGAGCGGGGTGGGGCGGCGGCCTTGCGCGTGCTCTCTTCCGAGCAGACGCTCGGCTTCACCACGCTCGGCCTGCGGGCCGAGGCGCAGATCGGGGCGATGCCCTTGTTCGCCCGTGCCATGCTCGGCTGGCGCCACGGCTTCGGCGAGCTCACCCCGCAGGCCCGCACCGCCTTCCTCGCCGGCACCACCCCGGCCACGGTCTTCGCCGCCCCGATCGACCGCGAGGCTCTCGTCGCCGAGGCCGGGCTCGACTGGCGGATATCCTCCGCCACCGCCCTCGGCCTGACCTACTCCGCGGCGATCGGCGAACGCTCCCGCGACCACGCCCTCAAGGGCCGCGTCGAGATGAGGTTCTGAGGGAGAAATTTCGTCATCGCTGACAGGCCAGCGAACTGCTGGGCGATTGCGACCAGCATTGCATCGCAGCATTGGCGCCTGTGCGCGGACGCCGCGGCAGCCCGACGAATCCTACCTATATGGGGACGAAGCACGCCCGGCGGTGATGGCCGTTCGGGCGTTTTCCTGTCGCGGACCGGTTCCGCGCATTCGGTGGTTCACAGGCGTCACGCGATGAAAAAGATCGGCTTCCTGTCCTTTGGGCACTGGACTCCCTCGCCGCAATCCCAGACCCGCTCGGCGGGCGATACGCTGCTGCAGTCGATCGAGCTTGCCGTCGCGGCCGAGGAGCTGGGCGCGGACGGCGCCTATTTCCGGGTGCACCATTTCGCGCGTCAGCTCGCCTCGCCCTTCCCGTTGCTGGCCGCAGTCGGCGCCAGGACCAAACGCATCGAGATCGGCACCGCCGTCATCGACATGCGCTATGAGAACCCGCTCTACATGGCCGAGGATGCCGGCGCCGCCGACCTCATCGCCGGCGGGCGGCTGCAGCTCGGCATCAGCCGTGGCTCGCCCGAGCAGGTCATCGATGGCTGGCGCCATTTCGGCTACCGGCCGGCGGAAGGACAGAGTGACGCCGACATGGCGCGCCACCATGCCGAGGTTTTCCTCGACGTGCTGCGCGGCGAGGGCTTCGCGCAACCCAATCCGCGCCCGATGTTTCCCAACCCGCCGGGCCTGCTGCGCCTAGAGCCGCATTCGGAGGGATTGCGCGAACGGATCTGGTGGGGCGCCTCCTCCGACGCCACCGCCGTCTGGGCGGCGAAAGCCGGCATGAACCTGCAGAGCTCGACGCTGAAGACCGACGAGAGCGGCGAGCCGTTCCACATCCAGCAAGCCAAGCAGATCCGCGGCTACAGGCAGGCCTGGAAGGAGGCGGGGCACATGCGCGAGCCGCGCGTCTCGGTCAGCCGCAGCATCTTCGCCCTGGTCGACGACCGCGACCGCGCCTATTTCGGCCGCGGCAACCAAAGCGACGATTCGATCGGCTATATCGACGACAGCACGCGCGCCATCTTCGGGCGCAGCTATGCGGCCGAGCCCGACAAGCTGATCGACGAGCTGAAGCGGGACGAGGCAATCGCCGAGGCGGATACGCTGCTACTGACGGTGCCGAACCAGCTCGGCGTCGCCTACAACGCCCATGTCATCGAGGCGATCCTGAAGCATGTCGCGCCGGGGCTGGGGTGGCGCTAGACGCGCCGCTCACCGCCCCGGCTTGAACGGCGCCATGCCGGCCCGCGCCAGTGCGTCGGCGCGCTCGTTCATCTCGTCGCCGGCATGGCCCTTGACCCATTTCCACTCGATCTTATGCTGCTTCAGCGCCGCGTCGAGGCGCTTCCAGAGCTCCTCGTTCTTGACCGGCTTCCTGTCGGCGGTCTTCCAGCCGTTCTTCTTCCAGCCATGGATCCAGCTGGTGATGCCCTGGCGCAGATACTGGCTGTCGGTATGGAGCGCGACGGTGCAGGGCCGGGTCAGCGTCTCAAGCGCCGAGATCGCGCCCATCAGCTCCATGCGGTTGTTGGTGGTCAGCGCCTCGCCGCCCGAGAGCTCGCGCTCCTTGCCCTTGTAGCTGAGGATCGCGCCCCAGCCGCCCGGGCCCGGATTGCCCGAGCAGGCGCCGTCCGTCCAGATCTCGACGGGTTCGCTCATCGCCGCAGCCCATATTCGCGTGCGTCGCTGACGCGCTGATGGAAGGCGAGCTTGCGGTCGTATTCGAGCGGATCATGCGGCTTCACCAGCGCGCCAGGCGGCACGTTCAGCCAGTCGACCAGCCGGGTCAGCAGGAAGCGCAGCGCCGAGCCGCGGCAGAGCGCCGGCAGCGCAGTCACCTCGGCCTCGCCGAGCGGGCGCACGCTCTCATAGCCGGCCAGCATCGCCTGGCCCTTGGTCAGGTTGAACGAGGAATCGGCCTCGAAGCACCAGGAGTTCAGGCAGATGGCGAGGTCGTAGGCATAGGCGTCGGTGCAGGCGAAATAGAAGTCAATGACGCCCGACAGCCTGTCGCCGATGAAGAAAACGTTGTTGGGGAAGAGATCGGCATGGATGACGCCGCCCGGAAGGCCCTGCGGCCAGCGCGCCTCATGCACCGCGATCTCGGCCATGACCCGCCGCGCCAGCCCGGGCGAGACCTTGTCGGCATCGGCTCCCGCCTGCTCGGCGAGCGGGCGCCAGCCCGGCACCGAGAGCGCGTTGACGCGCCTGATCTGGAAGTCCGCGCCGGCCCGGTGCAGCAGAGCGAGCGCCCGGCCGACCTCGCCGCAATGGCCGGCGCCGGGGCGGCGCACCGAGAGCCCGTCGAGGAAGCTGACGATCGCGGCCGGGCGGCCGGCGAGCGTGCCGAGTGCCTTGCCCGAGGCGTCGAGCACCGGCACCGGGCAGTTGAGCCCGCGCCCGGCGAGGTGCTGCATCAGCTCGATGAAGAACGGCAGATCGGCCGGGTTCACCCGCTTCTCGTAGAGGGTGAGGATGTAGAAGCCCTGCGTGGTGTGGACGAGGTAGTTCGAATTCTCGACCCCCTCGGCGATGCCTTTGGCGGAGAGCAGGTCGCCGATGCCGTAGCGCGCCACGAAGGCGGCCATCTCGTCATCGGGCACTTCGGTATAGACGGCCACGCGTGGGTTACTCGGCTGCGTTCGGGGTCGGCTCGCGCAATTCGCGCGGCAGCGGGAAGAAGACGCTCTCATCGGCGGTCGAGACGGTCTCGACCGTGACCTCGTAGCGCTCGGCGAAGGCGTCGATGATCTCCTCGACCAGCACCTCGGGCGCGCTCGCACCGGCGGTGATACCGAGGCGGCGGATGTCGCCGAAGAGCGACCAGTCGATCTCGTTGGTGCGCAGCACGAGGCGCGAGACCGGGCAGCCGGCCCGCTCGGCGACCTCGCGCAGGCGCTGCGAGTTGGAGGAATTGGGCGAGCCGACCACGATCAGCCCGTCGACCAGCGGCGCGACGCGCTTGACCGCTTCCTGGCGGTTGGTGGTGGCGTAGCAGATGTCTTCCTTGTGCGGGGCGATCAGCGCGGGAAAACGCGCCTGCAGGCCCTGCACGATCTCGCGGGTGTCGTCGACCGAGAGCGTGGTCTGCGTGACATAGGCGAGATCCCTGCCCTCAGGCGGAGTCAGACGGGCGACGTCCTCGAGCGTCTCGATCAGCGTGATCGCGCCCTCGGGCAATTGCCCCATCGTGCCGATCACCTCGGGATGGCCGGCATGGCCGACCAGGAGGATGTGCCGGCCGCGCTTGTGATGGACCTCGGCCTCGCGATGCACCTTGGTGACCAGCGGACAGGTCGCGTCGATGGCGAAGAACTGGCGGGCCTGCGCCTCCGCCGGCACCGATTTCGGCACGCCATGGGCCGAGAAGATCACCGGCCGGCTCGCATCGGGCACCTCGGAAAGCTCGGCGACGAAAACCGCGCCCTTCCGCTTCAGCGACTCGACCACGTATTTGTTGTGGACGATCTCATGGCGCACGAAGACCGGCGCGCCGTGCAGGGCCAGCGCCTTCTCGACGGCGTCGATCGCCCTGACCACACCGGCGCAGAAGCCGCGCGGGGCGCAGAGCAGGATGTCGAGCGGCGGCTTGGCGGTCACAGGTGCGCTGGTTCCGAAGGGATCGCGCCTTCTTTTCTGTCTGGCGCAGGCGATGTCAAGGAAGCGCGGCGACGCAGCGCCGTAGGCCATGCGCGGCAGCCCCTCGCAGGATGCAAGGATAGGCCCTACATTGCACGCGTCCGGCCATCTGCCTTACGCACGGCCCCTTCGCTTCAGCACGAGTCCCCTGCATGGCCGATGCCGCCTCGCATGCCAGCTATCTGCCGCCGATCCTGACCTTCTGTGCAGGGGCGGTGGTGGCGGTGCCATTGTTCCGCCGCTTCGGCCTGTCGGCGGTGCTGGGCTATCTGGCGGCCGGCATCGCCATCGGCCCTTCGGCGCTCGCCGTGATCAAGGACCCAGATGCGATCCGCAGCACCGCCGAGATCGGCGTCGTGCTGCTGCTCTTCCTGGTCGGGCTCGAATTGCAGCCGGTGCGGCTCTATTCGATGCGCAAGGACATTCTGGGCGCCGGCTTCGCGCAGATGCTGCTCAGCGCAGCGGTGATCGGCGGCGTCGCCTGGAAGCTCGGGCTGAGCCCCGCCGGTTCGCTCGCCGTCGGACTGGCACTTGCGCTTTCCGCGACCTCGATCGCATTGCAATTGCTCGAGGAGCGCGGCGACGGGGCCGAACCCTATGGCAGGCGCTGCTTCTCGATCCTGCTCTTCCAGGACATCTCGATCGCGCCGATGCTGGCCTTGCTGCCGCTGCTGGCGACGACCGAGGCCGCCCATGGCGGTGGCTCGACCAAGGCGCTGACGGGCCTTGGGCTCGCTCTGCTCGCCATCGCCGTCGTCGTGCTCGCCGGCCGCTATGCGCTCAACCCCTTCTTCCGGCTGCTTGCCAAGGCCGGCGCCAAGGAGGTGATGACGGCCGCCGCGCTGCTCGTCGTGCTCGGTGCGGCGCTGCTGATGGAACAGGTTGGCCTCTCCATGGCGATGGGCGCCTTCCTCGCCGGCGTGCTGCTGGCGGATTCGCATTTCCGGCACGAGCTCGAAGCCGATATCGAGCCGTTCCGCGGCGTGCTGCTCGGCCTGTTCTTCATGGCGGTCGGCATGTCGATCGACCTGAAGCTGGTTGCCGAGAACGCGCTGCTGCTGGCGCTGGCGGCGCCGCTGCTGGTGCTGTTCAAGATCGCGGCGGCGGCGGCGATCCTGCGGGCGTCGTGCTCCTCGACCACCGAGGCGATCCGCGCCGGCGCCCTGCTCTCCCCTGCCGGCGAATTCGCCTTCGTGCTGCTGCCGCTCGCCGCCTCGCTCGGCCTGCTCGACGAGAAGCAGGGCGCGCTGGCGACCGCGATCGCCGCCCTCAGCATGCTGATCGGCCCGATCGCGGCCAAGCTGATCGACATCTGGCTCGCCGCCCATGCGCCGCCGCCCGAGGAGATCGAGGAGACTTTCGACGGGGTGACGCCCTCGGTGCTGGTGATCGGCTTCGGCCGCTTCGGCCAGGTGGTGACGCAGGCGCTGCTGCTGCAGCATCTCGACGTCACCATCATCGACTCCGACATCGAGCGGATCCGCTCGGCCAACAAGTTCGGCTTCAAGATCTACTATGGCGACGGCACCAGGCTCGACGTGTTGCGCGCCGCCGGCGCCGGCAAGGCCAAGGTGATCTGCGTCTGCATCGACGACCGGCAGGCGGCACTGCGCATCGTCGAGATGGCCAAGGCCGAATTCCCGGCCGCGCGAATCCATGCCCGCGCCTATGATCGGGTCCACGCGATGGATCTGATGCGCGCCGATGTCGACTACCAGATGCGCGAGACCTTCGAATCGGCGCTCGGCTTCGGCCGGGTGACGCTGGAAGCGCTCGGCCTGAGTTATGAGGAAGCTGGCTTCGTGATCGAGCATGTGCGGGATCGCGACGCCCAGCGCATGGAGATCCAGTTCAGCGAAGGCATCGCCGCCGGGATCGACAAGGTGCCCCGCGTCACGCCCGAGCCCATCGTCGCTCCGAAGAGCAAGTCGAAGGCGCTCACCAAGGAGACGCAGGACGTCATCGAGGACGGTGGCGCCGAAGTCGCCGTCGGCGGGGTCGGGGAGCCGGCCGAGTGAACGCACCGGCACAGCCGCACCAGGCCGTCTTCGTTTCCGGCTCGACGCTGCGCCATGTCGCGGTGATGACCACGACCGCCTCGGTCGGGCTGGTCGCGATCTTCATCGTCGACTTCCTGTCGCTGCTCTATGTCTCGCGCCTCGGCCGGCCCGAGGCGACGGCGGGCGTCGGCTACGCCACGATCGTGCTCTACCTGATGGTCTCCTTCAATGTCGGGCTGATGATCGCGGTCGCGGCGCTGACGGCGCGGGCGCTCGGTGCCGGCGATCGCGAAGGCGCACGCCGCATGGCCGGGTCGACGCTGACGGCGATGACCGTCTGCGGCCTCGTCCTGAGCCTGTTCATGCTGCCACTGCTGCCCTGGCTCCTGCCCAAGCTCGGCGCCCATGGCGAATCGCTGGCCGTCGCCACGTCCTTCCTCTGGATCACCCTGCCCTCGAATGCGCTGATGGCGCTGGGCATGGGCCTGTCCGGCATCCTGCGCGCAGTCGGCGACGCCAAGCGGGCGATGTATGTCACCCTCGCCGGCGGCATCGTCACCGCCGGGCTCGACCCGCTGCTGATCTTCGGCTTCGGCCTGGGTCCCGACGGTGCCGCCTGGGCGACCGTGTTCTCGCGCATCGTCTTCCTCGTCATCGGCTTCCGGAGCGTGATCGGCGTCCACCGCATGATCGCGCGCCCGAGCTTTGCGGCACTGCGCCGCGACGTCAGGCCGACTTTCGCGATCGCGGCGCCGGCGATCCTGACCAATCTCGCCAACCCGATCGCCAATGCCTGCTTCTTCGGCATCATCGCGCCCTTCGGTGACCAGGCGATCGCGGCCAGCGCCATCATCGACCGGCTGGTGCCCGTCGCCTTCGGCGTGCTGTTCGCCCTGTCCGGCGCCGTCGGGCCCATCCTGGCGCAGAACTGGGGCGCGCAGCGCTACGACCGGATGCGCCGGGCGCTGACCGATTCGGTTGGTTTCGCCGCCGCCTATGTCGCGGTTGCCGGGTTGCTGCTGGCGCTGCTACGCCATCAGATCAGCGCGCTGTTCGGCACCGGCGGCGAAACGGCCGAGCTCGTCGCCTTCTTCTGCCTGATCGCGGGACCGATGTGGCTCTTCGTCGGCGCGCTCTTCGTCGCCAATGCCGCCTTCAACAATCTCGGCATGCCGTTCTACTCAACCCTGTTCAGCTGGGGCCGCGCGACGCTCGGCACGGTGCCGCTCGCCTGGCTAGGCGCGCAATATGCCGGCCCCAAGGGCGCACTCGCGGGAGCGGCGCTGGGTGCGGTGCTGTTCGGCATCGTCGCGCTCGTCACCGCCTATCGAGGGATAACCCGGCTCGAAGGTGCAGCGCAGGCCGTCGCAAGGTCGTCGCTTGCCTGACAGCAAGCGGCTGCTATCGTTTCCGGGTGGATGAGCGGACTGGTCCCGCCATAGCATCGGATCGAAAAGTGGAATCCACTTTTCGGAGTAATCGGATGCGATCACAATGTAATAGATCATCGTAACCGCGTCCGGTCGGGCGCGCGATGATCTCGGGAGCGCGCCATGATGAACCTGTTCGAGATGATGCAGTCGGCCCAGAACGGCCAGGCCATGCAGAACCTGGCGCGGCAATACGGGCTCTCGATGCAGCAGACGCAGGCGGCGCTCGACGCGCTGCTGCCGGCCTTCACCATGGGGCTGCAGCGCCAGACCCAGAACCCCTACGCCTTCGGCAACCTCGCCCAGATGATGACGGCGACGCCCTTCGGCCAGATGTACGACAGCGACGGCGACGGCATTCCCGACCGGGCGATGCCGCTGGGCCAGGACGTGATGAGCCAGCTCTTCGGCTCGAAGGAGGTCGCCAATGCCGTCGCGGCGCAAGCGGCAGCGACGAGCGGCGTCGGCCAGGCGATCCTCAAGCAGATGCTGCCGGTGATCGCCTCGATCGTCATGGGCGGGCTGTTCAAATCCGTGAACAATCAGGGTCTCGGCGGCATTCTCGGGCAATTCGCCGAGATGATGCGCGGCCAGATGCCGGGCATGCAGCCCCCGGCGCAGCAGCCGAACGCAGCCAATCCGTGGGGACAGATCCTCGGAGGGCTCTTCGGCGGGCAGAGCCCGCAGGCCGGTCAAGCGCAAGGCGGTGGCCCCGTCGGCGGCGCCATGCCCGGCATGCCGGCCGACATGGGCACCATCTTCGGCCAGATCCTCGGCGGCATGTTCGGCGGGCAGGGACAGGGGCAGGCCCCGCAGAGCAGCCCCAGGCCGGCGCCCCAGGCGCGCCGGCCCGCTCCCGACCCAGAGCCGGACGAGCAGCCCGCCGGCCCGGCCGGCCCCGGCTCGATCGGGCTCGATGCGCTCAACCAGATGTTCGAACACGGCCGCCAGGTCCAGGCGAGCCAGCAGGACGCCCTGCGTTCGATCTTCGAGACGATGCTCGGCGGCGGCCAGCGCAAGGGCTGAGCGATAAACGAACGGCGGCTTAAAGGCCGCCGCTCATCAATTTCCGTGATATTGCCTATCGTCAGGCGCGCAGACGCTCATCCCATTCATAAGCGTCCTCAGCAGCAGGCCCGCTCGCCAGCGAGCAGCCGTCGCTCCCAGTCCGGAAGCTGGCGACCAGTTCGTTGAGCCGCCTGATCTGACCGCTCAGCGAGGTCGCGGAGGCTGCGCTCTCCTCGGCCAGCGCCGCATTCGCCTGGGTCATCTCGTCCATATGGGCAACGGTCTGGCTCATCTCGTCGATGCCATTGGCCTGCTCGGCTGCCGCCGCCGAGATATCGGAGACCGTGGCCGAGACCTTTCTGGAGGCCTCGACGATCCGGTTCAGCGCCTCGCCGGCGGCTCGGACCAGCCCGACGCCCTGCTCGACCTCGGCGCCCGACTCGCTGATCAGTCCCTTGATGTCTTTGGCGGCATCGGCCGAACGCTGCGCCAGCGTGCGCACCTCGGAGGCGACGACTGCGAAGCCCTTGCCGGCTTCGCCGGCGCGCGCCGCCTCGACCGAAGCGTTGAGAGCCAGCAGATTGGTCTGGAAGGCGATCTCGTCGATCACCGAGGTGATATCCGAGATCTTGCGCGAGGTCTGCTCGATCCGCGCCATGGCATCGACCGCCTGGCCGGCGACGGCGCCGCCATTCACTGCGACATCCGTCGCCTCGTTGGCGAGCTGGACGGCCTGCCGCGAAGCCTGGGCGGACGCCTTGACCGAGGCGGCGAGCTGCTCGGTGGTGGCGGCTGTCTGCTCGAGCGAGGAGGCCTGCTCCTCGGTGCGTTTCGAGAGATCGTCGGCGCCGGAATTGATCTCGCGGGCGGCGACGCCGACCTCGACCGAGGTCGCCTGGATCGTCGCGATCGTCTGCGCGAGGTGGCCGACGGCGCTGTTGAAATCCTGCTTCAGCGCGGCATAGTCGGCCGCCACATCCTCCTCGACGCGGGCGCCGAGATCGCCCTGGGACAATCGGGTCAGCCCCTCGGCCAGGGCCCTGACCACGACCGCCTGCTCCGCCGCGAGACGCTGTTGCAGCGCCGCAGTGCTGGCGCGTTCCGCGTCACTCTCCAGACGCTGGCGCTCGGCCGCTGCTCGGCCAGCCTCCGTCTCGCTCTCGAGGCGCTGGACCGCGAGGCCATTCTCCTTGAACACCTGCACGGCGCGGGCCATCTCGCCGACCTCGTCCTTGCGATCCTGCCCCTCGACCTCAGCGGCATAGTCGCCATTGGCGATCTGGCCCATGCGGAGCTTGAGCCGCTCCAGCGGGCGCGTGATGGCCGCGCTGGTCAGAAATGCGCCGACGACCAGCCCCAGCAAGGTACCGGCGATGCTGAGGCCGATCGCCACCATGGTGACGCGGCGTGCATCGGCGGCCAGTACGTCCGAGGTCGCCTCGGTATCCTTCTTGATCTCGTCGTTGACCTTGGCCGCCGCGCCGGCGATCTCGCTGATCGTCTTGTCGAGCTGCGACATGATCGAGAGTGCCGGCAGGTCCTCGTCGCGAGCGGCCTGGGCGATGATCTGGTCGATGTCGGACTTGGTCGCCTGCAGGCGACGGCTGAGTTCGTCGAAGCTCTCGGCCCGCTGCGGGAAGCTGATCTTGGCCTCGACCAGCGCCTGGAGCGAGGCCGCATAGGCGGTCTTGACCTTCTCGATGCTGGTCGTGTTCTGCTTCATGAACTCGGGATAGGCAATCGCCTGGTAGAGATTGCCGACGATCTCGGTCATGCCACTGGCAGCGCGAGCCGAATCGAGGATGGCGGCGGCACGCTGCGAAACCAGATCGCCATAGGTCTTCTCGATCTTGCCGAACTCGAAGGCGCCATAGGCAGCCGAGCCGATGCCGATCGCACCCATCACCAGCATCGGGATAGCGATCTTGGTCCGGAATCTCAGATCATGCAGGCGGAAGCGAAAGCGTCGCATGGAAAACCCCGGGGCGAGGGATCGGTGCGCCGTGCTCGGCGCAATGCGGCGCAAATATGTCTGAACTTGCTCAATGAAGCGTTACGCCATCCGGATGTCGATTAACGATCGCTGAGCGGCTGCGGTCGCGGCACAAAAAAGGGCGGCAGCCGAAGCCACCGCCCGCAGGGACGCGTCACGCCAAGGGGTCAGGCTTTGCACGCGATCTTGATCTCCTTTGCGCCCGGTCGCACCGCGGCCGGGATCACCATGGGCCGTCGAACCCCTGCCTCTCGGCGGCTCGCGGCAACGGATTGCTGCTGGTCCGAGCGGGCCTGCAGCACGCTCGACGGGTCGCTCAGCCAGGAGACAGCGAGCGCGCCATCGATATCGGAGCGGACGAGGCCGATATCCTTCAGCCCGCGCTCGTCGAGCTCGCTGAGGCGCATCACCTCTCGGCGGTGCAGGACGGCGCGCACCAGGTTTTTCGTGCCCATGACCGAATGGGCGGCAGCACGCGCCGCGCCGCCGGAAACGGCAGACAAGGTCTTCGTGACGAAGGTCATGACCAGCATGACGGCCTCCTCGGGGTTGGACGTAGGAATTCGCCTCCCGGCCTGACCGGGGTCGATCAGGCATCAGCGGGAGATTGCCCAAACGATAACTCCGCACTGGCCATCAGCCAAACGAATGGTTATGATGCTAAACACAACCGATCTTGATGAACCTCTGGCAGGAGGCCGGCATGGCCCATGTGCTCGACGCCGATCAGCTCAAGACCTTCGTCGCCATCGCCGACACCGGTTCCTTCACCCGCGCCGCCGAGATCGTCTTCAAGACGCAATCGGCCGTTTCGATGCAGATGAAGCGGCTGGAGGAGCGCGTCGGCCGCCCGCTCTTCGGCCGCGATGGACGCCACGCCAAGCTGACCGAGGATGGCGAGCGCCTGCTCGACTATGCCCGCCGCATCGTGCGGCTCAATCTCGAATGCGTCGCGAGCTTCACCGAGGCCGACCTCAAGGGCCGCATCCGGCTCGGCGTGCCCGACGATTACGCCGACCGCTATTTGCCGGAGATCCTGGCGCGCTTTGCCCGCTCAAACCCGCGCACCGAGGTCACCGTGGTCTGCGAGCCGACGCCGATGCTGGCGGAGCGGATCGGGGGCGGCGACATCGACCTTGCGATCATCACCCATGTCGAGGGGCGCGGCCAGGGCGAGATTATCCGGATCGAGCCGCTGCTCTGGGTCACCTCGGCCCGCCATTGCGTCCATGAGGAGGATCCGCTGCCGCTGGCGCTGGGCCGCCCGACCTGCAACTGGCGCCAGGCGGCGGTCGAGGCGCTGGAGAGCAAGGGACGGCGCTTCCGCGTGCTCTATGCCAGCTGGAACTCGACCGCGGTCGGCGCGGCGGTGGTGGCGGGCCTCGCCGTCTCGGTGCTGCCGGAAAGCGCAGTCAGGCCCGGCATGCGCATCCTGGGACCGGCGGAAGGCTTCTCCACTTTGCCCTCCTGCAAGATCGGCCTGCTGCGCACGCGGCACGACCCCTCGATCCTGTCGAACGCGCTCGCCGAGCACATCATCCAGAGCCTGGACAACCTGCAGAGCTTCAAGGTGGCGGCAGAGTAGGCGATGCGCACCCTCACTATGGCCGGGTGCGCAAATTCACACTGAAGGCGCGGAAATCCTTGGTGGTGAAGCCCCAATTCTGCGCGAAACCCAGGATGATCGGCTTATGCGTATACGTCGCGAGGACAGCAACGCCCGTGTCCTTGTTGGCCAACATAGCAAGGGCAGCGGTGTTAATGTCGGCAGGTAGGTAGGTCATAGTCAGTTCCATGTTCTGGATCTGATTATTGTCTTTCGTAAACGACGCCGCACCGATCTGCATATCGGTTAGTTGCGGCGCGATATTGGCTCTCCTATCGTTGAGCGAGAGCGCTACTTGCGTGCGGCAAGTCAGATCGGGGCATGCAGCAAGGACCTGTGCGGCCTCTGCGGTTATGCGATTGAGATCACGTTGAACCGTGATCATCTGGATGAGATCGACAGCCCCCGAAAGCAGCATGAACGCCATGGTGCTGATCAGTGCGAATTCGATCGCCGCTACGCCGCGCTCGTCGCCAGCGATTCGCCGCATCCGCATGCGTTTGAGCATCGTCGTCATCTGCATCACGGCCGTTTCGCGTAAAGCGCGGCTGCACTGATCTTCAGCTGGGAAAGCCCCGGCACAACGGTCACGACAGGTGCCTTCGCCCGCATCAACATGGGCGTGCCCGCGACCGCGGCGACGAACGTAGCCCCCGATATCGGCTGCTCTGCCGTCGAGTAATTCGCCAGCGGCTGGGCTTCGATGAGCAGGTTGCTGTTGCAATTGTCGAGCATGAACATGCGCGAACAGATCTGGCTGACGACACCGGTCCGGTTGCCGGCATAGGTCGCGGTGGTCTGGCCGGTCGCAGCCTCCGAGACTGCGTCATGCAGATAGATCTGCGCCATGAAGACCAGCGCGAACTGGAGGATGCCTAGCAGCAAGGTGATGAAGATCATGCCGATGAAGGCGAACTCGACCGCGGTCGAGCCTGCGATGTCGCGGCGGAAGGAGCCTAGCCGCACGCTCATGCACTTCTCTTCTGGCCCTGGCGTTTTGCCATTCATCGCATCAGCATCCCGTCACGGGCAGCTGCCGCTGCAGAACCGGATATAGTCGAGCAGGCCACCGGTTGTATCTTCCTTGCCAGCAGCCTGGAAAAAGATGCGGTAAGTGCCTGCCGTGGTGACTTTCAGTTGAACCTTGCGCTCGGTCCACTTGTCGGTGTGCACGCAGACATCGACCTGGTCGGTAGCCTTATCCACATCCTTGGAGGGCGTGCTGTAGGCGCCCGACTTCTTTTGCTGGAAGAAGACCTCGATGCGATTGGTCTGGCTCTGCCAGGTCGCCAGAGCAAGCTCATTCCATTTCGTCGCAGAATCCGCCTTCACCGCCAGATCTGTCTTGTTGTAGGCGCACAGGGTCTGGCCGGCATAGGCGGGATTGCGGATACGCGAGATATACCAGTAGCTCAGCTCGTAATCGCCCGCCGTAAGATTGGTGAATTCACGCCACATGCTCGAATTCGGCTTACAGTTCTTCGCGCCGAGGCAATCGGAATCGAGCTCGGCGAAGAAATTGCCGAAGCGAATCGTATTGGCAGCGAGCTCCGGAATGCCGTTGATCTCGATGCCACCCTGGCCGCTCTGTGTCGTCCAGCCGTTCCAGTTCTTCAACACGGTCCAACTGTTCGAGGCGACGTTGTGGTTGCTCTCGAAGGATTCCGTGAACAGGACCTTACCCGCCTGGGTCGAGGCCAGCACGACGTTGCAGTTGCGCTCGACCCCGACGGCGATGCTCGCATAGCCGAGAATGCCGCCGAAAGCATTGGCGCTGCTCGCATTCGCCCTGATGGTGATGACGTCGTTCGCGATCGTGCTAGAAGCCGCAGCCCCGCTGATGCCGTTGATCGCGGCGTCGTTGATCTTCGTGGTCGTGATCTGATTGACGGTCGAGGTGTAGTCCTGATTGGGATTGGCGCCCGTCTGGCGCTTCTGATAGCCGACTTCCTGCGCCGCATGCTGGCAGGCGAGTTCGACCGCACTGGCGATGCGCTGCCGGCGGGAGACAGCCTGACTGTAGTCGATGCCGCCGCCGACCGCGAGCATGAGCATCGGCGTGGCCAAGCCGAACATCAGCGCGCTGACGCCGCGGGCATCCTTAAGGAAAGTTCGGAACAGGCCTGACATAGAAGGGCCTCGCAAATGCAACAGGCAAGCACAGGACGACTGCCTCGACGCTAGCCGCCGCGCGATTGAGAAAACCTTTCCGGAACCGGTGAATATCGCCGGTATTGCTGCGGAAACCGGCCTAACCGCACTGCCTTCCAACGTTATGGTAAAATACAACTAAAACTGAAAGGAGAGCGTCGGCACAGGACGCAAAAGGGCGGACCGAGCTTTTGGGAGAGTCGCCCGATCCTACTGGAGGCTGGGCAAAATGCCGGTGAACTTCGCATTCAGCGAGGGGCCGATCTCCAGCAGAGCGGCCACGGCTGCAATCGAGATCAGGGACGCAATGAACGCATACTCGATCGCGGTCGCGCCGCGGCGGTCGCGCAGGAAATCGAGAGCCAGAGCACAGAAGCGTTCCATGCGCCCAAATTAACACACAACTCCGGACGATTCGTTAATCCGATGCCCAAAACGTGCCGGATCGGCGAATATCTCGCCTCAGCCGGTGATCACAGGGCGAGTTCAGGAAAGACCGGCTCGACCTTGCCGCCCCAGGCTCCCTGTTCGCGCACCGCCAGACGCTCGGCGAGCGTGCGCCCGCTCTGGGCGATGGCGACGATCGGTTCGAGATAGATCGCCTCGTCGCGGCCCTGGTCGTCGAGCCGGGCCCGGCGAGCAAGGCCTGCACGCGACAGCTCGACGACCTCGCGGGCAAGATCGCGCAGCGGACGGTTCGCGATCCTGGTGTTGAGCCCGGCCTTCGGCACGGTGTCGCGCAGTTGCTGACGTTCCTCGGCGCTCCAACCCTTGACCAGGTCCCAGGCGGCCGCGAGCGCGGCGTCGTCATAGAGCAGGCCGACCCAGAAGGCCGGCAGCGCGTTCAGCATCTCGACCGGGCCGGCATCGGCGCCGCGCATCTCGATATAGCGCTTCAGCCGCACCTCGGGGAACAGGGTCCCGAGATGGTTGACCCAGTCCGACATGGTGGCGCGCTCGCCCGGCAATTGCGGGAGCTTGCCGGCGAGGAGGTCGCGGAACGAGGCTCCGGCGACGTCGTGATAGGTGTCGCCGCGCTTGACGAAGTACATGGGAACATCGAGCGCCCAGTCGACATAGGCCTCGTAGGACATGCCTTCGTCGAAGGCGAAAGGCAGCATGCCGGAACGGGCATTGTCGGTATCGCGCCAGATCTCGGAGCGCATCGACTGGAAGCCGTTGAGCCTGCCTTCGCTGAAGGGCGAGGCGGCGAAGAGCGCCGCTGCCAGCGGCTGCAGGGCAAGCGAGACCCGCAGCTTGCGCACCATGTCGGCCTCATCGGCGAAGTCGAGATTCACCTGCACGGTGCAGGTGCGGAACATCATGTCGAGGCCGCGCGTGCCGACCTTCGGCATGTAGTTCTTCATGATCTGATAGCGCCGCTTCGGCATCATCGGTGTCTGCTCGCGCGTCCAGAGCGGCGAGTGCCCGAGCGGCAGGAAGCCGATGCCGTGCGGCTCGGCGACAACCTTGAGATCGGCGAGGTGCTGCTCGAGCTCGCCGGCGGTCTCATGCACATTTGCAAGCGGCGCGCCGGAAAGCTCGAACTGGCCGCCGGGCTCCAGCGAGATCGCGCCGCCGCCATCGGGACCGGCGAGGCCGATGATGTGGCCGGCATCGAGGATCGGCTCCCAGCCGAGGCGCTGCTGCATGCCCTCGAGCAATTGCCTGATGCCGCCGCTGCGGCCGGCCGCAGCGCCCTCATAGGGAACCGGGCTGAGATCGTCGCGATAGAACGGGAACTTCTCGTGCTCGGTGCCGAGCCTGAATTCCGAAGCCGGTTTTTCGCCCTGCGCGATCCAGCCGACGAGTTCGGCCTTCGAGCTGATCGGAGTCGAATCGGATACGTCGCGGGCCATTTGCGCTCCGGCATGCGTGCACTGGCGCACCGTCTGCCGATTTGGGCAGCCGGACAGCGCGCCTGAACGAGTGCGACATGAGCAGCGGACGCGAAGGCCCGCCGCGCCATGCGCTGAGGAGCGCCAGCAATAGGCGAGCAGCGTTCATCCGACAACGACCGCAAACGCGTGCACCCACGCGTCGACCTTGCATCAATGCATGATCACAAAGCCGTCAAGCCGCCCCGCGCAGCAGATTTGCACCGTTGGGCATGGCCCCGTCATCATCTGCACGCGTCTGCGCCGCGATCCAGTCAGTGACCGCGACGAGCCCGGCACTCTGGCCTCCTGCCCCGGCACGCGCCTCCTCGAAGATCGCGAGCTGCATGTCGGCGCTGGTGCCGCCAGTGACGATGGTGCGGCAATGAGCGAGATCAAGACCGCAGCCGAGTGCAGTGGCGTCCTCGTCCAGGATATCCAACACCTCGTCCAGCACCTGCCCGACCGGCAGCATGGCGCGGCGTTTCTCGCAGACGAAGCCGCCATGAACGCCATAGCGCTGGGCACGCCAGATATTTTCGCCGGCGAGCGCCCGCGAGGCGGCGGTCAGGTCGGCGTTGAGTCCGGGCTTGCGCGCGAGATGGCGCACCAGGCAGCGATAGAGCGCAGTAATGGCGAGCGTGTCGTCGAGCCGAGTGCAGCTGTCGGCGACGCGCAGCTCCAATGTCGGATGCTGATGCGAGGGCCGGATCGCCCACCAGACGAAGCTGGAATCGCGCATCGCCCCGGCCGCGACCATGGTGTCGACATAAGCGCGATAGTCCGCGGCATCGGAGAAGAGCTCAGGCAGGCCGGTGCGCGGCAATTCCGCATAGGCACAGAGGCGGTAGCCCATCAATCCGGTCCGGCGCCCCTGCCAGAACGGCGAGGACGTCGACAGTGCGAGCAGCAGCGGCAGGAAAGGCAGCATCCGGACCATGATCGAGATGCGCTGGTCTTCGTCGGGCACCTCGACATGCACATGCAGGCCGCAGAGCTGGTTGCGGCTGCCGAGCATCTGCAGGTCGCGCATGATGCCGTCATAGCGCTTGGCCTCGGTGGCGCGCTGGCGGGCCCAAACGGCGCTCGGATGGGTGCCGCAGGCGAGCAGCAGCATGTCGTGCTCGCGCGCGATCGAAGCCAGCCCCGAGCGCAGCCGCCGCAGCGCATGGCGAGCCTGCGTCATGCTCTCGCAGACCGGCGTCGCCACCTCGATCTGGGATTGCAGCATCTCGCGCTGCAACTCGTCGGGAAAGGCATCCTGTGCCGCCTCGATGAAACGCGGTGCGATCTTGCGCACGGCGCCGCGGCTTTCGGCATCGGACAGGAAATATTCTTCCTCGACACCGAAGCGGTAGGCGCTGCTCACCATGATGTATCTCCCCCGTGGCGGACCGCTCCGATACGAAGCAGCGGCGCCAGACTGCCAGTCAATGAGTCGGAACTGCGACCGGAGGCGCAGTTTCGCCGCCTAAACGCGCAACCAGTCGTCACGTTCCCACTGGCAAGGAGGAGCCGGTTCCCTGCAAGTCGCAGAACTAGTTGACGGACCAGTCTCCGAGCGTCGCCTGCACGACAGCAAGCGCCGCGACCGCCGCGGTGTCAGCCCGCAGGATTCGCGGGCCCAGCGACAGGCGCAGCACCCGCTCGCGCTGGAGGATCAGAGCGCGCTCCGATTCGTCGAAGCCCCCTTCCGGTCCGATCAGCACGGCGAGCAGCCCGCGCGAGGCCTTCTGCAAGGCGGCGATGGGGCTCTGCGGCTCCTGCGCCTCGTCGCAGAAGATCAGCAGCCGCTCCGGCTCGAGCGCGGCCAGCGCGGCGGCGAGCGGCTGTTCGGCCCGGATCTGCGGCAAAGCGAGGATGCCGCATTGCTCGGCCGCCTCGACCGCATTGGCCGCGAGCCGGTCGAGATTGAGCCGCGAGACCTGGGTGTAGCGCGTCAGCACCGGCTGGAGCACGCCCGCTCCCATCTCCACCGCCTTCTGCGCCATGTAATCGAGCCGGGCGTGCTTCAGCGGCGCGAAAAGATAGAGAAGATCGGACGCCGGCGGCTGCGGGCGCACCTGCTCCAGCGCCTCCAGGCTCGCCTGCTTGCGCCCCTCCGCCCGGATCGCGCAGAGCCATTCGCCGTCCCGGCCATTGAAGGCGAGGATGCTGTCGCCGCTGCGCAGCCGCAGCACGTTCAGCAGGTAATTGGCCTGGTCGCGCGCGAGCTCCAGCACGGCGCCCGCCGCCAACGGCGCCTCGCTGTACAGCCTGTGCTTGGTGAAATCCCGCATGCTCTTCGAATCCGATCCCGCCAGAATGGCGCGAAAGTCGCCACAATCCCACGCTATCGGCAAGCAATCTCGGTGAAATGCGAGCTGGCGCTTGTTGGCGCACGGCTCTCACTGTTATGGAAAGGCCCGCGACGCCGGGGCGGGCGTGGGTGACGGGACAAGAGCGGAGCGGATGATGCGGCGATACGCGACCCTGAAGCTGGCGGTGGCGCTGGCCGGGCTGGGCTTGGCCGAGCCGGCATTGGCGCAGGTGCCATCGGGCTGCGAGAACGTGCAGAAGCTCATGCAGGAGCGCCAGTCGATCGTCGGGCAACTCAATGCCAATGCGAAGGCGAAGCGCAAGATGACGCCGCAGCAGGCCTGCGGCATCCTCGGCCGCCTCGTCGGCAATGGCAATGCCCTCATCAAGTTCGCGACCGCCAACCAGGACTGGTGCCAGATTCCGGCGAGCTTCGTCGACGGCATGAAGGCCGACAATGAAAAGGCGGGCACCATCCGCGGCCAGGCCTGCAACGCCGTGAAGCAGCAGGCGCAGATGCAGCGCCGCGCCCAGCAGCAGGCACAGCAGCAAGGCGCCAACCCGTTCGGCGGCGCCGATTCCATCACCGGCGGCCCGATGCGCGTGCCGCAGGGCGCCCTCTGATCTAGCGTGCCGCAATGGCGTCGTCTCCCAACGCCACCGACGCCCCGCTTCCCGACGCCCTCAAGGGCCATTGGGTCGACACGCGCGCGCCCAGGCGCCTGCGGCCCTATCTGAAGCTCGCCCGGATCGAACGCCCGATCGGCTGGCAGCTGTTGCTACTGCCGTGCTGGTGGGCGGCCGGGCTCGCCGCAATCGCGGCCGGGCTGCCTTTCCCGAACCTCTGGCACTGCCTGCTCTTTCTGATCGGCGCGATCGTGATGCGCGGTGCCGGCTCGACTTTCAACGACATCGTCGACCGCAAGCTTGACGCGCAGGTGGCGCGGACCCGCGGCCGCCCTCTGCCCTCCGGCCAAGTCAGCCCGAAAGAAGCCGCAGCCTTCATGATCGGGCTGTCGCTGGTCGGTCTGGCGATCCTGCTGCAGTTCAATCGCTTCACGGTGATCGCCGGCATCGCCTCGCTGGCGATCGTCGCGATCTATCCGTTCATGAAGCGGATCACCAACATGCCGCAATTCGTGCTCGGCCTCGCCTTCTCCTGGGGCGGGCTCGTCGGCTGGAGCGCAGTGTTCGGCCAGCTGGATGTGCCGGCCTATCTGATCTATGCCGCCGCAGTGTTCTGGACGATCGGCTACGACACGATCTACGCGATGCAGGACATCGAGGACGACGTGATCGCCGGGATCAAGTCGAGCGCGCGCTATTTCGGCGCCTTCACCCAGCAGGCGGTCGGGTTCTGCTACGGCATGACGATCGCGCTCGCCGGCGTCGCCGCCTGGTTCGCGGGAGCAGGGCCGGTCGCCTTCGTGGCGCTCGCGGCCTTTGCGCTGCACCTGGGCTGGCAGGTCCACAGCATCGCAGGCGCCGACGGACCGACGGCGCTGAAACTGTTCCGGTCCAACTGGCAGGCCGGCCTCATCCTGGCGGCCGGCTTCGCGCTCGATGCGCTGGTGAAGTTCGCGTTTTAACGGCAGGACCAGATCGTCATTCCGGGGCGATCCGAAGGATCGAGCCCGGAACCAAGAACCGATGCCTGGTCAGAAGAACCGCTCGGTCTCGTCTCAGCAAATAACCGCATCGGTTCTGGGTTCCGGGTTCAGGCCTTTGGCCTGCCCCGGAAAGACGCGGCGTTTCCGGATGGAACCGGTGGGTCCTACGACAGGATCTCGCCGCGGATCACCACGGGACGCTCCGGCAGGCGGCTGGTCTTGCGCCGGGTCAGGAAACGCGGGCGGCGGCCAGCGAGCAGGGCATGCCGGCGGCGGATGCGGATCGCGCCGAGCGCGACCCGGCCGACCTGCGGGTAGGGCTCGGTGATCGCACCGTCACTGGTTTCGAGCAGCAGCGGCAGGCCGCTGGCGCGGCCGGCATCGCGCCAGACGGCGATGGCATCGTCCTGATCAATCACGGCGACGACGACGGAGCGACCGTCACCTGCCGTCAAGGCGAGCTGGAAACGGTCGTCGTCGGCGATCACGCCGCCGACGAGGCGCAAGGCGATCCCGCGCCAGCCCTTGCCGCCGCGCAGGATGCGCACCGGCCCGACACGCTCGATGCGAGGCCCTTCGGATTGCTGCGGCGCCTGCGCCGGCTGCGAGGGCTGTCCGCTCTGGTTATGTGCGCTGCCGGGGAAGGCGGGCACGCAGCCAGCCTCCCCCGCAGCCGGCGTGACGCTGGCCATCGGTTTTAACGCCTCTCTTCTGATCCCTGCTGCCCGGAACCCTCTGGAGATGCGGGGTTCTCGTGCTCTGCATGGAGGAGAGTGGCCGGAAGGATTGTCCGAGCGCTTAAGCTGGAGGGTTAAACAAAGGTGACGGGGCGGTTTTCCGCCCTCTTCCGGCCGGTTTCCCAGTTGATGCTTGACGGAATCTTTCTCCCAATGGTGGCTTTTTCCTTGTTCAGCCACCCCGCAAAGCCGTAACGAAGCCTGATGACATCGACACCTCTGCCAATCGCCGGAGATTTGTTGCCCGCCGTCGAGGCCGCTTGCCGCGAGGCCGGCGGGCTGGCGCTCGACCTGTTCCGCCCCGGGGCGAAGACTGCCGCCAAGACCTGGTCAAAGGCCGGCGGCTCGCCGGTGACCGAGGCCGATATCGGCGTCGACACCTTTCTGCATGTGCGCCTCGCGGGGTTGCTGCCAGAGGCCGCCTGGCTCTCGGAGGAGACCGCTGACGACACGATCCGCCTGTCGCGCCGCTTCGTCTGGGTGGTCGATCCGATTGACGGCACCCGCGCCTATATGGCCGGCTCGCCCGACTGGGCGGTCTGCGTCGCCCTGCTCGACGAGGGGCGACCCGTCCTCGGCGTGGTGCACGCGCCCGCGGGAGCCACGACCTATACGGCGACCAAGGGCGGCGGAGCCCGGAGCAACGGCAAGGCGATCCGCACGAGCGGGCTGACCACGCTCGCGGACGCTCGCATCGCCGGGCCCAAGCCGATGCTCGAAGCACTCGCCCGCGAGGAAAGCTTCGCCGCCGTCGACAAGATCCCGTCGCTGGCGCTGCGCCTGACCCGCATCGCGGATGGCACGATCGATGCCGGCCTGGTCTCACCGGATGCGCGCGACTGGGACCTCGCAGCCGCGGATCTCGTGCTCGCCGAAGCGGGAGGGCAGGTCACCACCTCCGACGGCGAGGCCCTCGGCTATAATCGCGAGATCCCGGTCCACGGCATGCTGATGGCGTCGGGATGCAGCCTCGCTGCGGCCCTGGCGCAGGCCTTGCGCCGGCTGCGCGAGAGCCAGCCCCAGCGGAGTTGACGCGCGGAGCAACGCCGCTGCCGCGACGTCAGGGCGGAAACTGCCGGAAATAACCGCAGTTTGTTGGCAATCGGCCCTCGCGCGCGAGCGGCTGATGGCTTATCTGATCGCACGGCAAAAGCGGAAGATGGGGCGGGTCGGAGCGAATCCGGCGGTGCCTCGGCTTGCTTTCGACAGAGATGTCAGGACGGCAGTCGGAGACGGATGATGAGCACGAGCCAGGAAACCAAGCAGCTGCTGCACCTCGTGATCGGCGGCGAGCTGAGCTCGCTCGACGGCGTCGAGTTCAAGGATCTCTCCAAGCTCGACATCGTCGGCGTGTACCCGAACTATGCTGCGGCCCATGCCGCCTGGAAGGCCAAGGCTCAGCAGACCGTCGACCAGGCCCAGACCCGCTATTTCGTCGTCCACCTGCATCGCCTGCTCGATCCCTCGACGGCCCAGAGCTGATCCGAAAGGCGCCGCAGTCCGGTTCGATGGGATTTTCGCTGCTCAAGACGAAATTCGCGCAGGAGGCGCTCGGGCGCAGCCTCGCCTATTATCTGCGCCTCGTAAGGCGCACGAACCGCTTCGTCGTCGAGCCGGCCGACGTCTATGAGCGCGTGCGCGGCGAGCTGCCGCTGATCATCGCGATGTGGCACGGCCAGCACGTGATGATCCCGTTCGCCCGGCCGGAGTGGATGCCGTCCTGCTCGCTGGTCTCGCGCCATGGCGATGGCGGCTTCAACGCGGTGGCGCTGCGCGAGCTCGGCATCGGCGCGATCCGCGGTTCCGGCGCCTCCGGCAAGAAGGTGCGCGAGAAGGGCGGCGCGCCAGCCTTCCTCGCCATGGTCCGCCGGCTCGCCGCCGGCGACACCATGGTGCTGACCGCCGACATCCCGAAGCGGGCCCGGGTCTGTGGCCCGGGCATCGTCCAATTGGCGCGCGCCTCGGGCCGGCCCATCCATCCGATCGCGGTGGTGACCAGCCGGCGGATCGACTTCAACAGCTGGGACCGCGCCTCGATCGGCCTGCCCTTCGGGCGCGGCGCCATCGTCGTCGGCGATCCCGTCCGCGTCGCGCGGGATGCGGACGAGGCGACTTGCGAGGCGGCGCGGCTGGCCGTCCAGGCCGGGCTCGACGCCGTGCACGAGCGCGCCTATGCGCTGATCGGCGCGCGCGATCCCGGTGCCGGCCTGCGCGAGATCCAGGCCGCCAAGGCGGCCGCGGCGAAGGCCGAAGCCGCATGAGCCGCAGCTTCATCGTCCAGGCCTACCGCACGCTCTCGGCCCTGCTCGAGCCGGCCGCTGCCGGCCTGCTGCTCTGGCGGCGCCGGCGCGGCAAGGAAGACCCGGCGCGCCTGTCCGAACGGCGCGGCTATCCGAGCGCCGAGCGCCCGGACAAGACGCTGGTCTGGCTGCATGGCGCCAGCGTCGGCGAGACGGTGACGCTGCTGCCCCTGATCGAGCGGCTGCAGCGACGCGGGCTCGCGGTCCTGGTGACCTCGGGGACCGTGACCTCGGCACGCCTCTTGGCGCAGCGCCTGCCGGCCGGGGCGATCCATCAGTTCCTGCCGCTCGACGTTCCCCGCTATATGCGCCGCTTCCTCGACCATTGGCGGCCGGACCTCGCTTTGATCTGCGAATCCGAGATCTGGCCGAACCTGATGATCGAGTCCGGCAAGCGCGGCGTGCCACTGGTGCTGATCAATGCGCGCATGTCGGAGCGCTCCTTCCGGCGCTGGTACAAGTTCCCGCAGACCTCGCGCCATCTGCTCTCCGGCTTCGATCGCTGCCTGGCGCAGTCGCAGGAGGACGGGCAGCGCCTCGCCCAGCTCGGGGCGCCGCGCGTCAGCATTGCTGGCAACCTGAAATTCGACGTCCCCGCCCCGCCTGCCGATCCCAATACGCTGGCCCTGCTTGACGGCCTCGCCGCCGGCCGGCCGGTCTGGGTCGCCGCCTCGACCCATCCGGGCGAGGAGGAGGACGTGCTCGCCGCCCATCTCGGCGTCAGGGCGCATCTGCCCAAGCTCCTCACCATCGTCGTCCCGCGCCATCCCGATCGTGGCGGCGAGGTCGAGGCGCTCGCCCAGGCCAATGGCGTTTCCAGCGCCCGCCGCTCGCTCGGTCATCTGCCCGAGCGCGATATCGACTTCTACATCGCCGACACGCTTGGCGACCTCGGCCTGTTCTACCGGCTGGCGCCGGTCGCCTTCATCGGCGGCTCGCTCGCCCCGATCGGCGGCCACAACCCGATCGAGCCGGCCAAGCTCGGCTGCGCCCTGCTGCACGGCCCGCTCGTCCACAAATCGGCTGATCTCTTCGCCGCCTTCGACGCCGGCGGCGGCGCCATCCAGGTCACCGATCGGCAGGAACTCGCCCAGGCAGTGCACCGATGGCTCAGCGACCCCGCTGCCGCGCGCCAGGCCGCCCGGGCCGCCGCCCGCACCAGCACCGAGCTCAGCGGCGCGCTCGACCGCACGGTCCAGGCGATCGAGCCCCTCCTGCTGCGCGCCAGCATCGGCCAGCGCGAGAGCGTGGACTGATGCGCGCCCCGGGCTTCTGGTGGCGGGCGCCGCCATCCGCCCTTGCCCGATTGCTGCAGCCGCTCGGGGCGCTCTACGGCACGATCACACTGAGGCGCATGCGCCAACGGGGCGCGCGGGCCGGCATCCCGGTGATCTGCGTCGGCAATTTCGTCGCCGGCGGCGCCGGCAAGACGCCGACCACACTCGCCCTGGCCTCCAGGCTTGCCGCGCTGGGCGAGACCCCCTTCGCCCTGACGCGCGGCTATGGCGGGCGGCTCTCCGGCCCGCTGCGAGTCGACCCGGGCCGGCACACCCCTGTCGATGTCGGCGACGAGCCGCTATTGCTCGCCACCCGCCTGCCGACGGTCGTGGCGCGCGAACGGCCCGCCGGCGCGGCGCTGGCGCGCGAGGCAGGTGCAAGCCTGGTCCTGATGGATGACGGGCTGCAGAACCCCTCGCTGCACAAGGACCTGCGATTGGCCGTCATCGATGGCGCCGTCGGCGTCGGCAATGGCCTGTGCCTGCCGGCGGGCCCCCTGCGCGCGCCGCTGGCGGGGCAGCTCGGGCAGGTCGATGCCCTCGTCGTCATCGGCGAGGGAGCGGCCGGCGAGCATGTCGCCACGCAGGCACTCACCGTCGGCAAACGCGTGCTGCGGGCCAAGCTCGTGCCGCCGGTCGACATTCAGGCGGAGCTCGCCGGCCTATCGGTTCTGGCCGCCTCGGGGATCGGGCGGCCCGAGAAATTCGCGGCGACGCTGCGCGCCGCCGGTGCGCGGCTTGCCGGCGAACGCGCTTATGGCGACCATCACGCCTATTCGGATGCCGACGTCGCGGCGCTGATCGGCGACGCCAAGGCGAAGGCCTGCCGCATCGCGGTCACCGAGAAGGACATGGTCAAGCTCGCGCCACTCTGGCCGGCGGCCGAACGCTCGCTCCTTCTGTGCGTGCCGGTCACGCTCGTCTTCGAGGATGACGCAGCACTCGACGCGCTGCTGCGTCACGCCGTCGTGAAGGCCCGCTCAGCCGCGGCCGGCGCGTCGCACGCGCAATAGCACCGCTTCAGGCGAGGCATAGGCCTCCTGCCAGTCGACGGACCAGTAGCGCAGATCCTCGAGCCGGATCGCGGCACCGGTGACGGCGCAGCGGACGAAGGCACCCGGGCGCACGACCCGGAACTCGCCATGGCCGTAATCGACCAGCGCTTCGGATCCGGAAGGAGGCAGACGTTCGTTGATGTTCATCACGGGGCCGGGCGATCGAGCGGCAGGAAGCTATCGCAAGGGTTGCAGTAGGACGCAACCATCTCTGAATCAACGCATTGTTCGAACATGGTCTTTCTGTGATAGCGTCCGTTGCGATGATGTCCAGCCTGACCCGCGCCGCCTTGCTGGCGATCGGTCTTGTTTCCCTGCTCGCGGCGCCCGCGATCGCGGGTGGCTATGAACGCGTCCGCATCCCGCATGACGACTATCAGCTCGACGGTGTGATGTTCCGCCCGACGGGCCCGGGACCATTCCCGGCCGTGGTCGCGCTGCATGGCTGCGGCGGCCTCTGGCGCGAGCCCGACAAGCTCTCGATGCGGCACAGCGACTGGGGCGAGCGCCTGGCGCAGGCCGGGCTCATCGTGCTGATGCCCGACAGCTACGGCTCGCGTGGGCTCGGCTCGCAATGCGGCGTCAAGGACGTCACCATCCGCGCCAGCCGCGAGCGCGTCGGCGATGCGATGGCAGCCCGGCGCTGGCTGCAGGAACGCCCCGATGTCCGGCGCGATGCGATCGCGCTGCTCGGCTGGTCCGGCGGCGGTTCGAGCGTACTCGCCGCGATCCGCAAGGATCGCCGGCCGGCCGACCGTCAGCCCGACTTCGCCCGTGCCGTCGCGTTCTACCCCGGCTGTCGCGCCCAATCGGAATCGGGCAGCTTCGAAGCCCGCCTGCCGACCCTGATCCTGATGGGCGATGCCGACGACTGGACCCCGCCCGCGCCCTGCGACTTCCTCGCCAAGGCCGCCCGCGCCCGCGGCGAGCCGGTCGAGCTCGTGCTCTATCCCGGCGCGGTGCATGATTTCGATCATCCACGCCTCGACCGGCGCGAGAAGGAAGGCGTCGCCTATTCCGCCTCCGGGACCGGCAAGGTCACCATCGGCACCGACCCGGCCGCGCGTGAGGACGCGATCAAGCGGGTCAAGGCCTTTCTGATGGGCAAGTGACTGGCGGCGTTTGTCAGCCCCTCAGCGCGCCGAAGCAGTCAGCGTAACCGCCGGCTTGTCGCCGAGGAGAGAGCGGGCGATGTCCTGCGCCAGACAGCCATAGCCGGCATCGCTCATATGGAAACGGTCGCCGGCGAGCGCGGCCATGAAGCCGTCCGCATCGCGCTGATACCAGCCCAGCATCGCCTGATAGCGCGACAGTACCGGGACGGCCTGCGCCCTGGCGACCTCGGCGATGGCGTCGACATAAGCGCGATAGCGGGCCGTCTCCTTGATTCCGGGATAGAATTGCGGGTCAAGAATGACGAGCCGGGTCCCAGCCTGCTTGCTGGCGGCGATGCCGTCTGCGACGAGATTGCGGAAGGTGCCGAGGTCGCCGCCGGTCACGGCATCGTTGGTCCCGACCTGCCAGATCACCAGATCGTAGCGCTCTTCCGCCAGCGCAGCCTTGAGGCGCGACAGTGTCTGCGGCGCAGTCTCGCCGCCGATGCCGGCATTGACCATCTCGACGGGGCGGCCCGAGAGGCCGGTGCGCAGCAGCCTACTGAGTTGCGCCGGGTAGGTCTTGTCCTTGCCGCTGGCGCCGATGCCTTCGGTCGAGGACGAGCCGATCGCGAGGATACGCAAGGGAGCGCTGCTCTTGCTCCAGCTCGCAGCGAGATCGGCGGCGTCGCGGGAAAGCGTCGACGGCCTGCAGACGAATTCGTTCGCAGTCGCCTGCTGCACGTGCAGGCCCAGAGGCGCAAGCATGGCAAAGGCACAAGCAAGGCGTATCCGGAAGCCGGCGAGCATCAAGGAACATTCCCCCAACCGCTTTCAGTCAGCGATTAGCCAGCGCTAGCTGAACGCTATCTGAACGGGACGCTGTTCATCCAAATTGGTGGTGAACGACCGGTTTTCGGAATCTCAGAACAAATCGCCCTGCCCGCTCCCGCCGACGGCCTTGCGCGCAGCCTGTCGCGGCACCTGCGGCGGGGAAGCCCCACCCGGCACGATCGCACCGAAGCTGCCATCGGCGAGCGTGACCTGGAGCGCCAATCCCGGGCGCGCGGCCGCGGTGCTGCGCAGCAGATTGCCGTCGCCGTCGCGCACCAGCGCGTAGCCACGCGCCAGCACAGCCTGCGGGCCGAGCGAGGCGGCGAGCGCCCAGACGCTGTCGAGCCGGTCGCGGCGACGCTGGATCTGGCGCGTGAAGGTCGCGACCGCTCGCGCGGCGATCGCATCGAGCCGGTCAGCGGCGCGGGCGATGCGGTCACGCTCGGCTCGCAGCAGCGCACCGCGCGCCGCCGCTAGCCGCTTGCCGAGCCCGTCGAGCCGGGCCGCATGGGTCGCGAGCCGCGCCGCCGGCGATTGCGCATGCAGGCGGCGGTCGAGCTGGGCGAGGCGCTGCTCATAAGTGCGGGCATTGCGCGCCAGCGCCGGGCCGAGCCGAGCAGCGGCGAGGTCGAGCCGCTGGCGCGGCGCCGCCAGCAGGGTCTCGGGGGTCGGCAGGGCCCGCGCGAGCGCGCGCAGCTCGTTGCGGCGGCGCTCGGAGAGGCGCAGCGTCGCTCCCGACAACCGGCGAGACAGGTCGGTCACCTGCGCCAGCAATTCGGCCCGCACCGGCACGACCTTCTCGGCCGCGCCGGTCGGCGTGGGGCTGCGCAGATCGGCGGCATGGTCGATCAGGGTGACGTCGGTCTCGTGGCCGACGGCCGAGACCAGCGGGATCAGCGAGGCGGCGGCGGCGCGCACCACCACCTCCTCATTGAAGCCCATCAGGTCTTCGAGCGAGCCGCCGCCACGCGCGACGATGATCACATCAGGACGCGGAATCCGACCGCCTTCGGGCAGCGCGTTGAAGCCGGCGATCGCATTGGCGACCTCGGCGGCGCTGCTCTCGCCCTGGACGCGCACCGGCCAAACCAGGACATGGCGAGGAAAGCGTTCCTCCAGCCGGTGCAGGATGTCGCGGATGACGGCGCCGGTCGGCGATGTCACGACGCCGACCACGCGCGGCAGGAACGGGATCAGCTGCTTGCGGCCGGCGTCGAACAGGCCCTCGGCCGCGAGCTTCTTCCGGCGTTCCTCCAGCAGCGCCATCAGCGCGCCGATGCCGGCCGGCTCCAGCGAATCGATGATGATCTGGTAGCTCGACTTCCCGGCGAAGGTGGTGATCTTGCCGGTGGCGATCACTTCCAGCCCTTCCTGGGGCTTGGTCTTCAGGCGGCCGAAGACGCCCTTCCAGATCACGGCGTCGATCTTGGCGTTGGCGTCCTTCAGCGAAAAATAGACATGGCCGGAGCCAACCGGGCCGCGATAGCCGGAGATCTCGCCGCGCACGCGCACGAAGCCGAAGGCCTCCTCCAGCGTGCGCTTGAGCGCGCCGGAGAGATCGGAGACCGACCATTCGGGAGCATTGCCGGCGGGCTGGGGCGATTCGCTGTCCATGGATCGTATTTAACGACACGAGGACGCGAGCAGAAGCGTTGCTCCGTCAGCTCGCGGCAGCTATTGCGCCCTGAGCAAGCGGAGAGATGCGATGAACATTCTTCTGATCGGGTCCGGCGGGCGCGAGCATGCCCTGGCCTGGGCGATCTCGGCTTCGCCGCTCTGCGACAAGCTTTTCATCGCGCCTGGCAATCCCGGCACCGCGGAGTGCGGCGAGAACGTCGTGCTCGATATCGCCGACCATCGCGCCGTCGCCGATTTCTGCAAGGTGATGGGCGTCGGCCTCGTCGTGGTCGGGCCGGAAGGCCCGCTCGTTGACGGCATCGTCGACGACCTCGAAGCCGCGGGAATCAAGACCTTCGGTCCGTCCAAGGCGGCGGCGCAGCTCGAAGGCTCGAAGGCCTTCACCAAGGAGCTCTGTGCCGAATTCGGCATCCCGACCGCGGGTTTCGCCCGCTTCACCGACGAAGCCGCCGCCAGGACCTATGTCGCCAGGACCGGCGCGCCTTTGGTGATCAAGGCCGATGGGCTCGCCGCTGGCAAGGGCGTGGTCATGGCCGAGACCATCGAGCAGGCCAATGACGCCCTGGCGATGATGTTCTCCGGCGGGCTCGGCGCCGCCGGCGCCGAGGTCGTGATCGAGGAGTGGATGATCGGCGAGGAAGCCAGCTTCTTCGCGCTCTGCGACGGTACGCACGCCCTGCCACTCGCCTCGGCCCAGGATCACAAGCGCGCCTTCGACGGCGACACCGGCCCGAACACCGGCGGCATGGGTGCCTATTCGCCGGCTCCGGTCATGACGACGGCGATGGCGGAGCAGGTCATGGCCGAGATCGTCCGGCCGACCCTGGCGGGCATGAACCAGCGCGGTACGCCATTCAAGGGCGTGCTCTTCGCCGGGCTGATGATCACCGCCGATGGCCCGAAGCTGATCGAATACAACACCCGCTTCGGCGATCCCGAATGCGAGGTGCTGATGCCGCGCCTGAAGAGCGACATCGTGCCGGCGCTGCTCGCCGCGCGCGACGGCGTGCTGAATGCCGTCGACCTGCGCTGGTCCGACGACGTCGCGCTGACGGTGGTGATGGCGGCGAAGGGCTATCCCGGCACGCCGGAGAAGGGCAGCGTCATCAAGGGCATCGACAAGGCCGCAGCCGAAAAGGACGTGCTGGTCTTCCACGCCGGCACGCAGGCGAAGGATGGTGACATCGTCGCCAATGGCGGGCGCGTGCTGAACGTCGTGGCGCTCGGAAGGAGCGTCAGCGAGGCGCAAGCGAAGGCCTATGCGGCCGTCGACCTTATCGACTGGCCGGGCGGGTTCTGCCGCCGCGACATCGGCTGGCAGGCGGTCAAGCGCGAGCGCGAAGGCTGACATCACCTGGCAGCCCGCCTAGATAATGTGGCGCGACGCGAGCAGCGGAGAGCCACATCATGACCAATATCGACAGCCTCTTCCCCGGTTTCGAAGCGCGCTGGATCGACGGGCCTGTCGGCAAGATCTTCGCCCGCGTCGGCGGCGAGGGACCGCCGGTGGTGCTGATCCATGGTTTCCCGCAGACCCATGCCGAATGGCACGAGATGGCGGGCGAGCTCGCCAAGTCGCACACCGTCGTCTGCCCGGATCTACGCGGCTATGGCTGGTCGGCCGCGCCGCATGGCGATGGCGGCAAGGCGCTCTACAGCAAGCGCGCCATGGGCGAGGACATCGTCGCCGCGATGAGCGCGCTCGGCTTCAACCGCTTCGCCGTGATCGGCCATGACCGCGGCGCCCGCGTCGCCTATCGCCTCGCGCTCGACCATCCCGGCCGGGTCGAGCGGCTCGTCCTGCTCGACATCCTGCCGACCGTCTCGATGTGGGAGGGCATGAACGCGGCGCGCGCCATGCAGGTCTATCACTGGACCTTCCTGGCCCAGCCCGAGCCGGTGCCGGAGAAGCTGATCCAGGCCGACCCGGCCGGCTGGCTCGACCACACGATCGCGAGCTGGACGCGAGCGAAGAAGATCGAGGCCTTCCACCCGCTGGCAATGGCCGCCTACGCCGAATCCTTCAACGATCCCGCGCGCATCCACGCCGCCTGCGAGGATTATCGTGCCGGCGCCACCACCGATGTCGAGCACGACAAGGCCGATCTCGGCGCGGGCAAAAAAATCCTCTGCCCGGTGCTGGTGCTCTGGGGCGAGGCCGGCATCCCGGCCAAGGGCGCAAGCCCGCTCGAGATCTGGCGCGAGACCTTCGCGCCGCAGGCGGAGGGACAGGCGATCGCCAGCGGCCATTTCCTGCCGGAGGAGAATCCGCAGGACACGCTCGCGGCGGTGAAACCTTTCCTCGCAAGGGAGGTTGCCTGAGCGGCTCCCGCACCGCACCATCAGGCCATGACCAGCCTCTCCAGCCCCCTCGCCCGCCTGCCCGATCCGTCCGGACCCGAGCTCGTCCTCGTGCTCGGCTCGGGCGGGGCGCGCGGCCTCAGCCATATCCCGGTACTGGAGGCGCTCGACGAGCTCGGGCTGAAGCCGGCGCTGATCGCGGGATCGTCGATGGGGGCGATTGTCGGCGCCGCCTATGCCGCCGGCCTCTCCGGCCGCGATCTGCGCGCCCATGTCGAGGCGAGCTTCCGCGACCGGGCCCGGGTGATCGCCAGGCTGCTCGAAGCGCGCATCGGCAAGATCGCCGATCTCTGGCGCGGTGGGCTCGGCAACCCCGTGCTGATCGACGGCGAGCGTCTGCTCGACCTGTTCTGGCCGCAGGCCGTGCCGGACCGCTTCGAGGAACTCGGCATCCCCTTCCTCGCGGTCGCGACCGACTATCATCTGCATGACGAGGTCGTCCTCGGCAGCGGCCCGTTGACACCGGCCGTCGCCGCCTCGCTGGCGATCCCCGGCCTGGTCAAGCCGGTGACGATCGGCGGGCGCGTGCTGATCGATGGCGGCGCGATCAACCCCCTGCCCTATGACCGCCTGCTTGGACCGGGACGCCTGGTACTCGCGATCGACACCAGCGCGCCGGCGACCGTCAGCGACAGCCGCGTGCCCGAGCCTCTGGAAGCGATGGTCGGCGTCTCGCAGATCCTGACGCGGGCGCTGGTGCAGCGCATGATCGAGCGCCAGCCGCCGGATATCCTGATCCGCGCCGGCGGCGAAGGCTTCGGCGGGCTCGATTTCTTCCGCTGGCAGGCGATCCTCGAGGCCGCCCAGCCGGCGAAGGAGGAGGTCAAGCGGAGATTGTCAGAGGCGCTCGAACGGGCGGCGTGAGGGCGGCTTCGGGCTCGTCGCAGCGGAAACCGGGCAGGCCGGCCTCCAGCGCCGCACGCCCCTCGTCGGTCAAGACCACTGCGCGGCTGTCTTTCACCCGCTTCACCCACCCAGTCTCGAAGCAGCGGCAGGCCAAGGCCGCGGCGAGCGAGCCGGCGAGATGCGGACGGCGCTCGCTCCAGTCGAGGCAGGGCCGCAGCGCAGCGCGCCTGCCCTTGCTCGCCGCTGCCGGATCGATCCCGAGCCCGGCGAAGAGCGCGACGCCGGAGCGTGTCAGCCCATAGCCGCCCTCGGCGACGGAAAGATGCCCGCCGGCGACGAGTGCGTCATGGATCGCGATGCCGAGGCGGCCGGCGAAGTGATCGTAGCAGGTGCGGGCGCGGGCGAGATCGGCACCGACGCGCGAGGGCAGTCTCCGCCCGTTTGTCTGCCCACCGGAGAGCACCATCAGCCCTTCCAATGCGGTCGCGACTTCCGGCCCGGCGAGGCGGTAATAGCGATGGCGGCCCTGCACGGCGACGCCGAGCAGGCCGCCCTGCATCAGCTTGGCGAGATGGCCGCTCGCGGTCTGCGGCGCGACGCCTGCCAGGAAGGCGAGCTCCTTCGCCGTCAGCGCGCGTCCGTCCATCAACGCGTGCAGCATGTTGGCGCGAGCCGGATCGCCCATCAGATGAGCGATCTCGGCGAGATAGGGTCCGTTCGCGGACATGGCGGCGGCCTCCTGTTGCTGGCCCATCATCGCGCGCCGGCGCTCACGGGCAAGCAGGAACGCTACGGCGAGAACCGTAGTATCGGCGAGCGACAGGGCGGGTCAGGACTGCCACAAACCCCGGCATCGCAAATCGACCAGATCGGCAAGGCCATGGACCAGACGACGCTCCTTACCTTCATCGCCGCGACCTTCGTGCTCGCCGGCTTCGTCAAGGGCGTGATCGGGCTGGGCCTGCCGACGATCGCGGTCGGCGTGCTCGGCGTAGTGATGGCGCCGGCGCAGGCGGCGGCGCTGCTGGTCATCCCCAATCTCGTCACCAATAGCTGGCAGCTGACCGGGCCGAAGCTGAAGGCCATCGCCATCCGGCTCTGGCCGATGCTGGCCGGGACCTGCGTCGGCACCTGGGCCGGAGCGGGGCTGCTGGAAAAGGCCAAGGACGGCTCGGCGACGCTCTGGCTCGGCATCGCACTGGTGCTCTATGCGCTGGTCGGGCTGAAGGCGGCCAAGTTGCGCGTGCCCGAGAAGGCCGAGATCTGGCTCGGCCCGCTGGTCGGCGTCGTGACCGGCGCCGCCACTGCGGCGACCGGCGTCTTCGTGCTGCCGGCAGTGCCCTATCTGCAGGCGCTCGGCTTCGACAAGGACGAACTGGTGCAGGCGCTCGGGCTCTCCTTCATCGTCTCGACGATCGCCCTGTCCTTCGGGCTGGTCGGCGCCGGCGCGCTCGATCTCAAGGTCGCCGGCGCCTCATTGCTGGCGCTGCTGCCGGCGCTGGCCGGGATGTGGTTCGGCCAGGCGATCCGGCAGCGGATTTCGGCGACCACCTTCAAGCTCTGCTTCTTCGCCGGGCTGCTGGGACTGGGCGGCTATCTGATCGCCCGGACGGTGCTTTGAGCTAGCGGCCGCGCCCGGCATAGGCCAGCCGGCGGCTGCGCTTGTGGCCATACCAGGCGATCTCGCGGTCGCCGACATCGACATGGACGAGGCCGTTCGAATAGGAGCCGACGCCGCCGACCGCTTCGATCGTCTTGGCGACGGCCGCAGCGTTCCGCGGTGAGGTGGCGAGCGGGCGGAAATCGATGGCGTTGCCGCGATAGTGCTGGGAGTTGCGGGCGTGGCGGCCGCCGCAGGTCGAGGTGATCTGGATCGGGCCGATCTTCGCGGTGAGTTCCTTGATCATGCCGATGGTTTCCGGCTTGAGGCAGTTCAGCCCCTTCACCTGCGGCTGGAAGGAGATCATCGCGAGATGGGTATCGGCGGCGAAGGAGGGAGACACGGACCAACAGGCCGCGGACAGCGCAGCCAACGCAACTTTACGCATAATGGAGATTTACCGATTTTGGGGAATGGAAGGCTCAAGCCACCATTCCTTGGTCTGGCTGAGCAGTGCAGCGGCGACCTACGGACCATACAAGGCAAAAACATGGCGACAGGTACCAGCAATGCCTCGATCGATCAGCTCAAAACGCCTCTACTCCATTGGAGCTAAGCCGATCGAACTAGGCGAGTGAAATTCGAATAATTGAAATTATATTTCAGTCGATTCCCATAAATCTTCAATCGTCGGCTGAAATTCTGTTTCGTTAAGTTCCAGCACCGTTCTGCGAAGCATTCGCATGCGTTCGGCGGCCAGGCAGGCGGAGTGGCCGATTACAGCCCGAACGCTGCCGGATAGCTGACCGAACCGCGCTTCCCGGCCAGGGTTCCCGGCACCAGCTCCAGCGCCATGAAGGCCTCGCCGGAGAAGGGAGAGGCGAGGTTCCGCGCCAGCGCCGCCGAGAAACCGAAGTGTGGATAATAACCGGGATGGCCGAGCACGATCACGGCTTCCGCTCCCACAGCCCGTGCCCGATCCCGTGCCGCCATGATCAGCCGGCCGCCGACGCCCTGCCTTTGCAGCCCCGGCCGCACGGCCATCGGCGCCAGCGCCAAAGCCTTCAGGCTGCGTCCATCCATCGTCGTCGGCAGCCAGCTCAGCAGGATATGGCCGATGATCTCTCCGCCCTGCTCCGCGACAAGCTCGACTGCGACAAGGCCGTCATGGCGCAGGCGTTCGATGATGCCGACCTCCTCCTCGCCGCCGAAGGCCGCGCGATTGAGCGCGGCGATCGCTTCCGCATCGGCCGGCTTCGCGGCACGGACCGTCTCCGCCATCAGCGCCGCTCCCGGAAGAAATCGCGCAGCAATTCTGCCGCCTCGCGCTCGCTCAGGCCGCCATAGACCTCGGGCGCGTGATGGCAGCTTGGGCTGCCATAGAGCCTGACACCGTTCTCGACCGCCCCGCCCTTCGGATCGGACGCCGCGAAATAGAGCCGCCTGATCCTCGCGAAAGAGATCGCGGCGGCACACATCGGGCAGGGCTCGAGCGTGACATAGAGATCGCAGTCGATCAGCCGCTCCGACTGGATGGCTTCGCAGGCCAGCCGGATTGCCAATGTCTCGGCATGGGCGGTCGGGTCCTTCAGCTCGAGCGTGCGGTTGCCGGCGCTGGCCAGGATCTCGCCACCACGGACGATCACCGCGCCGACCGGCACCTCGCCACGCCCCGCCGCGGCGCGCGCCTCGGTGAGCGCCAGCGCCATCGGTGCCATCTCAACCAGCTTTGCATCGATCGATCCCATGAAACCCCATCTTTGCCGTCGCAGTGGGCGAAAACGCCTGCTACAAGCGCCGGCTAATACCAGATTCAAGAGCCGCTGCCGTCCCGGATCGCTTCGCAACCCGGTCCGCGATGATCCGGCTTCAGGAGCCACCATGAGCGACGACAACAATCAGAAAAGCCGTGGCCCGCGCAAGGGCGGCGGAGCCGGCGGCCGCGGCGGCGGACGCGATGGCGGCCCCGGCCGCGGTGGCCCCGGCGCCCGCCCGCCCGGGCGTGGCGGCAAGCCGCCCTTCCGCTCGCGCGACGGCGAGGAGCGGCCCCGGCGTGCGCCCGCCGAAGGTGCCGAGCGTCGCCGCAGCGAAGGCGAGCGCCCGGCCGCGCCGCGCTTCGATAAGAAGCCGTTCCGTGAGCGCCCAAGCGGCGAGCGGCCACCGCGCGAGGGCGGCGAGCGGCCATTCCGCGACCGTGGCAGCGACGAGCGACGCGCCAGCCGGCCGCCGCGCGATGGCGACCGGCCAAGCCGCGAGAGGACTGACGGCGGCAGGCCCGGCGGCTTCGGGCGCCCGTCCCGCGACGGCGCCCCGTCGCGCCCTCCGCGCGATGGAGACCGTCCCTTCCGTGGACGTGGTGATGACGAGCGTCGTGCGGCACGCCCCGCCCGCGACGGCGCAGCGTCCCGGCCGCCGCGGGACCGCGGCGACGATCGTGCCCGCAGCGAGCGCCCCTTCCGTGAGCGTAGCGGCAGCGGCAGCAGCGAGCGCCCTGCCCGGCCGCCGCGCCGCGAGGAGCGCGGCGAAGGCCGCGGCTTCGGCGGCGGCAAGCGTTTCGACACCCCGCGCGGCAGCAATCCCACCCGCACTCGCCCCGATCGGGCGCATCGCAATGCCGCCGAGATCGCCGAGGCCGTCTCGGCTCCGGCCGCGCCGCAGGAGCCGGAGCGCATCGCCAAGGTGATGGCGCGCGCCGGCGTCGCCTCGCGCCGCGACAGCGAGGCGCTGATCGCGGAAGGCCGCGTCAGCGTGAACGGCAAGGTGATCGAGAGCCCGGCGCTCGATGTCGGCCCGAACGATGTCGTGCTGGTCGATGGCGAGCCCTTGCCGGCGCGCGAGCGCACAAGGCTCTGGTTCTACCACAAGCCGCGCGGGCTGGTGACGACCAACCATGACCCGGAGGGGCGCCCGACCGTGTTCGACGCGCTGCCGGAAGACCTGCCGCGCGTGCTCTCGGTCGGCCGGCTCGACATCAACACCGAAGGCCTGCTGTTGCTGACCAATGATGGCGGGCTGGCGCGCATGCTGGAACTGCCCGAGACCGGCTGGCTGCGGCGCTATCGCGTGCGCGCCTTCGGCCAGGTCAACCAGGCGCAGCTCGATACGCTGAGGGGCGGCGTCACCATCGACGGCGTGCAGTATGGTCCGGTCATCGCCCAGTTCGAGCGCGAGCAGGGCTCCAACACCTGGCTCACCGTCGACCTGCGCGAAGGCAAGAACCGCGAGGTCAAGACGGTGCTGGAGCATCTCGGCCTGCAGGTGAACCGGCTGATCCGGGTCTCCTTCGGCCCGTTCCAGCTCGGCGACCTGCCGGAGGGCGAGGCCGAGGAGGTCCGTTCCAAGGTGCTCAAGGACCAGCTCGGGACAGAGCTGATGGCCAAGGCCGGCGTCGATTTCGACTCGCCGCGGCGCGACGAGATCCGATCGGACGAGAGGCCCGCCCGTGGCAGGCCCGCGCCGGCCGGCGACGACCGGCCGCGCCGCCGCCCCCGCGAGGAGCCGGCCGAGGAGGCCCGCCCGCTGCGCGGCGACAAGCCGTGGACGCGCGGCGTCTGGCGCGATGCCGAGGCCGAGCCGCAGCGCGAGCGCAAGGCACCGCCCCGCCGCGGCGCCGATCCCAGGGAGGAACGCCAGGCGCGCGAGGCCACCGGCACCGTCACGCGCGTGCGCGACAAGGCGATCGCCGATCCCAAGGGGCGGCGCGTCAAGGTCGAGCGCATCAGCGCCAAGCCCTCGGACGAGCCGCGCGAGGCCAGGTCGACCCGTGCACCGCGCAGCGAGCGCCCGGAGCGGGCACTGCGTGAGGAGAGCTTCGGCCGCGATCGCGGCGGCGAGGCGCCCTGGCGCGGCAGCGGCGACTGGGCCGACAAGCCGCCACGCGGCAAGCGCCCGCCCAGCGGCAGCGCTGGCGCTGGTGCCGACGAACGCCCTGCCCGCCCCTTCCGCGGCAAGCCGACCGGCGAGCGGCCAAGTGGCGATCGCCCGGGCGGACGAGGCCCGCGCCCCGGTGGCGACAAGCGCCCGCCACGCTCCGGCCCGCCCCGGTCCGGTCCGCCGCGCTCTGGCGGCGGGCGTGATCGCCGAGGCTGAGGCGTAACTCATGCGCATCGTCGGGGGGCGCTTCGGCGGCCGCACGCTCGCCAGCCCGAAGCCGGGCATCGGCGCGATCCGGCCGACCTCGGATCGGCTGCGGGAATCGCTGTTCAACGTGCTGGCGCATGGCCATGGCGATGCGGCCGACGGGGCGCGCGTGCTCGACCTCTTCGCCGGCACCGGCGCGATGGCGTTCGAGGCGCTCTCGCGCGGCGCCGCCTTCGCGCTCCTGGTCGATGACGGGGCCGAGGCGCGCGGGCTGATCCGCGAGAACCAGATGGCGCTCGGGCTCGCCGGCTATAGCCGCATCTTCCGCCGCGATGCGACCAGGCTCGGCCCGATCACCGGCATGGCGCCGTTCGACCTCGTCTTCTGCGACCCGCCCTATCGCAAGGGCCTGGGCGAAAAAGCCCTCGCCTCGGCCCGCGAGGGCGGCTGGCTGGCGAGCGATGCGCTGATCGTGCTGGAAGAGGCGGCCGACGCGGAGATCACGCTACCGGAGGGGTTCGAGGAGCTCGACCGGCGCGATTATGGCGAGACGCAGGTGCGGTTTCTGAAGGCGGCGTGAGCCCTATCCGTCATTGCGAGGAGCGCGGCGACGAAGCAATCCAGGGGCGGCAGGGCGCTGGGGCAAGTCCCTCTGGATTGCTTCGCTGCGCTCGCAATGACGGGTGGCATCAACCAGCCAAATCCTCATAGAGATCGCGCCAATTCGGATTCATAGCCTCGATCAACGCTAGCTTTTTCGTACGCGATCCACCCTTGATCTGCTTCTCGCGGCCGATAGCCTCGTCCATTCGGTCATGGCGCTCGTACCAGACGAGTAGCTTGCAGCCATATCTTTTGGTGAAGCCTGGTACTGCGCTTTCTCGATGCTGCCAGACGCGCTCGGACAGATTCGCAGTCACCCCAATATAGAGCGTTCCGTTGCGCTGGCTCGCCATGATGTAAACGGCAGGTTCACGCATACGGACCTCTCGATCTTGGCGGTCAAATCATCAATAGCTGCCATTTCGGGCGAAACAATCCAGATTGCTTTGCCCTGCCGCCCCGGATTGCTTTGTCGCTACGCTCCTCGCAATGGCGGGAAGCGCTTGCATGGTCTTTCGCCATCATCCCGGCCTGCCTCCAGCTCCATACCAAGTATTCCTCGATCACATCCTATCAGGACGCGCCGAAAACACTTTCAGAGCTCCAGCAAAATGCTGGCAAGAGGCGTCAGGGCTATGAGGATCACCACATCGTCGAACAGGGAGCGGGTCGGCACGAAGGGTTCTCGCGCTCGCAGATCGATGGCGCTGACAATGTGGTCAGCGTGCCGACATACAAGCATCATGAGATCACCGGCTGGTACAACAAGCCGAACAAGAACTTCGGCATGCAAACGCCACGGAGCTATCTGCGCGGGAAGGACTGGTCCGAGCATGTCCGGATCGGGCATGAAGCGATGCGCACATTCAAGGTGCTGAAATGAGACAGCGAAAGAACTTAAGATCGCTATCGAACGCCGAAATCGTTAAGCTCTTCGAACAGCTCTGCATCGAGCAATACGATGCGATGGAAGGCGATGAACAGGCACGCGTCAATCGATTGGTCTGGCGAATCCACGATCTCGAAATGGAGCTCAAGTCGCGCCCCGGCGATCAACGGTATGAACTGATGAGATTGTTCGGCCATCCGAATATGCAGGTTCGGCTTTCCGCCGCCGAAGCTAACCTCGCCGTCGACTACGCATCTGCACGGCGCGAGATTCAGGCGATCAAAGATTCACAATGGTTTCCGCAAGCCGGCCATGCGGGCATGACCCTCTATTTTCTCGATACCGGCGAATCCAAACCTACATGACTTGGATTGCCGCTACCTCCGCCCGAACAGCTTCTCGATATCGCTGAGCTTCAGTTCGACATAGGTCGGCCGGCCGTGATTGCATTGGCCGGAATTCGGCGTCGCTTCCATCTCACGCAGCAGCGCGTCCATCTCCTCCGGGCGCAGGCGGCGGCCGGCGCGGACCGAGTTGTGGCAGGCCATCGTCGCCAGCACATGGTCGAGCCGGCGCTCCAGCGAGCCGGCGTCGCCATGCTCGGCCAACGCGTCGGCGACATCGCGGACGATGCCCTGGAGATCGCCGCCGGCGATGGCGGCCGGCGCCTCGCGCACCAGCACGGCGCCGGGGCCGAAGCTCTCGATGACGAGGCCGAGCGAGGCGAGATCGGCAGCCGCAGCATTCAGCCGGTCGGCATCGACGGGATCGAGCTCGACCACCTCGGGCAGGAGCATGGGCTGACGGGCAATGCCGCTCTTCGCACGCTCGGCCTTGAGCCGCTCATAGACCAGGCGCTCATGCGCGGCGTGCTGGTCGACGATGACCATGCCGTCGCGGGTCTGGGCGACGATATAGGTGCCGTGGACCTGGGCGCGGGCCGCGCCGAGCGGCCGGTCTAGCGCGTCCTGCGGCGGCTCGGCGAGATGGGCGCGCGCATCGGCCGAGGGCATGGCGAGATCGGCGAAGCCGGCCTGCAGCGGCTGGACGGGCGCACCCGGATCGGGGCTACGCCAGTCGGCGACGCTGCCGAAGTTCGGGCGCTGGATCGTGGCCGGGCCGCCATTGCCGAAGGCGCCCCCCGAAAAGACGGCCCGGAAGGCATCGAGCGTGCGGGCGCCACCGGTGGTGGTGGCGCGGTGGCCGGCGCCGGCAAGCGCGGCCTTGAGACTTGACACGACGAGGCCGCGCACCAGCGCCGGATCGCGGAAGCGGACCTCGCTCTTGGCCGGGTGGACGTTGACGTCGACGGCCGAGGGGTCGCAGAGCAGGTCGAGATAGAGCACCGGGTGCCGGTCGGAGGGCAGGACGTCGGCATAGGCGCCGCGCACCGCCGAGAGCAGCAGCTTGTCGCGCACCGGCCGGCCATTCACCGCCATGTGGACACCGGCCGAGGTGCCGCGATGGAAGGTCGGCAGCCCGGCGAAACCGGAGAGCCTGATGCCCTCGCGCTCGGTCTCGACCGGCAAGGCGTTGTCAGGGAAGTCGCGCCCAAGCGCCCGGCCGAGGCGGCGCAGATGGCCCTCATTGCCGATCGGCTCGGCCGGCCAGTCGAAGGCGCCGGCATGCTCGCCTTCTAGCGAAAAGCGCACCTCCGGATGGGCGATGGCGAGGCGGCGCAGCATGTCGGAGACGGCCTGCGCCTCCGCCCGATCGCTCTTCAGGAATTTCAGGCGGGCCGGGGTAAAGATGAAGAGGTCGCTGACCTCGATGCGGGTGCCGGGTGCCGCTGCCGCCGGCCTCACTGCCCCCTTGGCACCGGCCTCGACCACCAGGGCGCAGCCCTGCGCCGCATCGCGCTGGCGCGTCGTGATCGCGAGCCGCGCCACCGAGCCGATCGAGGGCAGCGCCTCGCCGCGGAAGCCGAGCGAGCGGATGGCGAAGAGGTCGCCATCGGGGAGCTTGGAGGTGGCGTGGCGCTCGACGCAGAGGGCAAGGTCCTCCGGGCCCATGCCGATGCCGTCATCGACGACGCGGATCAATTCGCGCCCGCCAGCCCGGATGGTGACGGCGATGCTGCTGGCGCCGGCGTCGATCGCGTTCTCGACCAGCTCCTTCACCGCCGCGGCCGGCCGCTCGATCACCTCGCCGGCGGCGATGCGATCGACCAGGACGGGATCGAGGCGGCGAATGCTCATGAGAGCTCCTCGGCCGGGAGCGTCAGACCAGCCCGACAGGCCGACCGACGGCCTGCACCAGCAGCTTGCCTTCGCCGAACAGGCGCTGCGCGACGCGGCGGACATCGGCCAGCGTCACCGCAGCGAAGCGCTGGTTGCGGGTCTCGAAGAAGTCCGGCTGCTCGCCGCGGATGGCGAGGCCGAGCAGTTCGCCGGCGATCTTCGGCGAGGTGTCGAAGCGCAGCGAATAGGAGCCGATCAGATAGCGCTTGGCCTCCTCGACCTCGTGCTCGCTCGGGCCTTCGCTGACGAGCTTGGCGATCTCCTCGCGGATCACGCTCATGGATTCGGCGACGCGGTCGTTGCGAGTCGAGGTGCCGCCGACGAGGAAGCCGCTCTGGCGTAAGGGCAGCAGGCTGGAGGAGACGCCATAGGCGAGGCCGCGCTTCTCGCGGACCTCCATGAACAGGCGCGAGGTGAAGGCCGAGCCGCCGAGGATATGGTTCAGCACGGTCGCGGCGATGAAATCGGGATCGTCCCACATCAGGCCGGGGCCGACAAAGCGCAGCACCGTCTGCGGCACGTCGAGATCGACGATATGGGTCTGGCCGAGCCCTGCCACCGGCAAGGGCGCAGCCGGCTCGACGCGCGGCGCCCCGGCCGGCAGCGCGCCGAACAGCGCGTCCAGCCGCGACGCGAGCTCGCTCGCGGTGATGTCGCCGACCGCAACGACCTTGAGGCCGCCGCGGGTGAAGAGATCGCGCGTCAGCTCCTTCAGCGCCGCAGGCTCGATCCCGCCGACGCTGGCGACGTCGCCGCGCTCGGGCCGGCCATAGGGATGGCCGGGGAAAGCCGCGGCGAAAAGCGCGTTGCGGCACATCACGTCCGGGTTCTGCGCCTGGCGCTGGAGCCCGGCGATCACCTGCGCTTTCACCCGCGCCACCGCGTCGGCGTCGAAGCGCGGTGCGTTGAGCGCGAGGCCGAGCAGCTCGAACGCGACCTCGCGATGCTGCGACAAGGTCTGCAGCTGGCCGTGGAAATCGTCGCGGCGTGCGTCGAAGGAGAGATTGATGGCGTGATCGGCCAGCCGGCCCTGGAAGGCCTCGGCGTCGAGATCGCCGGCGCCCTCGTCGAGCAAGCCGGAGACGAGGTTGGCGCTGCCGGCGGCATTGGCCGGGTCGCGGTTGGCGCCACCGTCGAAGGCGAAGTCGAGGGCGAGCAGCGGCAGGCTGTGCTCCTCGACCAGCCAGGCCTCGACGCCGCAGGCGGCGGTGACGCGCTGGACGGCAAGCGAAGGACCAGGAGCGGCGGTGGCGGGAGCAAGGGAAGGGTTCATCGGCAATCCTCAACGGCAGGCCAGGACCTACCCGTAATGGCTTATGACGCTATGTCAGGCGGCGGCGGGCAGGAGCAGGCCGGTGACCGAGCGATCGGGCTTGAGATAGCGCCGGACCGCTTCGGTGACCTGCTCGCGCGTCACCGCCTCGATGCGCTGCGGCCAGAGCAGCACGTCCTCGACGCTCTCGCCGACAGCGAGGGCCGAGCCGAAGATGCGGGCGAGCGAGGATTGGCTGTCGCGGGCGAAGACCGTCTCGGCGACGAGGCGGGTGCGGGCGCGGGCGAGCTCCAGCTCGGTCGGCCCCTCGGCGATGAAGGCGGCGAGCGCGGCATCGAGCCCGGCTTCGAGCGCCGTCATCTCGACGCCCGGACGCGGGCTGACCGAGAGCTGGAAGGCGGAGCGATCGACCATCGAGCCCATGAAATAGGCGCCGGCACCGGCCGCGAGCTCCTGCTCGACGCAGAGCTTGCGATAGAGCCGCGAGGTCGTGCCGCCGCCGAGGATCTCGGCCGCGAGCTCGAGCGCGAAGGCTTCGTCACGCTGCGTCGAGACATAGGTCGGCGCCAGCCAGGCACGGCGCAAGGAGGGCTGCTGCACACGCGGATCGGAGAGCGCGACGCGGCGGGCAGCGCGCGGCTCGGGCTCGGCCGGACGCTTGCGCTGCGGCGCCTCGCCATGGGCGGGGATCACGCCATAGGTCTCCTGCGCGAGGCGCAGCACCTGTTGCGGCTCGACATCGCCAGCAACGACCAGGATGGCGTTCTCCGGCGTGTAGAAGCGCTGGTAATAGGCAAAAGCGTCGTCGCGCGAGAGCTCTTCGATCTCGTGCTCCCAGCCGATGATCGGAGTGCCATAGGGATGGTGGGCGTAGAGGGCGCTGGAGAACTCCTCGCCGAGCTGGGCGGCGGGGTCGGCATCGACGCGCATGCGCCGCTCCTCCAGCACTACGTCGCGCTCGGGCGCGACCACGCTCTCGTCGAAGGCGAGGCCGGTCATCCGGTCGGCCTCGTAGTCCATCATCGCGCGCAGGTGTTCCTTCGGCACACGCTGGAAATAGGCGGTATAGTCATAGGAGGTGAAGGCGTTCTCCTGGCCGCCATAGCCTGCGACGATCTTCGAGAACTCCCCGGCCGGCCATTTCGCCGTCCCCTTGAACATCAGGTGCTCGAGAAAATGGGCGATGCCCGACTTGCCGGCCGGATCGTCACCGGAGCCGTTGCGGTACCAGACCATATGGGTGACGACGGGCGCGCGATGATCGGGCGCGACCACGATCTGAAGACCGTTGGCGAGCCGGAAGGATTCGACCGGGCTGGCTGCATTGGCGGGTGGCGTCGGGCCAGTCGGGATATGGACCGTCATAAGCAGCGAAGGCTCCAGCACGATTGAGGGGTCAAGACGCAATCCGGCCCGGGCCCGCAAGGACCCGAGCCGGACGAAGCTCGATCATAGATAAGACGTGCCGCGACGCGAAACCATCCCCTCGCGGCAACGAAAGACGCTTACTGATACACCTTCTGGCCGGTGAGATATTCACGCTGGCCGACCGCCTGCTTGTCCTCCTGCGGGCCGGACGCGCCCGGACCGAGCGCAGCCGTCGCTGCCGGGCGGCGATAGCCGGTCGGCGGCTCGTGCAGATAGCGGCGGGCGGGCTCGGTGCCGTAGGCGACGCTCGCCTCATCGGTCTGGGACTGGCGGGCCGCCATCTCGCGGCCGACGCGGATCGGCTGGATCTGGTTGTTGTAGTTGTTGTGGTCCGCGACAATGCCGTCCGGCCCGTTCGCGCGACCGGCGACGCGACCGCGGCGCAGTTCTTCCTGCGACATCAACGGCCGGGTGTTGGCGCGATAGGATTCGGTGTTCTGATACAGGATGTTGGAGCTGTCGCGCTCGGCCCTGCGGCGGGCGACGTCCGGGTCATCAGGCCAGGCGGCGCTGCGATGGGCGCCAGCTTCCTGCGGCTTCGGCAAGCTGGAGGACGGCGGCACGACCAGCGGGGCGCGCTGCTTGTACTCGATATCCGCCTTGCTGCTGCCGAACAGGCCCGAGCCCTCGATCAGATTCTTGAAGAGCATGCCTTCCTGGGCGAAAGCAGGGGTCGTCGCCAGCAACAGGCCGCCGGCGAGCAGCATGCGCGAAGCGCGGATCCGATAAGCCATCTCACCTCTCCATACCGATACCAGCCACGTCATTGAACGAGCGACGCGGCAAAAGCATGGCGGGCCTTTTAACTCATATCCGGCAAAATCGGGAGCCCTTTTGCTGATTTGCCGTAAATGAGCTGTGGCCGGCCTGTTTGCGGGCGCTTCGCAGGCGCGCTCAAGCCGCCTTGGACCGACTCGCGCCCGGCCTCACCGACTCCCAGAGCAGGCCGAGCACGCCAAAGACGATCGCTGCGTCGGCGATGTTGAAAATATACCAGCTGAAGCTGCCGACGTGAAAGTGCACGAAGTCGACGACGGCGCCGTAGACCATGCGGTCGAGTCCGTTGCCGAGCGCGCCACCGATGATGAGTGCGAGGCTCACGACGGTGAGCCTGTCGTCGCTGCGCCACATCCAGCGCCAGAGCCAGATCGCCGCGACGATGGAGAGCACGACCAGCGCCCAGCGGCCGATATCGGTCGACTGCTGGAACAGGCCGTATGAGATGCCGCGGTTCCAGGCGAGCACGATCTCCAGGAATGAGGCGAGCTGAAACGGCCCCTCCTCGGCCAATTTCAGGCCGAAGAGCAGCCAAAGCTTCAGCGCCTGATCGAACACGAAGGTGAGCGCGACGATCAGGACGCCGAGGCGGCGCAGCGATGGCGTCTGCGCACTCACGCCGCGCGCCCGAGCTCGCGCAGCGCCTTGGCGTCGCGCGGCGTCACCTCGGGGAAGCCGGGCTCGGCCGTCGTAGGATCGAAATACTTCCAGGAGCGGGCGCATTTGATGCCGGAGGCGCGCGCCGGCACCACGGCGACGCCGGGCACGTCCGGCAGGCGGAAGGCCTCGGCCGGCCCCTCCCCGTCCGTGACCCGCGCACCGGAGGTGATGCAGATCTCGGCGAGATCGAGCCCGCTCAACGCGGCGCGCAGATCGGGATCGGCGATGTGGACAATCGGTGCGGCCTCCAGCGAGGAGCCGATGCGCTTTCCGGCGCGCTCCAGTTCGAGTGCGCCGGTGACGACGCGGCGCACGCGACGGACCTTGGCCCAGCGCTCGGCCAGCTCCGGATCGAGCCAGGCATCGTCGGCCTTGGCGAAGAGTTCGAGATGGACGGAGCCGTCGCCGGACTTCACCTGCGGATAGCGGTCGAGCCAGGCCTCCTCGGCGGTGAAGACCAGGATCGGCGCGAGCCAGGTCGTCAGGCATCGGAAGAGGTGATCGACGACGGTGAGCGCGCTCTTGCGGACATGGCTGGAGCGCGGATCGCAATAGAGCGCATCCTTGCGGACGTCGAAATAGAAGGCCGAGAGCTCGGTATTCATGAACTGCGAAAGCAGGTTCACCACCTTCTTGTAGTCATAGGTGCGATAGGCCTCCTCGACCTGCGGCCCGAGCTCGGCGAGGCGATGCAGCATCAGCCGCTCAAGCTCCGGCATCGAGACTGGATCGGTAACGCGGATCGCCTCGTCGAAATGCGCCAGCGTCCCGAGCATCCAGCGCATGGTGTTGCGCAGCTTGCGGTAGGTCTCGACGAAGGTCTTGAGAATCTCCTTGCCGATGCGCAGGTCGTCGGAATAGTCGGCCGCGGCGACCCAGAGGCGCAGGATGTCGGCACCGCTGTCCTTGATGACGTCCTGCGGGGCGGTGACGTTGCCCTTCGACTTCGACATCTTCTCGCCCTTCTCGTCGAGACAGAAGCCGTGGGTCAGCACCACGTCGAAAGGCGCGCGGCCGCGCGTGCCGCAGCTTTCGAGCAGGCTGGAATGGAACCAGCCGCGATGCTGGTCAGAGCCTTCGAGATACATCACCTTGTCGCGGCCGCCGTCGACGACGCGATGGGTTTTCAGGTCAGCGCGCTTCTCCAAAGTGAAGGCGTGGGTCGAGCCTGAATCGAACCAGACGTCGAGCACGTCGACGACGCGCTCGAACTTGGCGGGATCATAGCCATAGGGTTTGAGGAAGCGGGCGCCGTCGGTGTCGGTGAACCAGGCGTCGGCCCCCTCCCGCTCGAAGGCCTCGGCAATCGCGGCGTTGACCCTGTCGTCGACCAGGATCTCCTTGCTCTCCTTGTCGACGAAGACGGTGATCGGCACGCCCCAGGCGCGCTGGCGCGAGACCACCCAGTCCGGGCGGTTGGCGATCATGCCGTTGATGCGGTTCTCGCCGGCAGCGGGAACCCACTGCGTCTCCTTGATCGCCTTCAGGGCGCGGTTGCGCAGCGTGTCGGCATTGCCGCCGGCGGTCGGGGCCGGCGCCGCCGGATCGGGCGCACCGGCATCACCATAGGGCTTGTCCATGGCGATGAACCATTGCGGCGTGTTGCGGAAGATCACCGGCTTCTTCGAGCGCCACGAATGCGGATACTGGTGCTTGAGGCGGCCGCGCGAGACGAGATTGCCGGTCGCGGCGAGCGCCTTGATCACGAACTCGTTGGCGTTGCCCTTCTCGCCTTTGTCGGTGATGACCTGCGCGCCCTCGAAGCCGGGAGCCTCCTTGGTGAAGCGGCCATCGGCGTCGACAGTGTAGGGGATGCGGGTTTCGATGCCGCGCTCGGCCAGCATGCGGCCATTGGCCATCCAGACGTCGAAGTCCTCGCGGCCATGGCCGGGCGCGGTGTGGACGAAGCCGGTACCGGCATCGTCGGTGACATGGTCGCCATCGAGCAGTGGCACGTCGAAGTCGTAGCCCTGGCCGCGCAGCGGATGGGCGGTCGTAAGACCGGCGAGATCGGCGGCCGTGACGTCGCGCTCCAGTTCGTAGGCCTCGACCTTAGCGGTCTTGAACAACGCCTCGGCGAGGTTCTTCGCCAGCACATAGCGCGCGCCGACCTTGGCCCAATTGCCCTCCGGCGCAGCGGTCACACGATAGAGGCCGTAGGCGATCTTGCTGTGGAACGAGATCGCGCGGTTGCCCGGGATCGTCCAGGGCGTCGTCGTCCAGATCAGCACGGAGGCGCCGGCGAGCGGACCCGAGCCTAGCACCGGGAACGCCGCGAAGATCGTGTCGCTGGTGTGCTCCTCGTATTCGACCTCGGCCTCGGCCAGGGCGGTCTTCTCGACCACCGACCACATCACCGGCTTGGAGCCGCGATAGAGCTGGCCGTTCTCGGCGAACTTCATGATCTCGCGGGCGATCTGCGCCTCGGCGCCATAGGCCATGGTCAGGTAGGGATCGTCCCAGTCGCCCTCGACGCCGAGGCGCTTGAACTCGTTGCGCTGGATATCGACCCATTTCTCGGCAAAGACGCGGCATTCCTTGCGGAACTCGACGACATCAACGTCGTCCTTATTCAGCCCCTTGGCGCGGTACTGCTCCTCGATCTTCCACTCGATCGGCAGGCCGTGGCAGTCCCAGCCCGGCACATAGTTCGAGTCGTAGCCAAGCATCTGCTGCGAGCGCGTCACCAGGTCCTTCAGCACCTTGTTGAGCGCATGGCCGATATGGATGTTGCCGTTGGCGTAGGGCGGGCCGTCATGCAGGACGAAGCGGTCGCGGCCTTTCCCGGCTTCGCGCAGCTTGCGGTAGAGGTCCATCCTGGCCCAGCGGGCGAGCAATTCGGGCTCGCGCTGCGGCAGGCCGGCGCGCATCGGGAATTCAGTCTGCGGCAGGAACAGCGTCTGCGAATAGTCGCTGGTCTCGGGCTTCTCGGCGGTCTTGTCGGTCATGATCCGGCTCGGCTGTGCGGATGGCGGCTCTGCATTGGGTGCGGCGCCCATCCTGAGATGTCACGGGGAAGCGATCGTCGTCCCGGCCTGCGCAAGCGCCCGCGCCATCAGCGCAGGGCGGCAGCCGGGCCGGTAATTCGCCGAAGCGGAACGGAGTGCGGAGCAGGCATGGCCGGCTTCTAGCAAAGCGCGGTCACGGAAGGAAGGCCGGCGTCGCCGCCAGGATGCCGCGCGCCCTTGCGCTGTCGGCATCCATCTGGCCGATCAGCGCATCGAGCGAGTCGAACTTCGCTTCGCCGCGCAGGAAGGCGACGAAGGCCACATCCACCGTCTTGCCGTAGAGGTCGCCGGAGAAGTCGAAGACAAAGGTCTCGAGCCTGGGGGCGCCGTCGTCGAAGGTCGGGCGACTGCCGAAGCTGGCGACGCCATCGCGCCAGACCCCGTCGAGCTTCATGCGGACCGCATAGATGCCGAAGCGCAGGCGGCAATCATGGGCGAGGTGCATGTTCGCGGTCGGGTAACCGAGATCGCGGCCACGCTTGTCGCCATGGGCGATCTCACCGCGGACGAACCAGGGCCGGCCGAGCAGCGCCTCTGCATGCCCGATATCGCCTGCTTCGAGAGCGGTGCGCACCAGCGTCGAGGAGACCGGCTCGCCCTGGAAGGAGAAGGGCGGCACCACGGCGACCGGGATGCCGGCATGGCCGGCGCGGGCCTGCAGCATTTCAGACGAGCCAGTGCGGCCTTTGCCGAAATGGAAGTCGTAGCCGCAGATGAGGCCGGCGGCACCGAGCTGGCCGAGCAGGAGGTCGTCGACGAAAGCCTCGGCCGGAATGCCCGCGACCGCACGGTCGAAGGGTACGACGAAGCTCGGTGAGAGGCCAAGGCCCGCGAGGAGAGCGACCTTGATCGGCTCCGGCGTCAGCCGGAACACCGGCTGGTCGGGCCGAAAAACGGTGCGTGGATGGGGCTCGAAGGTCAGCGCCGCAGCCTGCGTCCCCTGCTGCGCCGCCATCGCGCCGGCGACGCGGGCGAGCTCGGCATGGCCGCGATGGACGCCGTCGAAATTGCCGAGCGCAAGCACCCGGCCGCGCAGATCGGCCGGCACCGGCTTGCCGGGTTCGAGGGTGAAGGCGGGCGGCGCACGGAAAGGTGCCGCCTCGGGGGATGAGGTCATGGAACGCAAGGTCGACGCCGGGAAGCCCCGGCTACCGCCGTGTTTGGCCCCAAGCGGCGGGGAGCGTCAAGGCCGGTCAGGCTGCTCGCGGCAGCGCCACCCAGGCCTCGCCCTCCAGCACGGCCTTGCCGTCGACCAGGCATTCGCAGAACAGCCGGGCGCGGCGGCGCTCCGGCACGAGCTCGACCACTTCGACGCGGGCAGTGACGACGTCGCCGATCTTCACCGGCGCGAGGAAGTTGAGGGTCTGCGAGAGATAGACGGCGCCAGGGCCCGGCAGGCGCGTGCCCAGCAGGGCCGAGACCAGGCTCGCCGTCAGCATGCCGTGGGCAATGCGCTGGCCGAACTTGGTCGACGCGGCATAGCGATCGCAGAGATGGATCGGATTGGCATCGCCCGACAGGTCAGCGAAGAGCGAGATGTCGCGCTCCATCACGGTGCGCATCAGGCTTTCGCGCTGGCCGACGGCCAGATCCTCGAACGCATGGACTTGATAGAGCGTGCTCGCCATCATCGGTCAGCTCTCGCAACTGCAGCACGGGCAAGGACCGCCTGCGTCCGGAAACGGGCGATGAGCGTCCCATAGTTCGCTGCATCGCACCATTGAACTTTGGTGCCTGTTGCCATGTTCCCCCGTTCGCCAAAGGTAGTATGCCGCTAGGTCACTCGGCGACCGGGTTAACGGCTTTGAAACGCCGAGCGCCTATCACAATTGACGCAAGGTCGCTGCTCTGCGAGAGCGGCCCCGCGCTGGCGCCGTTGGGCCCTGCTGACTACTGGATTGGAGCGCCGTCATGGCTGTCGACCCGTCAATGCCGATCCTGGTGGTGGACGACTATCAGACGATGGTGCGGATCATCCGCAACCTCTTGAAGCAGCTCGGCTTCGAGAATGTCGACGATGCTTCCGACGGCAATGCCGCGATCGCCAAGATGCGCGACAAGAAATACGGGCTGGTGATCTCGGACTGGAACATGGAGCCGATGACCGGCTACGAACTGCTCCGCCAGGTCCGCAACGAGGACGCAATCTCCGAGACGCCGTTCATCATGGTGACGGCGGAATCGAAGACCGAGAACGTCATCGCCGCCAAGAAGGCCGGCGTGAACAACTACATCGTCAAGCCGTTCAACGCGCAGACGCTGAAGTCCAAGATCGAAGCGGCCTGCGCCGCCTGAGTTTTCGGCTGAGCCGCTCGCCTCACCAGGCCAGATGCGGCATGGCGTAGTCGGGCCGGTGGCTCTGCCGGCCGAACCAGCCCTGCAGCGCATCCTCCGACAAGCCGGCCATCTCACCGGCATGGATGCCGGCAACGCACATCAGCGAGGCCAGGCCATATTGCGCCGCGCCGGCGATGTCAGTGCGGATCGCATCGCCGATCGCCAGGATGCGTGCCTTCTCGACCGTCTCCCCGCGCAGCTCCTGGCCGATGCGGATGGCGAGGTCGTAGATCGGCGCGTGCGGCTTGCCGGCGTAGATTGCCTCGCCGCCGAGCTTCTCATAGGCCACAGCGAGCGAGCCGGCGCAGGGCACGATGCGCCCGCCGCGATCGACGACCAGATCGGGATTGGCGCAGATCAGCGTCAGTCCACGGCGGGCGAAATCGGCGAGCTGGTCGGCATAACTCTCGGCCGTCTCGGTCTCGTCGTCGAACAGGCCGGTGCAGAGGACGTAGTGCGCCTCAGCGGGGCCGACGCGCGGGGCGTCGAGCCCTGCCATCAGCGGCAGGTCGCGGGACGGGCCGAGATGATAGAGCGGCTCGCCGGCGCGGTGAGCGATCAGGTCGCGCGCCACGTCGCCGGAGGTGACGATCGCGTCGAAGGCATCGCCGGGCACGCCGAGCTTGCCGAGCTGGACGGCGATTTCCGAGCGCGGGCGCGGCGCGTTCGAGACCTGCACCACGGTGACGCCACCCGCGCGCATCCGAGCCAGGGCGTCGCAGGCGGCGGCGAAGGGCGCAACGCCATTATGGACCACGCCCCAGATATCGCACAGGCAGAGCTCATATTGGCCGATGACGGGCGCAACCCCGGACAGAAGGCGGGTCGATGACGGCACGGCTGAAAGCTCCCACGGACAGGCGCGGCCTGTTTACGCGGCTTCGCCGGCACAGGCCAGCGCTTCGTCGTGAGGGGGTTCTCAGGCGGTGGCGCGGCGCAGGATGTCGCGGAAGGGCACGCGCTTCACAGCCGGCGGCGGCGCCATGGCGGGATGCTCGACGACCTCGGCCGAGGCAGGCGGCGCCACCGCGGCGGCCGGCTTCGGAGCCTGCGCGGCCTCGGCTGGCTGCGGCTCGGCGAAGACCTCCGGCCTGACCGGGCGCGGCGGCGAGAAGACGATACCCTGGCCAAAAGCGATGCCGAGATCGAGCATGTCGGCGACCATAGGATCGTCCTCGACCTCCTCGGCGACGAGCTGGATCGAGCCGCGGGCGAGCTGGACAGCGATGTCGCCCGCCGCGATGTCCGCGAGTTTGCCGCCGCGCGCCTCGGCCAGCAGCAGCGCCGCCGAAACCTTGACGAAGCGCACGCCGCGATCATGCAGCGAGACCGGATCGAAACGCAGATCGGCGACATGGTCGAGCGCAAAGCGCACGCCGTTGGCCGACATGGCGCCGAGCAGGCCGAGGCTCGCCGGCTCCAGCACCCGGAAGACGCGCTGCGGCACCTCGATGACGAGGTTGCCGATGTGGTCGTGATATTTTTCCAGGATGCGCGACAACGCCGCCAGCGCGCGCGACGAACCCCAGGTCGCCGCGCTGAAATTGCAGGAGACGAAGAGCTCGCCCGGCTTGCTGCCGAGATGGCGGGCGATGGCGAGAGCCCGCGTCAGAACGAGCGCATCGAGCGTCGGGCCGAAGCCGCGCTCCTCGACCGTGGTCAGGAACTCGGAGGGGAGCAGCAGTGTCTTCTCGTCGAGTCTCAGCCGGACGAGCGCTTCATATCCCCGCGTCCGGCGCTGCGGCAGGCTGACGATCGGCTGGAGATGGACCTCGACCTGCCCTTTTGCCAGGGCTTCGCTGATCAAGGCGGCGCGTTCCTCGGCGGCGCGACGCTGTGCGGCCTCAGCCGGGTCGTGCCGGGTTGCGATCAAGGGTTCCGGAGCGTGAGGCTCAACGCGCTCGGGGACCAGCGCCGCGATCCGCGCCGGTTGCGGCGGCGGATTGGCGAGCCGCCCCTCGATCCGGCTGAGCTGGTCGTCATGCTCGCCCAAGGTCGTCGCAACCTGCTGCAGGAGATCGCCGAGCAGGCCGACCTCGGCCGTCAATTCGTGCAGCATCGCCTTGGCCGGTGCGGCGTCGGCCTCGCCCATCGGCATTTGGTCGAGCCGCTTCGCCATCGAATCGACGCGGATGGCGTTGGTGGCGAGGCGGACCTTGACCTCGCCGATCGCCGCGAGCAGCTGTTCGCGCTCGCGCGCCGCGTTGCGACGTGACAGAGCAGCTGCCCCGGCCAGGCCCAGCCCAGCGCTCAGCAGGCCCAATGCATTGGCGAGGTTTCCCGGCAGGACCAGGATCGCGGCGGCGCCCAATGAAAAGCCGACGACGCCGCTGGCGGCCGGAGAGAGAGCGCTGAGGCGGATGCGAGCCAAGGGCTGAAATCGCGCAAGGGGTTGAGGGGCAACGCAACGCTACGAATCAGCTGCGACCGGCACAGAATAGCGACCAGACTCAGCGACTGCGAGGCCCATCGATACATTGCGCGACGTTCCTCACGAGAGAGCGCAAAATGGCCCCTAGCGCGGCTGCAGCCCGGCCTGGCCGAGCGCGGCCAGGATGCGGTCGATGACGGGCGACGAGAACCCTTTGCGGGTCAGGAAGAGCCGTGCATCGAGGGCAAAGAGCGGTTCGGCCTGCCCCAGCATCCGCAGGGCCTCCTCCAGCCCGTCCCGGTCGTCGGCGGCTGCACTCGCCACCGCCCGCGCAACCAGGGCAAGCGGGGTCTCCTCCCCTTTGATCAGGGAAGCCTGGTTGTCCGCCAGCTTGTTCGCGCCGGTCAGATAGGCCGCGAAATAGAGAAAGACGTCATACCAGGAGGGGCGACCATTGCTCAGCGCGACGGCGCGCTCGAGCAAGGGCAGCCCTTCGGCCGCCCGGTCGAGCTGGACATAGCGCGCCCCGAGATCGGCCATGATGTCGGGATCGTAGGGATTGCGCGTCAGAGCTTCGCGGCCGGATTTCAGGGCTTCCTCGGTCATGCCACGCAGGAACTGCGCCTCCATCAGCGCCTGATGCGCCCGCGCGCTCGCCGGCGCCAGCCTCACCGCAGTGACCGCGGCAGCCAGGGCCCGGTCGAGCGGCGAGCCGGACCGGGCGTTCAGGCCGGAAGCGTATTCATCCGCGGTCAGCAGCGCCAGATGCGACCAGGCCGGATGGAAGTCGGGATCGCGCGCGACCAGCGCATCGAGGCAGTTGCGCGCGGCGAGATGGTCGTCCGCCTTCATATGCCGGCGGAAATTGAGTGCCTGGTAGATGCAGGCGATGCCGGGCGGCAGCGTCGCCAATCGGAGGTCAGCATGCAGGATGCCGAAGGGTTGGGCGAGCCGGATCGCCACGCTCTGTGCCAGTTGGCGCAGCTCGGTGCCGTCGCTCACGGCCGCCAGGCTGCGCGCGCCGGAGGTGGTCCAGACCACGCGCCCGTCCTTCGCTGCACTCAGCCGCACGAAACCTTCAATGTTGTCGCCCGCTCGCGAGGTGTTGAGGGTCAGGACGTAGTCGGCCCCCTCCTCCGGCCGCAGCGCCGGGCCCGGCGACTTGACCACGAGCAGGTCGTCGAAACGAGCCATGGTGTCGACGAGATGGCGCATGAACAGCCGCGCCGCATCTTCGACGGCAGGATCGGCGATGTCGCCGGCGATCACGACGGCTACCACTGGCAAACTGGCCGGCGCCGGGATCGGCTCCGCAGGCTGCACCGAGGCGGACTGCTCGGGCAGGCTGGAGGCAGCGGGCCGCGGCGTCTGCGTGTCCGCGCTCGACATGGCCACGCTCGACTCCGGCGCAGGGCCGCCTCGATACCAGGCCATGAACGCGGCCGCGACGCTCAGAATCAGCGCAAGCGCCACATAGGCCCAGACGCGCCCTCGCCTCGCAGTGGCGGGCGCGGGTGGGGCCGGCTCGACAGCAAGGGCGGCCGGCTCCTGCTCCGGGAAGCCGCATCGTGTGAAGTTCGGAACATAGGCGCCGACGGGGATCGTGATCCGCAGGGGATCGCGCACGCCCTCGGCGGCGAAATAGAGATTGAGCGCCTTGCGCAGGCGACCGGCCTCGACGCGCACGATCGGGTCCGATTGCGGATCGAACTCGGCTGGCCGCCCGAACGCCTCGACCGCGATGGTATAGCCCTTGAGCTCACTGGCGCGACCGGCCAGCGCCTGCTCGACGACATAGCTCAGGAAGGCGGTCAACTGTGGCGCGCTGCGGAAGATATCGGATGCGAGGACGCGTTCGAGCTGCGCACGGATATCCTCCGGCGCGATTGGCTCGCTCCCATCCCGACCGGCGACGCCTTGAATCATCGGGGCGTAGTCCAGTGTTACCCCCTTGTTCAGACTACGCCAGAAACGACGTAACGTCACCTGCCCCATGCGGCTGGCTGCCGCTCGCCGGACGCAGGCATGCCCCGAGCCGGCGTGGATTTACAGCCCCGACCGCGCTGCTAGGTTGAGGAAGCCTTAAAACCCAAAACGGGACCGGATCATGACCTCTGCGCCGAGCGCCATCAGCTCCCCGAACGATCTCGAAGCCTATTGGATGCCGTTCACGGCGAACCGTTCGTTCAAGCAGAACCCGCGCATGGTCGCCCGCGCCGAGGGCATGTTCTACTACACGCCCGAGGGCAAGCCGGTGATGGACGGCACTGCCGGCCTGTGGTGCTGCAACGCCGGCCATGCCCGCGAGCCGATCATCCAGGCGATCCAGGCGCAGGCGCGCGAGCTCGACTACGCTCCGTCCTTCCAATACGGCCACCCCAAGGT
>PNLY01000026.1 GCA_013823325.1 Methylobacterium sp.
AGCTCGGTCGCGGCCAGCGCTTCCGACAGGTCGCGCGCCTCCTTGGCGACCCGCCAGGCATAGATGCCGGTGAAGCCGAGCCCGAGCAGGAGCGCGATCCAGTTGCCGAGCTGATATTGCGGCGGCAGCAGCGGGCGCTCGCTCCCGGCCCAGGGTAGCGGCCAATGAAGAAAGACGAGCAGCGTCGCCAGCCCGGCGGCGAGCAGGCCGAGCGCCAGCGTGTGCCGCGGCGGCAGCGCCGTCGCCGAGATCATCACCGGCGCCAGGAACAGGATCGCGAACGGATTCTGCAGGCCGCCGGTTAGGTAGAGCAGGGCCGCGAGCTGGAGGATGTCGAAGCCGAGCAATGCCGTCGCTGCGCCCTCGCGCAGCCGGTGGCTGAGTGGGAAGCGGATGCGCAGGGCGATGTTGAGCCAGGCCGAGACAGCGATGGCGAGGAAGCACCAGCCGAAGGGCAGCGAGAAGCCGAGCCCGAAATGCACGCCGGCGACGGCGGCGCTCTGCCCGGCGATTGCGAGCCAGCGCAGGCGCACCAGCGTGTCGAGCCGCAGATGGCGCGGCGCACCTCCGGGGGCCGCTGGAATGAGGTCGGTGATCGTCACGGCGCGCAATCTTCGCAATGCGGCGGCCGACTGGGGAAGACGAAACTGTGGCTAATCGGCATCACAAGGAAATCTTATCCCTTTGGACGATTGAATCGGAACAATTTCTACTTAGGCTGCATTCCCTTGCTGCACTGCATCGTGAATGCGGCGCTGCGAAAGAGCGAAAGGGCCGCCATGTCGTTCGCCTACCACGCCTATGAGGCGGTTCATATGATGGTCAGCCCGGCGCGGGCCATGTCCGACGCCATGCAGCTCGCCTTCAAGAATCCGGCGAACCCGCTGACCTACACCCCGTTCGGCCGCACGATCGCCGCCTCCTGCGAATTGTTCGAGCGCACCACCCGCCGTTACGGCAAGCCGGCCTTCGGTCTCGACACCACCACGATGAACGGCGTCAAGGTCGCAGTCGAGGAGCGCGTCGTCTGGCAGCGCCCCTTCTGCAACCTGATCTATTTCGACCGCAAGATCGAAGGCCGCCGCAAGCCGCAGCCCAAGGTGCTGCTGGTCGCGCCGATGTCCGGCCACTACGCCACGCTGTTGCGCGGAACGGTCGAGACCCTGCTTCCCGACCATGAGGTCTACGTCACAGACTGGATCGACGCTCGCCTGGTGCCGCTGACGGCTGGCAGCTTCGACCTCGACGATTACATCGACTACGTCATCGCCATGCTGCACAAGCTCGGCCCCGACAGCCATGTCATGGCCGTCTGCCAGCCTTCCGTGCCGGTGCTCGCCGCGATCGCGCGCATGGAAGCCGAGGGCGACCCCTCCTCGCCGCGCTCGATGACGCTGATGGGCGGGCCGATCGACACGCGCCGCTCGCCGACCGCGGTCAACCAGCTCGCAATGGAGCGCGGCACCGACTGGTTCCGCCGCAATTGCATCACCCGCGTGCCGTTCCCGCATCTCGGCGCCTTTCGCGAGGTCTATCCCGGCTTCATGCAGCTGTCGGGCTTCATGGCGATGAATTTCGACCGCCATCTCACCGCGCATTACGACATGTACAAGCACCTGATCGCCGGCGACGGCGATTCGGCCGAGAAGCACCGCGACTTCTATGACGAGTACCTCGCGGTCATGGACCTGACCGCCGAGTTCTATTTGCAGACCGTCGACACCGTCTTCGTCAAGCATGCCCTGCCCAAGGGCGAGATGATGCATCGCGGCAAGCCGGTTGACCTCAAGGCGATCCGCAGTGTCGCGCTGATGACGGTCGAGGGCGAGAACGACGACATCTCCGGCGTCGGCCAGACCAAGGCGGCGCACGACCTGTGCGTCAACATCCCCGACGATATGCGGGTCGAGTACCTGCAGAAGGGCGTCGGCCATTACGGCGTCTTCAACGGCTCGCGCTTCCGCTCGGAGATCGCGCCGCGCATCGCCGACTTCATGCTGACCCTCGACATGAAGGCGGCCAAGGAGCGCCGCAACGACACCGCGGAAACGGCCCGCAAGGCGCTGAAGGTCGCAGGCTGAAGGCAGCTAGCGCCGGGGCCGCTTGGGCAGGCCCTTCGCCTCGGCGGCGAGTTCGGCGATCTGTGCTTCGGCCTCGCGCTGGCGTTCCAGTTTCCGTTGGCGATCGAAGGCGAGGTACTGCGCTTCGGCGCGCGCTCTCGCTTGGTCTGCGCTGACCGAGCCGCCGCCGTCGAGCACGGCACGGCCGAGCTGCTGCAATTGCCTGTCGAGCAATTCGCGAGCGTCTTCCATCATGACGAGACGTCCGAGCGCGAGTTGGTCCTCGAAGATGTCGAGCAGGATCGAAGTCAGGCGGTTGAGTTCCTTGATCTCGGCATCGGCGAGATAGTTTTTTGAGGTGGCGACATCCTTCTTCCGGATATCGTCAGACGGCCATGTCTGCAGACCCATGTTCGGCGCCTCGCAATCGGCGCGTTGGGCTACGATCTCGGCCGGCGTGTGCGAGGTCACGGCATAGACCAGTTTCGCCTGGACGCGCTGGTAGAAGCTCCTGGCGGCCTCGCTCGACCCGTCATAGTCCTGGCAGAGCGAGCAGATCCGGCGCAGCTCGGCATAAAGGTTTGCTTCCTCGGAGCGCAGATCGCGGATGATCTCGCGCAGCTCGGCGATGCGGTCGAAGCCGCCGGGCTCCTTCAGCCGGCGCGTGTCGACGACGAAACCCTTCCTGGCGAACTGGACGAGGATGCCGGTGGCCCAGCGTCGGAACAGCGTCGCCTGCGCCGAGGACACGCGGTAACCGACCGAGATCACCATATCGAGGCTGTAGAGAGTGGCCGGCCTGCCTGTACTTGTTTGCGTTTTTTGCAAAGAAGTCGATTCGTCGAGTTCTCTCTCCTCGTAGATGTTGGCGATGTGCCGGGAGATGGTTGAGACGTCGCGGCCAAACAGCTGCCCGATCTGCGCCTGCGTCATCCAGAGCGTTTCGCCCTCATAGCGGATGTCGATCCGAAGGCCCTTCTCGCTGCCGTAGACGAGGAAGAGATCGCCGGTCTCGGCCTCCTTTTCCAAGCGAACCGGTTCATTCTGGTTGGCCATGCGCGCCTCTGATTCAAGCAAGAACAAACAGAATACAAAACGCCCGCAAGAGGCAAGCGGATCGCCGGCGATACACAATCACCGCCGCGGGTTTTCGTCAGCGAAGTCGCACGCGTCGCGCGGGGTGCGCCGCCCCCTTCCGCTTCCGCTGCGAATCCCGCACAATCGCTGGGATGCGGTTCTCCCTGTTCAGGCGCCAGCCCGATCCCGACCGGATCGAGGTCGCCCATGCCGGCACGCTCTACCCGGTCACCGTCAAGCGGCGCGCGACGGCGCGCCGGCTGACGCTGCGCGTCTCGCAGGCGACCGGCGAGATCACCCTGACCCTGCCCGAGCGTGTCGACTTCACCACCGGCCGCGTCTTCGCCGAGAAGCATGGGGGCTGGATCGCGGCGCGCATGGCCAAGCGCCCGCAGGGCGTCGCCTTCGAGCCCGGGGCCGTCGTGCCGCTGCGCGGCGTCCCGCACAGGATCGTGCACTGGACCAAGGTCCGCGGAGTGACCCGCGCTGCGCTCTCGGCCGAGGGCGAGCCGATCATCGCGGTCTGCGGCGAGGCGGCCCATGTCGCGCGCCGGGTCAGCGATTTCCTGCGCCGCGAGGCCCTGGCCGACCTCGAGAAGGCGGTGCGCACCCATACCGCCGTGCTCGGCATTCCCGCCCGCAAGATCACCTTGCGCGACACCACCAGCCGCTGGGGTTCATGCTCCTCGAAGGGCCATCTCAGCTTCTCCTGGCGCCTGATCCTCGCGCCGGCGCTGGTGCTCGACTATCTCGCTGCCCATGAGGTCGCGCATCTCAAGGAGATGAACCATTCGCACCGCTTCTGGGCGCTGACGCACAAGCTCTGCCCGCGCACCGAAGAGGCTGAGGCCTGGCTCAAGCGCCATGGCGCGAGCCTGCACGGCTATGGTTGAGCGCGCGCGGTTGGCACGCCCTCGCGGATGACTCGCGAGAAGTCCGGGCTGTCGGGCGTCAGGCTGCGCGCCTTCTCGCCGATATGGCTCAGCTTCACCAGCTCGTCGAGCGGCATGTCCTGGCGCACCGAGCCGATGTCGCGGAGGTAGCCGGGCAGATAGCCCGAGAGCAGCACGCGCGGGTCGAGCGGCAGCGAGAACTTCCAGGCAGGCGCGACCTGGCCGACGAGGTGATAGACCACGGTCGTGCAATTGGTCGTCAGCGTATTGTACCAGCGCGGCTGCTGCGCCAGCCGGTTGATGTCCGCGGCATAGGCGAGCAAGAGGTCGCGCGCCTGCTGCGGCGTGGCGCTCAGCCGGAACAGGCGGGTGTCCTCGCCGCGCGCCTGGGTCCTGAGGCCGATCAGGTCGCGCTCGTCGGCCACGACATAGGCCATCTCGTAATTGCGGAAGAAGCCGGCCAGCGCCGACCATTCCTCTCCCTTCTCACGCCGGATCTCGATCGAGATCGTGAGGGGATCGCTGTCGGCGAAGGTGAAGCTGAGCAGTAGATGCGCGATCGCCTCGCCCGACCAGTAGGACAGGAAGAGGTCGGCGCCCTGGATGCGCGAGAGGTCGTAGCTGCGGGTTTCCCAGCGCTGATTGTAGTCGGCTTCCGTGCGCCAGGTGAAATGGCGCAGATTGGTCACGGTCAGCCGGTTCTCGGCGACGCTCATCTGCGGCAGATGCGCCAGCTCCGGAATCCAGTTCCGCTCATGCGAAGGCTTGAGCCCGGCCCACCAGCCGAGCAGGCCGAGGAAGAGCACGGCGAAGGCGAGCGGCAGGCGCGGTGCCCCACTCCAGATGCCGATCGTGCCGGCGAGGCCCGCAAGGCCGAAGCCGATCGCACCGACGATGCCGATCGCGCCGGGCATACGGAAGATCAGGAGCCCGGCGCCCCAGGCGGTGGCGCCGAGGGTTGCGAGCGTCAGCAGAAGCTGCAGGAGAACGAAAAAGAGGCGGCTCATCGCCGCCTCTCATAGCATGCTGAACTGCGCTCCGCTCAAGCGGCGAGGGAGCTCGTCGGTGCGGCCGCCTTCACGGCGTCGTCGACATGGGCTTCGAACTTCTCGAAATTCTTGGCGAACATGCCGACCAGTTTCTTGGCCGTCTCGGCGAAGGCGGCTTTGTCGGCCCAGGTCTTGACGGGATAGAGGATGTGCGGCTCGACGCCGGGCACCGAAGTGGGAACGGCGAAGCCGAAATAGGGATCCCGGCGGAAATCGGCGCGGTTGAGCGAGCCGTCGAGCGCCGCCGTCAGCAGGCGACGCGTCACGCGGATCGGCATGCGCCGGCCGGTGCCGTAGCCGCCGCCGGTCCAGCCGGTGTTCACCAGCCAGCAGTCGACATGGTGCTTGGCGATGAAGTCGCGCAGCAGATTGGCGTATTCCGACGGATGGCGCGGCAGGAAGGGCGAGCCGAAGCAGGTCGAGAACTCCGGCTGCACGCCGACGAGCCCCCGCTCGGTGCCGGCGACCTTGGCGGTGTAGCCGGAGAGGAAATGGTACATCGCTTCGGCCGGGGTCAGCTTGGCGATCGGCGGCATCACGCCGAAGGCGTCGGCGGTCAGCATCACGATGTTCTTCGGCGTGCCGGCCCGGCCGGTGCGCGAAGCGTTCGGGATGAAGTCGAGCGGATAGGCCGAGCGGGTATTCTCGGTCTTGGTCTCGTTGTCGAAATCGACCTCGCGCGAGATCGGATCCATCACGATGTTCTCGAGCACGGTGCCGAAGCGCTGCGAGGCCGCAAAGATCTGCGGCTCGGCCTCGGCCGAGAGCCGGATCGTCTTGGCGTAGCAGCCGCCTTCGAAATTGAAGATGCCCTCCTTCGACCAGCCATGCTCGTCATCGCCGATCAGGGTGCGCTCGGGATCGGCCGAGAGGGTGGTCTTGCCGGTGCCTGAGAGACCGAAGAAGATCGCCGGGTCGTCCTTGGAGCCGACATTGGCCGAGCAATGCATCGGCACCACGCCCTTCGCGGGCAGGGTGTAGTTCAGATAGGTGAAGACCGATTTCTTCATCTCGCCGGCATAGGCGGTGCCGCCGATCAGCACGATCTTGCGCGAGAAGTCGATGGCGATCACGGTTTCGCTTCGGCAGCCATGGCGGGCCGGATCGGCCTTGAAGCTCGGCAGGTCGACGATCGTCAACTCAGGCACGTAGCTCGCGATCTCGCCGGCCTCGGGCCGGATCAAGAGGTTGCGGATGAACAGCGAGTGCCAGGCCATTTCGGTGAAGACCCGCGCCTTGACGCGGTGGGCCGGATCGGCACCGCCATAGAGGTCCTGCGCGAACAGTTCCTTGCCCTCGGCGTGCTTGATGAAGTCGCCGAGCAGGGTCTCGAACTGCTCCGAGGAGATCGCGCCGTTATTGTCCCACCAGACGGTATTCTCGGTCAGCGCGTCCTTGACGACGAACTTGTCCTTGGGCGAGCGGCCGGTATGGCTGCCGGTATCGGCGCAAAGCGCGCCGCCGCGGGCGAGCTGGGATTCGCCGCGCCGCAGCGATTCCTCATAGAGGCGCGCTGCCTCGAAGTTCCAGTAGACCGCCTTGAGCCCGCGGAAGCCGAATGAGTCGGCGCCGCTGGCCGGGTTGACGTGACCGATGGTCTCCACTGGCAATTCCTCCTGCCGAGAAGCCGTCGCCTGGCAAGGCCGGCGTCGTGATTGGAGCGGGGTTGACCCCACTATGGCCCGATGGACCGGTGACGTGGAGGGCTCTTTAGGCGGATGATGACGCCGGCTCAAGTCACGAGGTCGGCTCGCAGATGGTCACAGCGGATTTAAATCGTTTAAAAAATTCAGCTGTGGTGAATCGCCGCGCTCAGGCGGCTTCGCGCGCCTTGCCGGCGAGGGCGACGAGGGTCTTGCGCAGCGCGTCAGGCGTGGTCACAGGCTCGTCGAAGGGCAGGCGCAAGGCCCTGTCGCCGAGCATCAGGTCGGCGCCGTCGGGATCGACACCGGAGAGGCGCCAGGCGCCCTCCTCGCCGCCGAGCAGCCTCGTGGCGTAGAGCCCGATCGCTTCGGCATGGTCCTCGTTCATATGGTCCACGGCGCCTTCCTCAGCCTCGACCAGCGCCCCGGCCTGCGAGCAGTCGCTGAGCACGTCACTTGCCTCGAGTTCATAGGCCCGGCCGAAGCCGCCATTCAGGCTGGCGCGCTGGAGCCTGAGCGCGAAGAACGAGAAATCGGGAAAATCGACGTAAAGCGAGGCTTTCGGCTGGCGCGCCAGGAAGCGGCGGCGCACGCGCCGGCCGAAATCGCTGTCGCGCTCGACCTTTTCGGCGCTCGCCAGCAGCGTGATCCGGGCATGGGCGAGCGGGTCGCCCTTGCCGCCGGGAGCGATCAGCAGCGAGCAGCGCGGATCGGCGATCAGGTTGCCGGTATGGCCGGAGAGCGAGGACACCAGGATCAGCGGCGTGCCGTCCATATCGGTGGCGAGGCTGGTCAGGCTCGCGAAGGGGTGCCCCTCCGGCGTCAGCGTCGCCAGGGAGGCCGAGCGCGCGCTGCGCAGGAGGCCGCGCGCCAGTCCGCGTGCGCTGGCATCTGTCGGCCTGATCGGATCGGTCGCCATGGCACTTTTCGCTATCTTGCAGGTTTTCTGGGGCGAGACGTAGCGAAACCGCCTTGGCTTGGCTAGATTGCAGCCATGCTTTGGCCGTTCTCGCGCGAGAGTGGACCCTTTGATTGTAACGCCAGCACACAAAGAGCCGGAAAAGCTTATGCCAACCATTGCGCTGGTCGATGACGACCGCAACATCCTGACCTCGGTTTCGATCGCATTGGAAGCCGAGGGCTATCGCATCCAGACCTATACGGATGGCGCCTCGGCTCTCGACGGGCTGAAGCAGAATCCGCCCGACCTCGCCATCTTCGACATCAAGATGCCGCGCATGGACGGGATGGAGCTGCTGCGCCGCCTGCGCCAGAAGTCGGACCTGCCGGTGATCTTCCTGACCTCGAAGGATGAGGAGATCGACGAGCTCTTCGGCCTGAAGATGGGCGCCGACGACTTCATCCGCAAACCGTTCTCGCAGCGCCTGCTGGTCGAGCGCGTCAAGGCGATCCTGCGCCGGGCCGGCGGCAAGGATGCGAGCGCAGTCGTCCGCACCGAGGACGCCAAGGCGCTGGAGCGTGGCCTGCTGCGGATGGATCCGGAGCGCCACACCTGCACCTGGAAGGGCGAGCCGGTGACGCTGACCGTCACCGAGTTCCTGATCCTGCAGTCGCTGGCGCAGCGCCCCGGCGTGGTCAAGAGCCGCAACGCCCTGATGGACGCGGCCTATGACGACGAGGTCTATGTCGACGACCGCACCATCGACAGCCACATCAAGCGCCTGCGCAAGAAGTTCAACCAGGTCGATGTCGAGTTCGACATGATCGAGACGCTCTACGGCGTCGGCTACCGCTTCAAGGAGACCTGAGAAGCATTCCTGGCGCGGCCATGACGACGCTTGCGCGCGCGCCGGGACAGGGTAAGAGCCGCCCATGGCTACGATCGAACAGGAGGGCGCCCGCGCCGGCGGGCCGCGGCCGGGGCTGACGCTGCGCCGTCGCGCCGCGCTGTTCGGCCGCCGCATGCTGCGCGCCGTCTCGGGGCGCGCAGCCTCCAGCCTGACGCGGCGCATCGTCGTCCTCAACCTCGCCGGGCTCGTCGCGCTGCTCGTGGGCTTCCTCTACCTCAACCAGTTCCGCGAGGGCTTGATCGAGGCGCGGGTGCAGAGCCTTCTGACCCAGGGCGAGATCATCGCCGGCGCCATCGCCGCCTCCGCCACGGTCGAGACCGACACGATCGCGATCGATCCCGACAAGCTCCTGCAGATGCAGGCCGGCGAGAGCGGCGCCATCGCCGAGGACCCGCTCGATTTCTCGATCAACCCGGAGAAGGTCGCCCCGCTGCTGCGCCGGCTGGTGACGCCGACCAAGACCCGCGCCCGCATCTACGACAAGGACGGGATGCTGACGCTGGATTCGCGCAATCTCTATTCGCGCGGCGACATCCTGCGGCTCGACCTGCCGCGTATCGGCGAGAGCGACGAGCCGCCGCTGCTCGAACGCACCTGGAACATGTTCCGCAACCGGCTCGGCCGCGCCGACGTGCCGGCCTATGACGATTTCGCCAACGCCAACGGCAGGTCCTATACCGAGGTCGCCCGGGCGCTGGCCGGCTCGCCGGCGAGCGTGGTGCGCGTCAACACCCGCGGCGAGACCATCGTCTCGGTGGCGGTGCCGGTGCAGCGCTTCCGGGCGGTGCGCGGCGCGCTGCTGCTCTCGACGCAAGGCGGCGACATCGACGCCGTCATCGCCTCCGAACGCTACGCCATCTTCCAGGTCTTCGCCGTCGCGGCCGGCGTGATGATCATCCTGTCGGTACTGCTCGCCGGTACCATCGCCGAGCCGATCCGCAAGCTCGCCGACGCCGCCCAGCGCGTGCGCCGCGGCGTCAAGTCGCGCGAGGAGATCCCGGATTTCTCCAGCCGCCATGACGAGATCGGCCATCTCTCCGGCTCATTCCGCGAGATGACGCAGGCGCTCTACAATCGCATGGAGGCGATCGAGCGCTTCGCCGCCGACGTCGCCCACGAGCTCAAGAACCCGCTGACCTCTTTGCGCAGCGCCGTCGAGACCCTGCCGCTGGCGAAGAACGACGAGTCCCGCAGCCGGCTGCTCGCGGTGATCCGCCACGATGTGAAGCGGCTCGACCGCCTGATCACCGACATCTCCGACGCCTCGCGCCTCGATGCCGAACTTGCCCGTGACGACGCCGTCGCGCTCGACGTCGCCCAGCTCGTCGAGGCTGTCGTTTCGGTCCAGAACCAGATCCGACGCGATGGCCAGCCGGTCGTCGAGCTCACGGTCGACCGGCGCGGCGGCCAGCGCCCTGGCGCCGACCCCTTCCGCGTGCTCGGCCACGATTCCCGCCTCGGTCAGGTCTTCGTCAATCTGATCGAGAACGCCCGCTCCTTCTCGCCGGCCGACAAGCCGGTCAGGGTCAAGCTCTCGCGCGTCGCCGGCGACGTGCTGATCACGATCGAGGATGACGGCCCCGGTATTCCCCCGCATGCGCTGGAGCGGATATTCGAGCGCTTCTACACCGACCGGCCGGAGAGCGGCTTCGGCCAGAATTCCGGGCTCGGCCTCTCGATCTCGCGCCAGATCGTCGAAGCCCATCGCGGCACGATCCGCGCCGAGAACCGCTATGCCTCCGAGCAGTCGGAAGGCGAGGACAAGCGGCTCGGCGCCCGCTTCATCGTGCGCCTGCCGGCCGCGGCGCAGCCGGCATGACCACGACGCCCCCGCTTCGCCTGCATGCCAGCGCCGTCGTGGTCGGCGAGGCCGGCATCCTGATCCGCGGCGCATCGGGCGCCGGCAAGTCGAGTCTGGCGCTGGCGCTGATCGGCGCGGCGCAGGCGCAAGGTCGTTTCGCCAGGCTGATCGCCGATGACCGCACCGAGGTCGCCGTCCGCGCCGACCGCCTCCTCGCCTCGCCGGTGCCGCCGATCGAAGGGTTGGTCGAGCGCCGCGGCCTCGGCCTGACGCCGGAACCGCATCTTTCCGCCGCGGTGCTCCGGCTGGTGATCGATTGCGGCACGGAACCCGAGCGCATGCCGGAACCGGAGGCGCTGGTCGAGACGATCGCAGGCGTGACCCTGCCGCGGTTGTCCCTGCTTCCGCGGCCTGGCGACGAACGGCTGATCCTGACGGCGCTTGCGCTCTTCGCCGGCTCTGATTGAATTGCTTTCGAAGAGTTCGAGACAAGCGCCTTGCCTATCTTTCGCACCTGCCGCATAAACCGCGACCTTGTCCGGGCGCCGATGGGCGCTCTTCGGTGGGACTGAATGATCGGACTCGTGCTTGTCACGCATGGGCACCTGGCGACGGAATTCCGCGCCGCGCTCGAGCATGTCGTTGGCCCCCAGGCCAACTTGGCCACCATCGCCATCGCCCCCGATGACGATATGGAGGGTCGTCGGCGCGACATCATCGCGGCGGTGGAGCAGGTCGAGACCGGCAAGGGCGTCATTGTCCTGACCGACATGTTCGGCGGCACGCCGTCCAACCTCGCCATTTCCGTGATGGAGCCGGGCCGGATCGACGTCGTTGCTGGCATCAACCTGCCGATGCTGATCAAGCTCGCCAGCGTGCGCGAGGAGAAGACCCTCGACGAAGCCGTCAGCAGCGCGCAGGATGCGGGCCGGAAATACATCACGGTGGCCAGCCGCGTGCTCGCGGGCAAATGAGGTTCGGCGTGCAGGGCATGCGCGAAGACGAGATCCGCGACGAAGACTGCGACTGCACCGAGGTCGAGATTCCGGCCGGCGCCGTCTATGGTGAGTTCCAGATCATCAACAAGAAGGGCCTGCACGCCCGCGCCACGGCGAAATTCGTGCAATGCGCCAGCCAGTTCGATGCCGACATCACCGTCTCCCGCTGCGGCGAGACGGTCGGCGCCACCTCGATCATGGGCATCCTGACCTTGGGCGCCGGCATTGGCTCGACCATCACCGTGGTCGCCAAGGGCGCCGACGCCAAGGACGCGCTCCAGGCGCTGGGCGCGCTCGTCGCCGACAGGTTCGGCGAGGGCGAATAGGCACTTTGCCATGTGGGCGACGATCTCCGGGCTGTTCGCCTCCGTGGATTTCGTCGTGACGCTCGTCGCCCTGGTCGGCTTTGTCCTGATGTTTCTGACTGGCAGCCTCTCGATCCGCAGGGGCCGGGAGAAGGGCTGGTGGCCGTTGTGATGGCTGCCGGGACGCGCAAAGCTGCGACTTTGCGACAGATATAAAGACATCTTTATATCTTTGATTGCCTTCTGACGATGGCCCTGCTAGAGAGCGCGCCGTCATTCAAAGAACGATCGATTGGAGCCTCCCCGTGTCGAAGCAGGATTACGTCGTCAAGGACATCAGCCTCGCGGATTACGGCCGCAAGGAAATCAACATGGCCCAGGACGAGATGCCGGGCCTGATGGCGATCCGCGCCGAGCACAAGGGCAAGGCCCCGCTCAAGGGCGCCCGCATCGCCGGCTGCCTGCACATGACCATCCAGACCGCTGTTCTGATCGAGACCCTCAAGGAGCTCGGCGCGGACGTGCGCTGGTCGTCCTGCAACATCTTCTCGACCCAGGATCACGCCGCCGCGGCGATCGCCGCCACCGGCACCCCGGTCTTCGCCATCAAGGGCGAGACGCTGGAGGAGTACTGGGAGTACGTGCTGCGCACCGCGACCTGGGGCGACGGCGGCACGCCGAACATGATCCTCGACGATGGCGGCGACCTGACCATGCTGATCATCCTCGGCGCCGAGGCCGAGGCCGGCAATGCCGCTTTCCTCGACAAGCCGGGCAATGAGGAAGAGACGATCTTCTTCGCGCTGATCAAGCGCGAGCTGAAGGCCAATCCGGGCTGGTTCACCAAGACCCGCGCCGCGATCAAAGGCGTCTCCGAGGAGACCACCACAGGCGTGCACCGTCTCTATGAGCTCGCCAAGGCGGGCCGCCTGCCGTTCCCGGCGATCAACGTCAACGACAGCGTCACCAAGTCGAAGTTCGACAACCTCTATGGCTGCCGCGAGTCGCTGGTCGATGCCATCCGCCGCGGCACCGACGTGATGATGTCGGGCAAGGTCGCGGTCGTCGCCGGCTATGGCGACGTCGGCAAGGGCTCGGCCGCCTCGCTGCGCCAGGCCGGCTGCCGGGTGCTCGTCACCGAGATCGACCCGATCTGCGCGCTGCAGGCGGCGATGGAGGGCTACGAGGTCGTCACCATGGAGGACGCCGCTCCGCGCGCCGACATCTTCGTGACCGCGACCGGCAATCTCGACGTCATCACCGTCGACCACATGCGCGCGATGAAGCACCGCGCCATCGTCTGCAACATCGGCCACTTCGACTCGGAGATTCAGGTCGCCGGCCTGAAGAACTTCAAGTGGGACAACGTCAAGCCGCAGGTCGACGAGATCGAGTTCCCCGACGGCAAGCGCATCATCCTGCTCTCGGAAGGCCGCCTGGTGAACCTCGGCAACGCGACCGGCCACCCGTCCTTCGTGATGTCCTGCTCGTTCTCGAACCAGACGCTGGCCCAGGTCGAGCTCTGGAACCACCACGCCAAGTACGAGAACAAGGTCTACACCCTGCCCAAGCATCTCGACGAGAAGGTCGCGGCGCTCCATCTCGCCAAGGTCGGCGCCAAGCTGACCAAGCTCAACGACGCCCAGGCGAAGTATATCGGCGTCTCGCAGGCCGGCCCGTTCAAGCCGGAGCTCTATCGCTACTGATGCCACCGCCCGGCCGCCTCCGGCCGGGCGATGCGACATTGCGCCATCGGGAACCTCGTTCCCGGTCCCGGTGCCACTCTTTCAGAAGCCCGGCCTCGCGCCGGGCTTTTTCGCATTCAGGGCCAATCATCGCCCTTCACACTACTAATAGACGCGCTGCTTCGGTCGGCATCAACTTGTTGATGCCGCTCTATTGGTTTCGCATCTGGTCGCCGCCATTCGGCCTTTACCGTCGATTAAGCACTTCCTGCCGGAGTCGTGCGGTGATTACAGTGGCACTGATTCGGGCGGCCGGCAGGCTTCGCGCATGGCGTCCGGTTTCGTGCAGCGGTGGCTTTGCGGGTTGCGGGCGTGGGTCCTCGAGGGGAGCCATGGCCGGTTGTCGCGTTGGCGGCACCCCGTGATTGCGGCCGGAAGATTGGCCTGGGACAGGACGGATGCGAGAATGAGACGGGCAAGGCAGGCCGGACGGGAGATGAACGGAGTGGTCCGCTTCCTCCTGCCCGGACTAGCCGGCGCAGCGCCGGCTCCCGCTCTCGCCCAGGCCGAGCTGCTGCTGCCCTTGCGCGCCGACTGGCTCAGCACCGGCGGTCTGTCCCTGATCTTCGTTGGGCTCGTCGTTTTCGCCACCACGACCTCGATCCTCTATGTCCGCGAGCGCTCGCGCTGGACGCGGCGGGAAGGCGAGCTCGCGGCCGGGCTGGAAGCCGCGCGCGGCCATCAGGAGCGGCTCGGCGCCTTGCTCGCGAGCGATCGTCAGGTCGTGCTGAGCTGGGACGGGCCGAAGGCGAGCCCCGTCGTCGAAGGCGACAGCGGCTTCCTCGGCATCGGCGGCTCCGCCCCGGCGCTGGCCTACGGGACCTGGGCGCCGCCGGCTGAGGCGAAGCGCCTCGAACTTGCGACCGAGGCACTCAAGGAGCACGGCGAGGCCTTCGCTTTCACCTTCAAGGCCAAGGCCGGACGCTTCGTCGACGTCGAAGGCCGGCCGGTCGCCGGCCGCGCCGTGATCCGCCTGCGCGAGGTCGGTGGCGAGCGGGCCCGGGCCCTGGCGCTGGAGGACGAGCTCGGCAAGCTCGCCAGCGACCACGCTGCGCTCACGACCCTGCTTGCCGGCGTGCCGCAGCCGGTCTGGATGCGCGGCACCGATGGCCGCCTGAGCTGGGTCAACGCCGCCTATGCTCGCGCCGTCGAGGCCGCCGACAGCCAGCAGGCGGTCACGGCCGGGCTCGAGTTGTTCGATCGCAGCGAGCGCGAGGCGGCCGCCAAGGCTCGCAAGGACGGCCGCGTCTTCCAGCTGCGCGCGCCCGTCGTCATGGCCGGCCAGCGCCGCATCGTCGATGTGATGGAGACGCCGACGCCCTCCGGCTATGCCGGCATCGCCACCGATATGAGCGAGCTCGAGGCAGTCCGCGCCGATCTGCAGCGCCAGATGGACGCGCATGTGCGCACGCTCGACCGGCTGAAGACCGGCGTCGCCGTCTTCGATGCCTCGCAGCGCCTAGTCTATCGCAACAGCGGCTATGAGGCGCTCTGGTCACTCGACACGGGCTTCCTCGACTCCAGCCCGGGCGATGGCGAGATCCTCGACCGCCTGCGCACCGAGCGCCGGCTGCCCGAGCTCGGCGACTACCGCACCTGGAAGGCCCAGGTGCATGCCGCCTACACCGCGACGCGCGCCAGCGAGGACTGGTGGTACCTGCCTGACGGGCGCACCGTCCATGTCGTCGCCAGCCCCAACCCGCAGGGCGGCGTCACCTATCTCTTCGACGACGAGACCGAGCGCTTCACCCTGGAATCGCGCTTCAACGCGCTCTCGCGTACTCAGCGCGAGACGCTGGATTCTTTGCGCGAAGGCGTGGCCGTGTTCGGCTCGGACGGGCGCCTCAAGCTCTCCAACCCGGCCTTCGCCCAGCTTTGGAAGCTGACGCCGGAGCGCGCCGCCGCGGCGCCGCATATCGACGAGGTCGTGGCGCTCAGCCGGCCGCTTTTCCCGGACGACGCGGTCTGGACCGAGATTCGCAGCGCCGTCGCCGGCGTGCGCGATGCCCGCGAGGATTATCGCTGCCATATGGAGCGCCGCGACGGCACGGTGCTCGACTGTACCGCCGCGCCCCTGCCGGATGGTGCGACTTTGATCACCTTCGCCGACGTCACCGCCGGCGTGAACGTCGAGCGGGCGCTGACCGAGCGCAACGAGGCGCTGGAACGCGCCTCGCGGCTGCGCGAGGAGTTCGTCCACCACGTCTCCTATGAATTGCGCTCGCCGCTGACGAACATCATCGGCTTCGCGCAATTGCTCGGCGAGGAGACGGTCGGCGCGCTCAACGACAAGCAGCGCGACTATGCCGGCCACATCGTCCGCTCCTCCGGCGCGCTGCTCGCCATCATCAACGACATCCTCGACCTCGCCTCGATCGACAATGGCGCGCTCGCGCTCGATCTCGAGGAGGTCGACGTCGCCAAGAGCATCGCCCAGGCCGCGACCGGGCTGCAGGACCGCCTCGCAGACAGCAAGCTCCAGCTGCAGGTCGACATCGCCCCGCAGACCGGCCCGTTGCGCGCCGATCCCAAGCGCCTGCGCCAGATCCTGTTCAACCTGCTCTCCAATGCGATCGGCTTCTCGCAGCCCGGCCAGACCATCCGCGTCAGCGCCGGCCGCTTCGGCGGCGAGATCCGCATCACGGTTGCCGACGAGGGCCGCGGCATCCCCGACGAGGTCAAGGAGAAGGTGTTCGACCGCTTTGAGAGCCATTCGCTGGGCTCGCGCCATCGCGGCGTCGGGCTCGGCCTGTCGATGGTCCGCTCGATCGTCGAACTGCATGGCGGCCGCGTCGAGCTCGATTCGGCCCTGGGCCAGGGCACGCGCGTCACCGCCGTCTTTCCGCCTGAAGGCATGCGCATCTCGGACGCCGCTGAATGAGTGACGAAGCCGCGCGGGCGGGTACCCATGTCGTCATCCTGCCGAACGAGGCCGCGACGGTGCGGCTGGCGCAGGACATCGCCGACATCCTGAAGACCGGCGACATCGTCGCGCTCTCCGGCCATCTCGGTGCCGGCAAGTCGTTGCTGGCGCGGGCGATGCTGCGCCGCCTCGCCGGCGATCCGGCGCTGGAGGCGCCGAGCCCGACCTTCACCTTGGTGCAGAGCTATGACAGCCCGCGCGGGCTTCTGCTCCACGCCGATCTCTACCGCGTCCGCAACCCCGACGAGCTCGACGATATCGGCCTGATCGAGGATCTCGACCTCGCCGTCACCATCGTCGAATGGCCCGACCGGGCCGGCGCGCGCCTGCCGGCGGGGCGGCGGCTCGACATCGTGCTGGAGGTCGATCCCGACAATCCGGAGCAGGGCCGGATCGCGACGCTCTCGGGCGGCGTGCTCTGGCGTCAGCGGCTCGCGCTCGCAATCGGCGCGCGTCGCCTGATCGACGAGGCCGGCTGGAGCGAGGCAAAGCGCGAGTTCATGCTCGGCGATGCCTCCAGCCGTGCCTATGAGCGCCTGATCAGGCCGTCGGGCGAGACCGCGATCCTGATGATCTCGCCGCCGCGCCCGGACGGGCCGGCGATCCGCCAGGGCAAGCCCTACAGCGCCATCGCCCATCTCGCCGAGACCGTCGACGCCTTCGTCGCCATGGACAAGGCCCTGCGCTCGCTCGGTCTCTCGGCGCCGGAAGTCCTGGCGCAGGACCTCGTCACCGGCCTGCTGATCATCGAGGACCTCGGCAATGAGCCGGTGGTCGGCGCGGACGGCCCGATCCCGGAACGCTACGAGGCCGCGGCCCGCCTGCTCGCTGAGCTGCACCGGCATGCGCTGCCGACGATCCTGCCGGTAGCGGAAGGGCGCGACCATGTCCTGCCGGACTATGATCGCGAGGCGCTCGCCATCGAGACCGAGCTGGTGCTCGACTGGTATGCCCCGCACATCGCCGGGGTCACCTTGCCGGCGGTGACGCGGTCGGAGTTCAGCCGCATCTGGGAGAAGCTCTTCGACGAGCTCTTCGAGACGCCGGCGACCTGGACCTTGCGCGACTATCACTCGCCGAACCTGCTCTGGCTGGCCGATCGCGTCGGCCATGCAAGGCTCGGCCTGATCGACTTCCAGGATTCGGTGCTCGGCCACCCCGCCTATGACCTCGTCTCGCTCGGCCAGGACGCTCGCGTCGACGTGCCGGCGGCGCTGGAACTGCGCCTGCTCGCGGCCTATGCCGGGGCGCGGCGCGGCACCGATCCGAGCTTCGACGTTCCGCGTTTTGCCCGCGCCTATGCGATCCTCGGGGCCCAGCGCAACACCAAGATCGCCGGCATCTTCGCGAGGCTCGACCGGCGCGACGGCAAGCCGGGCTATCTCAAGCACCTGCCCCGGATCGAGGCCTATCTGCGCCGCAACCTCGAACAGCCGGCGCTCGCCGAGCTGAAGGCCTGGTACGAGACTTATCTGCCCAAGCTTTATGCCGGGCAGGAGAAGCCGGAAGCAAAGGTCGAGGCCGATCCCACCCCCACGGAGCAGGACCGGCCCGAGCTCAAGCAGGATGAGGTCTGAGCCGGGCGCCTGTCAGCCCGGCCCGGCGCCCTGCGTACCCAGATAGACCGCATAGATCGACTGGCTCGCCGCCATGAACAGCCGGTTGCGCTTGGGTCCGCCGAAGCAGACATTGCCGCAGACCTCCGGCAGGCGGATGCGGCCGATCAGCTTGCCCTCGGGATTGAAGCAGAGCACGCCGTTGTAGCCGACGGCGCGGCCGGCATTCGATGACGCCCAGAGATTGCCCTGCACGTCGCAGCGCAATCCGTCAGGCCCGCATTTCACGCCGTCGACCATGCAGTCGGAGAATAGCTTGCCGTTGGAGAGCTTGTTGTCGGCGCCGACGTCGAAGACGTGGATGTCGCCCTTGCCGCCGGGGCCGGTGTCGCCTGGGCCTTTGCCGGTCGAGGCGACGTAGAGCTTCTTGTGGTCCGGCGAGAAGCACAGCCCGTTCGGGTCGGGGACCTGCTGCTCGGTGAGGACGAGGTCGATCCGGCCGCTCGGGTCGATGCGGTAGCAGTTGGTCGGCAATTCGCGCTTGTAGAAGCCGATCTCGGGCGGCTGGCCGAGGCGCGGATTGAGCTTGCCGCTGGCATTGCTCGGCCCGCCGGCGGCGTCAGGCGCGCCCTCATAGAGCTGGCCGCCATAGGGCGGATCGGTGAACCAGTAGCTGCCGTCGGGATGGGCGACCACGTCGTTGGGCGAATTCAGCCGCTTGCCGTCGAACTTGTCGGCGAGGATCGTCACCGAGCCGTCGAGCTCATAGCGCACGACGCGGCGGTTCAGGTGCTCGCAGGAGAGCTGCCGGCCCTGGAAGTCGAAGCTGTTGCCATTGCTGTTGCCCGATGGCGCCCGGAAGACGCTGACGCGGCCATCGTCCTCGAGCCAGCGCAATTGCCGGTTGTTCGGGATATCGCTCCAGACCAGATAGCGCCCCTGCGCATTCCAGGCCGGTCCTTCCGCCCAGAGCGCCCCGGTCCAGAGCCGCTGGATCGCGGCATTGGGCTGGGCCAGCCCCTCGAAGGCGGGGTCGACCGCGAGGACGTCGGGGTCCCAGAAATAGGTGGTGGGTGCGCCGCCGCGGCTAAAATCGCGCGGCGGCGTGGTGATCGTGCTCGGCGGGCCGGGCCTTGCGGCGGGAGCCTGCGCCAGAGCCGTATCGGCGGCGGCTACGAGTGCTCCTGCCCCCGCGACCTGCAACAGGCGGCGGCGTGACAAGGTGGGACGTGATTCATCGATCATGCGTGGCTGCATCGGTGACCTCCCTGGGTTGAACTTAAGCCGTTCTTACCCGGGCATCGGGAACGCCGATTGCGGCGGTGACGTGGCGGAAGGTCGCCGCATCGTCATAACGAGCCCCGCTCGAACAGGGCTTCTCATCGATCTAAATCGGTTTAATGATACCGAGTCCGGAGGTCGCTGCCCCGATCCCTCGTCAGGCGGCCAGATCGGCGACGAGCGCGTCGAGCAGCAGCGCCCCTTCCGGCGTCGCGGCGAGACGGCCATTAGCCTTGCGGGCGAGGAAGCCCTCGGCGATCAGGCTGCCGATGCGGTTGCCGTTGAGCTTGCGGCCGGCCAGCCCCTCGAACACGTCGAGATCGATGCCTTCGACGAGCCTGAGGCCCATCAGCAGGTATTCGTCGCCTTGCGCCTCCGCCGAGAGCTTCTCGTGCTCGACCAGCGCATTTCCGCCGGCCTCGATCCGCTCCAGCCAGGTTTCCGGGCGCTTCTCGGTCGATTGGGCATAGCGGCCATCAGCCGTCACCAGCCGGCCATGCGCGCCCGGCCCGATGCCGGCATATTCGCCATAGTGCCAGTAGACTAGGTTGTGCCGGCACTCCGCGCCCGACCGGGCATGGTTCGAGATCTCGTAGACCGGCAGGCCGTGCTTGGCCGTGATCTCCTGCGTCAGCTCGTAGAGCGCCGCACCCGCATCGGGATCGGGAATGGCGAGCTTGCCGGCCTTGTAGAGCTGCTCGAAGGCGGTGCCGGGCTCGATGGTCAGCTGGTAGAGCGAAAGGTGCTCGGCGGCGTGGCTGATCGCGAGCTCCAGCTCGGCCTGCCACAGCGCCGGCGTCTGACTTGGCGAGCGGGCATAGATCAGGTCGAAGGAATAGCGCTCGAAATAGCGCCGCGCGATCGCGACCGCAGCGAGCGCCTCCTGCGCCGAATGCATCCGGCCGAGCGCCTTGAGATCGGCATCGTTCAGCGCTTGCACGCCGAGCGAGACGCGATTGACGCCGGCGGCGCGGAAATCGCGGAAGCGCCCGGCCTCGACACTGGTCGGGTTGGCCTCCAGCGAGACCTCGCAATCGGGAGCGACCGCCCAGTACTCGCCGATCGCGTCGAGGATCGCGCCGACCGTGGCGCCCTCCATCAGCGAGGGCGTGCCGCCGCCGAAGAAGATCGAGGAGACCGTGCGTCCCGGCGCCAGTTCGGCCCGCTGGGCGATCTCGCGGCGGAAAGCGGCGATGTAACGGGCCTGGTCCGGCGGCTGATGCCGGACATGGGAATTGAAGTCGCAATAAGGGCATTTGGCCAGGCAGAACGGCCAATGCACATAGACGGCAAAGCCGGCATCCGCAGTCGGATGCCTGGGCATGCCGGGCCGCGCGGCAAGGGCGGCCGAAGGGCTCAAGCGGGCTTCCTCAGGCAAGCCGCCGCCAGCACATGAAAGGCGCGGGCGCGATGCGACAGGCCGGGCGAGCCGTCCTGCGGAATGCCGTGCTTGTCCTCGGAGGTCATCTCGCCGAAGGTCTTGGCATGGCCGGCCGGCTGGAAGATCGGGTCGTAACCGAAGCCGGAGGTCCCACGCGGCGCCTCGACGATCTCGCCGAAGACGCGTCCCTCGAACAGCTCCTGATGCCCGTCCGGCCAGGCGATCACCAGCGCCGAGACGAAATGCGCCTTGCGCTGCTCGGGCGTGGTCGCGCCGCGTTTTGCGAGCTCGGCCTGCACGCGGGCCAGCGCCGGAGCGAAATCCTTGCCCGGCCCGGCCCAGTTGGCAGAGAACAGGCCGGGCGCACCATCGAGCGCATCAATGCAGACGCCGGAATCATCCGCCAGCGCGGGCAAGCCGGAGGCCTTGGCTGCCGCGACCGCCTTGATCGCGGCGTTCTCGGCGAACATGTGGCCATCCTCGACCGGCTCCGGCAGGCCGAGCTCGCCGGCCGAGACCAGCTCGACGCCATAGGGCGCCAGCAGCTCGCGCATCTCGCGCAGCTTGCCCTGGTTATGGGTCGCGATCACGACCTTGCCGGTGAGGAGGCGGTTCGTAGTCATGGCGTCAGGCCACCGCAGCCTTCTGCAGGGCGACCAGCTTGCCGACGCCGCCCTTGGCGAGCTTGAGCAGGGCCAGCAGTTCCTCCTCCGAGAAGGGCGCGCCCTCGGCGGTGCCTTGCACTTCGACGAGGCCGCCCGAACCGGTGATGACGAAATTGGCGTCGGTCTGCGCGCCGGAATCCTCGACATAGTCGAGGTCGATCACCGGATTGCCGGCGACGATGCCGCAGGAGACCGCCGCGACGTGATCCTTCAACGGATTGGCGCCCTTGAGCATGCCGCGCCCCTCCATCCATTTCAGCGCATCGTGCAGCGCGACCCAGGCGCCGGTGATCGAGGCGGTGCGGGTGCCGCCATCGGCCTGCAGCACGTCGCAGTCGACGACGATCTGGCGCTCGCCGATCGCGGTCAGGTCGACCACCGCGCGCAAGGAACGCCCGACCAGGCGCTGGATCTCCTGCGTCCGGCCGGATGGCTTGCCCGAGGTGACCTCGCGGCGGGTGCGCTCATGGGTGGCGCGCGGCAGCATCGAATATTCTGCGGTGACCCAGCCCTTGCCGGTGCCGCGCAGCCAGGGCGGCCCCTTTTCCTCGACGGTGGCGGCGCAGAGCACCTTGGTCTCGCCGAAGGTCACCATGCACGAGCCTTCGGCATAGCGCACCACGCCGCGTTCCAGCGTGACCTTGCGCATCTCGTCGGCTGCGCGCTTCGAGGGTCTCATCGTGCCAATCCTGTGTTCCGGAGTCCGCGGCTTGTAGGCGCTTAAGCGGAGTGCGGCAAGGCGAAGCCTATCCCCTTCCCCCCGCGTGCGGTGGGGAAGGGTTAGGGGATGGGGGGCCGGAATGCTGGTCTCGCCAATCTTTCAGTGTGGTGCCGCGGGGGGAGGGCTACCGCCTCGGCGCTGCGGTGATCGATGCAGCCATGGGACTTGATCCCGCCGCATCCACCGGGGACAATAGGCCATGGCATCGAGGTTGTTCGCTAGGGAATGAGCGCCCATACCCGCCCGGAATCGCCCGGCGGCCTGGTCGAGACCGACCAGCGCTCGCGCGAGATTTTTCGCCAGATCGTCGACGGTTATCTGACCACCGGCGAGCCGGTCGGTTCGCGCAACATCGCCCGCCTGCTGCCGATGGCGCTGTCGCCGGCGACGGTGCGCAACGTCATGACCGATCTCGAAATGGCCGGGCTGATCTACGCCCCGCACACCTCGGCCGGGCGGCTGCCGACCGAGCGCGGCCTGCGCTTCTTCGTCGACGGCATGATGGAGGTCGGCAACCTGACCTCCGACGAGCGCTCGCGCATCGAGGCACAGATCAAGGCCGCCGCCAGCAACCGCTCGCTCGACCAGACGCTGACCGAGGCGTCCGCATTGTTGTCGGGTCTGTCGCGCGGGGCCGGTGTCGTCGTCACCACCAAGGCCAATGCCCGCCTGCGCCATATCGAATTCGTTAGGCTCGATGCCGGCCGGGCGCTCGCCGTGCTCGTCGCCGATGACGGCACGGTCGAGAACCGCATCCTCGCGCTGCCGCCGGGCCTGCCGGCCTCGGCACTGGTCGAGGCCGGCAATTTCCTCAACGCCCGCATCGTCGGCAAGACGCTGGACGAGCTTCGCCGCGAGATCGCTGACAGCCGTACCCTGATGGAGCGCGAGCTCGATGAATTGACGGCGCGCCTCGTCGAAAGCGGCGTTGCGACGAGTTCCGGTCCTTCCGGCGACCGGCATCTGATCGTGCGCGGCCAAGCCAATCTGCTCGAGGACCTGAAGGCGCAGGAGGATCTCGAGCGCATCCGTCTGCTCTTCGCCGATCTCGAGACGCAGACCGAATTGATCGACCTGCTTTCGCGGGCCGAGGCCGGCGACGGCGTGCGCATCTTCATCGGCTCGGAGAACAAGCTGTTCTCGATGTCGGGCTCCTCGATCATCGCCGCGCCCTTCCGTGACGGCGGCCAGCGCATCGTCGGCGTCGTCGGCATCATCGGCCCGACCCGTCTGAACTACGCCCGGATCGTGCCGATGGTCGACTACACCGCCAAGGTGGTCGGGCGCCTGCTCGACGGCGGTCGATGAGGCGGCTGCTGCGGGCCTGTGCGGTGCTGGCGGGAGTGTTGCTGATGACCGGAGCAAGCGAAGCACGGAACGGCCTGCTCGAAGCGGCCGGCCGGGGCGATCTTGCTGCGGTGAACCGCCTGATCGCCGCCGGCGCCGATCTCGAACAGCGCGACGGCCAGCGCCAGACGCCGCTCCTGCTCGCCGTCGCCGGCAATCATGTCGCCGTCGCCAAGGCGCTGCTGGCGGCAGGCGCGAGCCCCAATGCCCAGGCGGCGAACCAGGACACGCCCTGGCTGCTCGCCGGCGCCAGCGGCCGCACCGAGATCATCGCGGCGATGCTGCCGCTGAAGCCGGACCTGACGATCCGCAATCGCTATGGCGGCAATGCGCTGATCCCGGCCTGCGAGCGCGCCCATGTCGAGACGGCCAAGCTGCTGCTGACCAGTGGCATCGACGTGAACCACGTCAACAATCTCGGCTGGACCTGCCTTCTGGAGATCGTGATCCTCGGCGATGGCGGCCCGCGCCATCAGCAAGTGGCCCGGCTCGTGCTCGATGCCGGCGCCGACCCCAACCTCCCCGACAAGGATGGCGTCAGCCCGCTCCAGCACGCCCGCAAGCGCGGCCAGATCGAGGTCGCCAGGCTGATCGCGGCAGCCGGCGGGCGCTGATCTCTATTCCAGCCAGTCGGTGATGAAGCGCTCGCTGGCATGGATGTCGATCGATTCCAGCACATCCGGCCCGAGGCTGCGGAACTTGTGCGGCACGCCGGCCGGCACGACCAGGATCTGTCCCGGCCCGGCCTCGATCTCCTGCTCGCCGACCGTGTAGAGCGCCCGCCCGGCCCGCACGATGAAGGTCTCGGGATAGGGGTGGCTGTGCAGCCTTGGTCCCTTGCCGGGCTCGGCCCGGACGAAGATCAGCGAGACCTCGCCGCCGAAGCCTTGCACTTCGCCATGCCATTCGCCGGGCGTCTCCGCCCAGTCTTCGCGGGCGATCACGTGCGGCGCGGGCTTGTCGGCCATCTCAGCCGCGAGCCGCGATCGCCACCGCGGCGCCCGCCATCACGCCGCCGGTGACGCGGTTGATCCGGCGCATGGTCTTGGGGCTGGCGACCAGCCGCCGCGCCCGGTCGGCGGCGTAGGCGTAGCCGAGCAGGGTGGTGTTGATGATTAGCATCGTCAGCACGGCGACCTCGGCGAAGGCGAGCGGCGTCAGCGCCTGCAGATCGACGATCAGCGGCAGGATCGAGACGAAGAACACCATCACCTTGGGATTGCCGAGCGTCAGCGCGAGCCCGCCGAGGAAGAGGCGAACGCCCTCCCCGCGCATCGCCGGCTGGTTTTCCAAGCTCTTCACCGGCGCGGTCCAGAGCTTCCAGGCGAGGTACACGAGATAGGCGCAGCCCGCATATTTGATGACCAGGAACAGGCCGTGGAAGTTCTGCATCAGCATGGTGAGGCCGAGCGCCGAGAAGGTCAGCCAGACCAGGTCGCCGGATGCGATGCCGAGCACGAAGGGCACGGCACGCCGGAATCCGGTCGAGAGCGAGCGCGCCACGATCGCGGCGATGCCCGGCCCCGGCGAGGCGACGGCGAGGAAATAGACACCGGCGAAAACCAGAAGCCCGGCGAGATCCATCGAGCGCTGCTCCCTCATATCGGCTTGTGCGCGCAAACTAGCACCCCGCGCCGGAGCTGTCCCATCGCCTTGCGTGATGGGAGAGATCAGCCGCTCTGGCGGATGCGTCCACGCTTCTCGGCACGCGCCCTGCCCATCGCACCGAGGAAATCGCCGATCGATTGCTCCAGCGCCAGCGATTGCGACGAGGTCGCCCGGACGCGGTCGTCAACCTGCCGGGCGAGCGCCGCCGCTTCGCGCGCGAGGCCTTCGACCAGCGCGGCGTGATGCGCGATGGCGTCGACGCCCGAGGACGAGCTTTCGGCCCGCTCGGCGATCGAGCGGATATGGCTGGCCTGCCCCGCGACCGAGTCGGCGACGACATCGGCGCTGTTCTGGAGCGTCTGCATGGTCTGGCCGAGCCCGCGCACCGCCTCGCCGATGGCGCGCCCGGCATCGACGACCTCACCGACGCCTTGGCGGATGGTTTGCGTCGCGTTGTTGGTGGCCGTGGCGAGCGATTTGACTTCGGCTGCGACCACCGCAAAGCCTTTGCCTGCCTCGCCGGCGCGGGCCGCTTCGATGGTGGCGTTGAGCGCCAGCAGGTTTGTCTGTGCGGCAAGGCTGCGGATCAGCTCGACCAGGCTGCCGATCCGGTCGCTCGCCTGCTGAAGCCGCGCGACGCTGTCGCTGATCGCGTGGCATTCGGCGTTCGCCGCCTGGGTGGCACGGCTCGAACCCGCCGTTTCCTGGGAGATGCGCCCGCTGGCCAGCTCGCATTGCCGCGTCGCCGCGACGATCTCGGCGACGGAGGCGGCAACCTGCTCGGGTCGCTCCTGCGGACCGGACAAGGCCGACAGGGTCGCGCCGGCCTTGGTCGAAAGCTGGCCCGAGAAACCGGCGACATCGGCCATGCTCGCCTCGATCGCCGAGATGCGCTCGCCGATGCTGTCGCGAAACGACTGTTCGAGCGCGCCGAGTCGAGCGTCCACGTCGCTTTCGAGCGCGTCGTCGAAGCAGGCGAGCGAGAAGGAGATGTCTGTGAGCATCAGCTTGCAGAACACGCGCAGGGCCTCGTCGATCGGGCCCCAGCGCCGCTTCCAGCGCGCGACCAGGACGGCGAGGAAGTTCGAGAAATCCTCGAGGAAGAACTGCGGGTAGTCGGCGAGCAGGATGTCGCGGTTGTTGGCGCGGCCGACGATGCGCAGTTTCGCCAGCCGATAGCGCTCGTCGAGTTCGAGCTTGAACAGCTTGCGGTATTTGACCTGCTCGTCGGAGGCGACGTCGAGTTGGCCGAGATCGCGGTTGAACGTCTTGGCGTAGAGCTGGCGCGTGGAGGCGTCGAAATGCGGCTCCAGGATCGTCAGCAGGCGGCTGGCGATCACGGTTTCAGCCTCGGTGAAAGAGGGCTGCGACGGATGCATCGCCCTGAGCGTCCCACGAAATGGTTAACAGCCTTCACGGGCTTGGGCCAAGGCGGCGATCCGCTCAGGGCGCCTGCCGGACCTCGCCGGGCGTGACCAGGAAGCGCTGGGCGCCATCAGGAAGATCGCCGAACAAAGCGGGATCGGCGCCGGTCATCCAGACCTGGCAGCCGAGCTCGGCCAGCGTACCATAGAGCGCTGCCCGCCGGCGCGGATCGAGATGGGCCGCGACCTCGTCGAGGAGGACGAGCGGCGGCAGTTCGCTCATCGTCGCGACGAGGCGGGCATGGGCGAGCACGAGGCCGATCAGCAGCGCCTTCTGCTCGCCGGTCGAGCCCTGTCCGGCCGGGATGTCCTTGGCGGCGTGGCGCACGGCGAGGTCGGAGGCCTGCGGGCCGGCAAGCGTGCGCCCGGCCGCCTTGTCGCGCGGGCGCATGTCGCGCAGCAGCTCGCGATAGCGATCCTCGGCGTCGAGGGCCGGCAGGCTGGCGACCAGCGCGTCGATCTCCCCCTCCAGCGCGATGTCGGCCTGCGGGAAGGGCGAGGCTTCGTCCGATGTCTGCGCGATGATGGCCGAGAGCCGCGCCACGGTCTCGGCCCGCGCCGCCGCGACGGCGACGCCGAGCTCGGCGATCTCGCGCTCGACCGCGTCGAGCCAGCGCTGCTGGTGCGGGCTCTCGTCGAGGATGCGGTTGCGCGAGCGCAGTGCCTTTTCCAGCGCGTTCGAGCGGGTGCCATGGCCAGGGTCGACCGCCAGCACCAGCCGGTCGAGGAAGCGGCGGCGCTCGCCGGCCGCGCCGCGGAACAGTCCGTCGAGATCGGGCGTCAGCCAGACCAGCCGGACATAGTCGCTGAAGGCGAGGGCCGAGCCGGCGGGAGTACCGTCGATCCGGGCAATCCGTGCCCGCCGCCCCTCCGCGTCCGGCGGCTCCAGGCCGATGCCGAGCCTTGCCCCGTCATCGGCGAGGCCGATCGAGACGGCAAAGCCGCCATCGCCGGGCTGGCGCACCATCTCGGAGAGATCGGCGCGCCTGAGGCCGCGGCCGGGCGCAAACAGCGAGAGTGCCTCGAGCAGATTGGTCTTGCCGGCGCCATTCTCGCCGCATAGCGCAACGAGCCGGCCCTCGATCGCAAGATCGAGGGCCGGATAGGAGCGGAAATTCTGCAGCGTGAGGCGGGCGACCGCGGTCAAGACGCTCTCAAGACGCTTTTGCGGGATCAGACCCGCATCGGCATCAGCACATAGAGGGCCGAAGCGCCTTCGCGGTCCTGGATCACCGTCGGCGAGCCCGGATCGGCGAGCTTGAGCAGCGCGGTGTCGCCGTCGAGCTGGGCGGCGATGTCCATCAGATAGCGCGCGTTGAAGCCGATATCGAGCGGGCCGGCATCGTAGTCGACCTCGATCTCCTCGGTGGCCGAGCCGGAATCGGGGTTGGTCACCGAGAGCGTCATCCGGCCATCGGCCATGGAGAGCTTCACCGCCCGGCCGCGCTCGGACGAGATCGTCGAGACGCGATCGACGGAGGCGGCGAAATCGCCCTTGTCGACGGTCAGCAGCTTGTCGTTTCCGGAGGGAATGACGCGCTGATAGTCGGGGAAGGTGCCGTCGATCAGCTTCGAGGTCAGCACGACCTCGGCGGTGGCGACGCGGATCTTGGTGGCGGAGAGCTCGACCTGGACCTCGCTCTCGCCGTCTTCCAGCAGCTTCTGGATCTCGGCCACGGCCTTGCGCGGTACGATCACGCCGGGCATGCCGAGCGAGCCCTGCGGGGCGGCGGTGTCGACGCGGGCAAGGCGGTGGCCGTCGGTCGCGACGGCGCGCAGCACCGGGCGCCCGTCAACGTCGATGGCGTGCAAGTAGATGCCGTTGAGATAGTAGCGCGTCTCCTCGGTCGAGATCGCGAACTGGGTCTTGTCGATCAGGCGCTTGAGCTCGCCGGCCGGCAGCACGAAGCGATGGGCCATCTCGCCGGCGGTGATGTCGGGGAAGTCGCTTTCCGGCAGCGTCTGCAGGGTGAAGCGCGAGCGGCCCGAGCGCAGCACCATCTGGCCGGTCTCGCCGGTGGTCTCCAGCGAGACCTGCGAGCCGTCTGGCAGCTTGCGGACGATATCGTAGAGGGTGTGGGCGGGCACCGTGGTCGCGCCGGGCTCGACGATGTCGGCCGGCACGGTCTCGACCACCTCGATGTCGAGGTCGGTCGCCTTCAGCTTCAGCCCGTCCTCGCTGCCGCGCAGCAGCAGGTTCGACAGGATCGGGATCGTATTGCGCCGCTCGACGACACGATGGACATGCCCGAGCGACTTCAGGAGCGTGGAGCGTTCGACCGTAACCTTCATGGCGTCTTCTGGCATGCTGGCGCCCGCGGCGAGCCGGCAGGCAGAAAGGTGGCCCGCGACATTGCCGGACGGCCGGGCCGCGCGCAAGGGCGCGCGAGCCGGCCTGCACAGTTAACGCTGGGAGGGAGGCTGGCGCCTCACTCCTGCAGCATGCGCTTCAGCAGATCGACCTCGTCGTGCAGGAGCCGATCCTCGACGATCGCCTTCTCGATCTTGCGCACCGCGTGCAGCACGGTGGTGTGGTCGCGCCCGCCGAAGCGGCGCCCGATCTCGGGCAGCGAGCGCGGCGTCAGCGCCTTGGCGAGATACATCGCGATCTGGCGCGGCTTGACCACGGCCGCAGTCCGGCGCTCCGACAGAATGTCGGCGCGGCTGACATTGTAGCGGGTCGCGACCAGCTTCTGGATGTCCTCGATCTTGACCCGGCGCGGTTCGCGCGTCCGCACGAGATCGCGGATCGCCGCCTCGGCGGTCTCCATCGTGACGCTGGCGCCGGTCAGCGTCGCATGCGCCAGGATGCGGTTGGCGGCGCCGTCGAGATCGCGGCCATTGGTGGCGACGAGCTTGGCGACATAGGCGATCACGTCCGGATTGACGTGGAAGCTCGGATGAGCGGCCTTCAGTCCGTCGAGCCGGGTGGTCAGGATCTTGACGCGCAGCGCCTCGTCGAGCTCGCCGATCTCGACGACGAGACCGCCGGCGAGCCGGGAGCGGATGCGCTCGTCTAGGGCTTCCAGATCGGCGGGCAGCCGGTCGGCGGCGACGACGATCTGCTTGCCGGCGTCGATCAGCGCATTGATCGTATGGCCGAACTCCTGCTGGATCGAACGCCCCTGGATGAACTGGACGTCATCGACGATCAGGAGGTCGATGCCGCGCAGCTTCTCCTTGAAGGCAAGCGCCGTCTGCGACTTCAGCGCGGCGACGAAGCCGTACATGAAGCGGTCGGCGGTGAAATAGGCGACGCGCTTGCCGTGCTGGCGCGCATCCTGGGCGATCGCCTGGATCAGATGCGTCTTGCCGAGGCCGACGCCGGCATGGAGGTAGAGCGGGTTATAGGGCGTCGAGCCGGCCGGCGCCGCCGAGATCCGCTCGGCGGCGGCGAAAGCGAGCGCGTTCGACTTGCCGACGACGAAGCTCTGGAAAGTCATGCGCCGGTCGAGCAGCGTGCCGCAGGCGTCCATGGGGTCGCGCTCGCTGGCCGGGGTGGCGGCCGAAGCGGGAGCGATCTCCGTCAGTGGTGTGGCAGGGCGGACCTGGGCCGGACGTGCCCGCTGCGCCGACAGGTCCAGGCTGGGCTCGCTGCTCTCCCGCGCCACCTGGCGCACAGAGAGGGCGACGCCGTTTGGCGCATCGAGCTCGGCCATGCAGTGTGCCCGCAGGCGCTCGGCATAATGGGCTTCCAGCCAGCTCTTCAGGAAGCGGGTCGGTACGGTGAGATGGGCGACGCCCTCGACGACCGCGCCGATCTCGACGCGAGCGAACCAGCTTGAGAAGACATCCTCGCCGAGCTCGGCGCGCAGGCGCCGGCGAACCCTGTCCCACCGATCCTTGGTCCCGGCGACGCTCGCCGGCTCCGTCGGGGCAAGTCTGGTCACCACAGGGGTGGCCGCAGCCTCAACCAGATTGCCAGTCTCCATCCGCTCGAACATTCCAATTGCCCCGTTCATGATCGTACGCACTTCGCCGCCCCGCATGGGAGAGGTGGTGCGATGTCTCGTTGTCAGGAAAAACGCAGCTCTCCCCGTCGGCTCATGCCGCGAAGCGAGGTCACTCCAACGCTTTTCGTGGTAATGCCGCCTGGCTCGAAAAATCCGGCCGCGGCTACTCGTCATTTCAACGCATTCAAATCATCAAGACAAACAAACTCATCCTTCCAACCCCTTCCGGTTGTAAGCCAAAACCATCAACAATTCTGTGGAGAGCTGGCTGGACATCGCTGTCCGCCCGCCGATGAGAAAGACCTTACAGGGCCGCCTCGAACGGGGGCAATATCCCCCTCAGCCGGCTTCGTGGCGAAGGGGCATTGCGACCCCCGTCTGACCTACCGGAAGGTGCCTCGCAATCAGTTGGGGAAGTTAAGCTTTTCTTTACCGGGCGGGTCTCGTGCCGGCTCCGAATCTTTTTTTCGAAGTGCGTTCCTCGCCCCATTCCGGCCCCGAGGATTCACTCAACTGAATTGCTTTGCCCACTAAGATGATGAAAAATATGGAGGAATTTTGTGCGGTCGAAAGTCCCGATCGGGACGATTTCCGATCTCCAAAACGGCGCCTGAGTCAAGCCGGTAAAGTCGTGGAAAGATTGCAGAATTACCGTTGACAGCGGGTGTTGCGTCGCAGCATCGGGCGCCGCTTTTACGGTCAAACGGACAAACAAAAACCCGGCCTTTCGGCCGGGTCGAAAACTGCTCGCAAATCCGCTCTGATGAACGGCGATCAGGAAGCCAGCGCACCGATGCGGTGGGCGAGGCGCGAAACCTTGCGCGAGGCGGTGTTCTTGTGAACCACGCCCTTCTGAGCAGCGCGCATCAGCTCCGGCTGGGCGGCCTTCAGCGCCTCGGCGGCGGCGCCCTTGTCGCCGGAGGCGATCGCCTCCTCGACCTTGCGCAGGAAGGTGCGCATGCGGCTGCGGCGCGCCTTGTTCACTTCGGTGCGCCGCGCGATCTTGCGCGTGGCCTTCTTGGCCGAAGTCGTGTTGGCCATGGTCTGTCCTCGTCCTCATCGCGGCAGGCGCCTGGCAATTGCCGGCTGGCACGACCACGAACCTTCAATGAAAATGCGAGCGACGGTCCTGCCGGAGCAAGACCGCCGCGAGGCCCGACCCTATAGTTCCTGCCGGGCCCGGCGTCAACGGCGGAATCGTAGCCGCCTTCAATCTGCTTTTCGGCGTACCGCCACGGCTTCGATCTCGACGAGATAGCCATGATGCAGTTCCGGCACCGGAACGACCGCGCGCGCCGGCCTGTGCGGCCCGAAAATCTCGGCATAGATCGCGTTGAAGTCAGGCCAATGCGCGGCGCCGACCAGATAAGCCGTGACCTTGAGCACATCGGCTGGGCCGCAGCCGGCGGCGCCTAGCACCGCCAGGAGATTGTCGAGGGCCTGGCGTGCCTGTACCGCGAAGGGCTCGCCGGCGGTATGGCTGCCGTCGGGGCGCGGCGCGAGCTGGCCGGAGACGAAGACCAGGTCCTTATAGGCCACCGCCTGCGCATAGTGCCCGGCCGGCGCCAGCACATCGGGCGACAGGATCGTCTCGATCTCGCTCACGAGCCCTCGCCGACGAAGCGCGCGAAGCTGGCGAGATCGACATTGCCGCCGCTGAGGATGACGCCGACGCGCTTGCCTTCGACCGGAACCGCGCCGGTGAAGGCCGCGGCTGCGGCAAGGCAGCCGGTCGGCTCGACCACGAGCTTCATCCGCTCGGCGAAGAAGCGCATCGCCGCGACGAGCGCGGCGTCCGGCACGGTGACGATGTCCTCGACGAGATCGCGGATGATCGGGAAGGTGTAGTTGCCGAGAAAGGCGGTCTGCGCGCCGTCGGCGATGGTCTTCGGCACGTCGATCTTGACGATCTCGCCCTTGCGCAGCGACTGCTGGCCGTCGTTGCCGGCTTCGGGCTCGACGCCATAGACCTTGCAGCCCGGATTGAGCGCCTTGGCCGCCAGCAATGCGCCGGCGAGGAGCCCGCCGCCGCCGAGGCAGACCAGCAGCACGTCGAGCTCGCCGGCCTCCTCGATCAGCTCCTTCGTCGCCGTGCCCTGGCCGGCGATCACCTCGGGATGATCGTAAGGTGGGATCAGCGTCAGGCCGCGTTCGGCCGCGAGCCGGTCGCCCAGTTCGAGCCGGTCCTGGGTGTAGCGATCATAGGTGACGACCTCGGCGCCATAGCCCTTGGTCGCCGCGACCTTCGCCGCGGGAGCGTCGAGCGGCATGATGATCGTCGCCGGTGCGCCGAGCAGCTTGCTGGCATAGGCGATCGCCTGGGCATGGTTGCCGGAGGAGTAGGTCAGCACGCCGGCCCTGCGCTGCTCCGGCGTCAGCGCCGCGATGGCATTGTAGCCGCCGCGGAATTTGAAGGCGCCCATCCGCTGCAGGTTCTCGGCCTTGAAGACGAGATTGGCGCCGGTGCGTTCATTGGCTGTGCGCGAAGTCAGCGCCGGCGTGCGATGGGCGACGCCCGCGATGCGCTGCGCCGCCGCCTCGACATCGGCATAGCTCGGCAGCGCGATGCTGTCGGTGAGGGAGCGGGCTGCGGCGGTCATGGCAAATCCTGCGTGCTCTTAAGAGTGAGCAGCCATGGTCCAGCAGCGCCGCCGGCCTTTCAAGTGAAAGAAACTGGCCCCGGCCATGCGTGGCGCCGATCGGCCGGGACTTGTCTTTGTCAGTAGTTCTTGAACTCGGGCTTCCGCTTCTCGATGAAGGCGGCCATGCCTTCCTTCTGATCGTGCGTGCCGAACAGCGCCGAGAAGACGCGGCGCTCGAAACGCAGGCCTTCGGCCAGCGTCGTCTCGAAGGCGCGATTGACCGATTCCTTGGCCGAAAGCAGCGAGGGCAGCGACTTCGACGCGATCTGTTCGGCCGCCTTGAGCGCTTCCGTCATGAGATCGGCAAGCGGGACGATGCGGGAGACGAGCCCGGCGCGCTCGGCCTCGTTCACATCCATGAAGCGGCCGGTGAGGCAAAGGTCCATCGCCTTGGCCTTGCCGATCGCATGGGTCAGGCGCTGGGTGCCGCCGGCGCCGGGGATGACGGCGAGATTGATCTCGGGCTGGCCGAACTTGGCGTTGTCGGCGGCGATGATGAAGTCCGCCATCATCGCGAGCTCGCAGCCGCCGCCGAGCGCAAAGCCCGCCACCGCGGCGATGATCGGCTTGCGGCGCTGGCCGATCCGGTCCCAGTCGGCGAACTTGTCGTCGAGATAGGTGCCGGGATAGCTGCGCTCCTGCATCTGCTTGATGTCGGCGCCGGCAGCGAAGGCCTTCTCCGAGCCGGTCATGACGACGCAGCCGATGGTGTCGTCGTGCTCGAATCCGTCGAGCGCCGCATTGATGTCGGCGATCAGCTGGACGTTCAGCGCGTTCAGGGCCTGCGGCCGGTTCAGCGTGATGATGCCGACCTTGCCCTTCACCTCGACGAGAATGGTCTCATAAGCCATGGCGGCCTCCCGGATGATCTGTCGCGGCAGCATTAGCGGGCCGCGTGGGGGAAAGTCCATGCGCGCCGGCGCAAGGCTGTATGGGGCTGCGCGTTCGTGGGATCAGGCGAGGAAACCTGCTGCCGGGTTCGAGCGTTTCATCCCGCTAGCCTTCGCACAACCGCCAGGGAGTCCGTCATGCCGGCCGAGACGAGAACCGACACCGCCTCGCGCCTCGTCAAGGCCTCACCCGGCGCGGTCTACAATGCTTTCGCCGATCCGGCCGTGCTGTCGCGCTGGCTGCCACCGAAAGGGATGCGGGCGAAGATCGAGCGCTTCGAGCCGCATCCCGGCGGCAGCTATCGCATGATCCTGACCTATGACGACCCGTCCGGCGCGTCCGGTAAGGCCAGCGCCGACAGCGATATCGTCGAAGGCCGCTTCGTCGCGCTCGATCCGGGCCAGCGCATCGTCTGGGAGGTCGGCTTCGTCTCGGACGATCCGGCCTTCGCCGGCACGATGACGATGACCTGGCGCTTCAAGGAGGTCCGCGACGGCACCGAGGTGACGATCCTCTGCGAGAACGTCCCGGCCGGCATCGGCAAGGCGGATCACGATGCCGGCTTGCGCTCGACGCTGGAGAATCTCGCCAGGGTCATCGAAAGCGCCTGATCAGGCGGCCGGCTCCGCCTCGGCGAGCAGGCCCTGGAAGGCCGAGGGCTTCGTGCGCGCATGCCAGGCGGCGATCAGCTTGTCGGCATTGGCCTCGGGCGTGATGGCCGAATCCAGCTCGGCATCGTAGCGGCAATAGCTGTGGATCTGATGGAAGTCGCGGCGGGCGTCGCCGATGCGCCGGTCGCCGCGGGCGATCTCGCGACGCTCCAGCTCGGCGAGGTCGCAATGCAGGCCGACGAAGAAGACATCCTGCTCTGCGAGCAGGCGAACCAGCCGCAGCAGCCAGTCGCGGCTTTCCATGATGTGCTCGACGACCAGGTTGTTGCCGCAGCGGACATAGGCCAGCAGCGACTGCTCGAAGCCCTCGAAGAAGGCGTCGCGCATGGCGGACCACGGGAACTCGCCGCTGCGGATCCGGGCGGTCGGCAGCACGCCTGAATCGCGCAGATGGTCGATCGAGATGTGCCAGAACGGCTCCTCGATCCGGGCCTGGATGGCGCGTGCGAGCGACGACTTGCCGCTGCTGGAGGCGCCGTTGAGCAGGATGACTTTGCCGGCCGGGCGAAGAGTGTCAGGCATCGTGTGCTCAGGCCCGCTTCTGGCAGCTCTCGCAATAGAAGGTCGAGCGGCCCGACTGCACCAGCCGCTTGACCAGATGGCCGCAGCCCGGCGTGACGCAAGGCTCGTCCTCGCGGTCATAGACCTTGAAGCGATGCTGGAAATAGCCGAGCGAGCCATCGGCATGGGCGAAGTCGCGCAGGGTCGAGCCGCCGGCGGCGACCGCCTCCTCCAAGACGTCGCGGATGATCTGCGCCAGGAGGTGCGCCTTCTCGCGCGGCTTGCCGGTCGGCGTCGCCAGGGAGCCGGCCTCGGCTTCCGGGTGCAGGCCGGCACGGAACAGCGCCTCGCAGACATAGATGTTGCCGAGCCCGGCGATCAGGCGCTGGTCCAGCAGCGCCGCCTTGAGCGGCGCGATCTTCCCGGAGAACAGCCTCGCCAGCAATTCGCCGGAGAGCTCGTTGCCGAGCGGCTCGATGCCCATTCCGGCAAAATGCTTCGAGCTTTCCAGCCCGGCGCGCGGCAGCAGGTCCATGAAGCCGAAGCGGCGGACATCGTTATAGGTGACGCGGGCGCCCGAGCTCAGATGGAAGACGACGTGGTCGTGGATCAGGTGCCGGCCGATCTCGTTGTAATAGGCGCCGGGTTCGGTCGGCGGCGTTCCCGGCGCCTCGACGATGAAGCGCCCGCTCATGCCGAGATGCATGACCAGCGCCTGGCCGTCGTCGAGATCGGCGATCAGGTATTTCGCCCGTCGCGACAGTGCCTCGACCCGCCGCCCGGTCAGGCGCTCGGCGAAGCGCTCGGGCAGGGGAAAGCGCAGATCGGGGCGGCGCTGCTCGACGCTGGCGAAGCGCTCGCCGAGCATGGCGGGCTCCAATCCGCGGCGGACGGTTTCGACCTCGGGAAGTTCAGGCATGGCCTCGGCTCTTCAGCATGCGTCGAGAGGGCCCGCGACAAGGCCCGATGCTTTCGCTATTCATCGCCTCACCCGAACACAAGAGCGGCCCAACCGTGACAGCAGCCTCCGACACCACCCATTTCGGCTTCGAGAGCGTGCCGCTCGGCGAGAAGCAGGCCAAGGTCGACGACGTCTTCCACAAGGTCGCCGGCCGCTACGACCTGATGAACGACCTGATGTCGGCCGGGCTGCACCGCGCCTGGAAGGAGGCGCTGCTGACGGCGCTGAAGCCGCCGCGCGATCGGCCCTTCCATCATCTCGACGTCGCCGGCGGCACTGGCGATGTCGCCTTCAAGGTGCTGGAGGAGGGCGGGCCGCAGACCGACGTCACCGTGCTCGACATCAACGCCGAGATGCTCGCCGTCGGGCGCGAGCGGGCGCAGAAGCGCTTTCCGGACGATGAGCGCATCCGCTTCGTCCAGGGCAATGCCGAGGAGCTGGCGCTGTCGGACAATAGCTTCGACGCCTATACGATCGCCTTCGGCATCCGGAACGTGCCGCGCATCGAGAAGGCGCTGGCGGAGGCCTATCGCGTGCTGAAGCGCGGCGGCCGTTTCCTTTGCCTCGAATTCAGCCATGTCGACGTGCCTGTCCTCGACAAGATCTACGAGGCTTATTCCTTCAACGTCATCCCGCCGATGGGGCGGATGGTGACGGGCGAGGCCGAGCCCTATCAGTATCTCGTCGAATCGATCCGCAAATTCCCGCGCCCGCAGATCTTCGCCAACATGATCGCCGACGCCGGCTTCCGCCGCGCCAGCTTCACGCCGATGACCGGCGGGGTGGTGGCGCTGCATTCCGGCTGGAAGCTGTGATGGGTCTTGCCTCGTCATGCCCGGGCTTGACCCGAGCATCTCAGGAAGGGAGCCCTTTTCGGCATGAGATGGCCGGGTCGAGCCCGGCCATGACGGCTGGGGCCGCCCAAGCATGATCTCCGCGCTTGCCCATCTCGCCCGCTCGGCGCGGGTCGGCTTCGTGCTGGCGCGCGAGGGCGCGCTCGCGCTGGTCGACCCCTCCGTGCTGCCACCGGCGGCGCGGGGCCTGATCGCGCTCGGCCGTTTGATCGAGCGCCGCGGTGCCGGCTCCTCCGCCACCCGCCTCGCCGCGGCGCTGACCCGCCTCGGCCCGTCCTATGTCAAGTTCGGCCAGTTCCTGGCGACGCGGCCCGATGTCGTCGGCATGAAGATCGCCGAGGATCTTTCGGCCCTGCAGGACCGGATGGCGCCCTTCCCGATGGCGCAGGCCCGCGCCGCGATCGAGGCCGCCCACGGCAAGCCGGCCGAGGCGATCTTCGCCGAATTCGGCGAGCCGGTCGCGGCCGCCTCGATCGCCCAGGTCCACCGCGCCCGCCGCAAGGACGGCACTGAGGTCGCGGTCAAGATCCTGAGGCCCGGCATCCGCGACCGCTTCCACCGCGACCTTGCGGCCATGCGCTTCGGCGCCGAGCTCGCCGAGCGCCGCTCGCCCGAGGCACGGCGCCTGCGCTTCGTTGCCATCGTCGAGACGCTGGCACGCTCGGTTGCGATGGAGATGGACCTGCGCCTGGAGGCGGCGGCTCTCTCCGAATTCGCCGAGAACACCAAGGAAGACAAGGATTTCCGGGTTCCGGTGCCGGATTGGCAGCTCACCGCCCGCGAGATCCTGATCGACGAGTGGATCGATGGAATCCGTCTCTCCGATGTCGAGGCGCTCCGCGCCGCCGGGCACGACCTGCCGGCGCTCGGCCGCAACGTCATCCAGTCCTTCCTGAAGCACGCGATCCGCGACGGCTTCTTCCATGCCGATATGCATCCGGGGAACCTCTTCGTCGATGCTGAAGGGCGGCTCGTCGCCGTCGATGGCGGCATCATGGGCCGACTCGGCCACAAGGAGCGGCGCTTCCTCGCTGAGATTCTGTTCGGCTTCATCACCCGCGACTATCGCCGCGTTGCCGAGGTGCATTTCGAGGCCGGCTACGTGCCGCCGCACCACTCGGTCGATGATTTCGCCCAGGCGATCCGCGCCGTCGGCGAGCCGATCCACGACAAGCGCGCCGACGAGATCTCGATGGCGAAGGTGCTGACGCTGCTGTTCGAGATCACCGGCCTGTTCGACATGGCGACGCGCACCGAACTCGTCATGCTGCAGAAGACCATGGTCGTGGTCGAAGGCGTCGCGCGCACGCTCGACCCGCATCTGGACATGTGGACCACGGCCGAGCCGGTGGTGCGCGACTGGCTGACCCGCAATCTCGGCCCGATCGGGCGCATCGAGGATGCCGGCCGCAGCGTTCGCACGCTCGTCGGCAGCCTCGCCAACCTGCCGGAGACGGTCGGCCGGGCCGAGCGCGTGCTCGGGCAGCTGGAAGAGTCGTCGCGCCACGGCTTCTCGCTCGACGAGGCCAGCATCCAGGCGATCGGCCGGGCAGAGGCAGCGCGCAATCGCTGGGGCAATTGGGCGCTCTGGCTGATCGCGGCGCTGCTCGCCTGGATCGTGTTCTTCGACTAGCGAGTCACGACCGGCATCCGACGCCTGTGATTGGAAACCATTTGAACGGTTTGCGCTTTACAAGCGCCGACCCCTCGGGATTCCTTTAAGGCAAGGCCGGGGCTGACTTCGCATGGCGCATGCGCCCGAGCGACAGCGACCAAAGAGCCGTTGTCTTCAGGTTGCGTCGTTCAGGAGTCGCGTCATGTCCCGCCTTCTCGGCATCCTCGCTTTCTTATGCGCCTCGCTCGCCGGCCTCGCCGTGGCGCAGGCCAAGGTCGATGTCCGCGTCGACATCGCCGCCCAACGCATGAGCGTCGCCACCAGCGACGGCGAAACCTACAATTGGGCGATCTCGTCCGGCCGCAAGGGCTTCCGCTCGCCCAACGGCGTCTACCGCCCGACCCGGCTCGAGCGCAGCTGGTATTCCCGCAAATATGGCGGCGCGATGCCCTATGCCGTGTTCTTCCGCGGCGGCTACGCCATCCATGGCACGACGGCCGTCGGCGCGCTCGGCCGCCCGGCCTCGCATGGCTGCATCCGCCTGCACCCGGCTAATGCCGCCAAGCTGTTCGCGCTGGTCAAGAAGCATGGTGCTGGCAGCACCCGCATCGCGCTGAACGGCGCCGCGACCGACAACCTCTCGCGCTTCGCCAAGGCCTCGACCGGGTCGAAGCAGAAGATCGCCAAGGCCAAGATCAGGACGCAGAAGGCCGTGCTGACGGCCAAGCAGCAGCGCCAGGGTCCGGCCTGGGGCGAGGCGCGCGAGCAGATGCTGCTCAGGCCGGCGATCCCGGTCGGCGCGATCGGCTTCCAGCCGATGTCCGGACCGGGCTGGCGCTAGAGCATCGGACCGAAAAGTGGAATCCACTTTTCGGAGAAATCCGATGCTCAACCAATGAGCTAGATCGCTTCGGCGGCGATCCGCACCCAGCCTGCCAGCGTCTCGCCCGGCTGCAGCCGGGCGAGCGGCGAGGCCTCGCGCACGATCTTTTCGCTCGGGGCGCCCGCTGCATGGCTCTGCGGCTCGGCGCAGAGGAAATCGACGCCGGCTGGCGCCCACACCACCGGATAACGCAGGCTCTCGCTCGCGCTCAGCGTGATCGCGAGATCGGTCGAGGGCGTCTCGATCCGAGCCGTGCCGTCCCAGCCCAAAAAGCTCCAGGCGGTCTCCGTGCCGGTCGCGAAGACCGGGTTGCCGGCATAGGGGCCGCCGTCAGTGAAGGCTTGCGTGCCGGTGGCGCGGAACTGGTCGCCGAAGATCAGCGCGCCGGTCGCCGCCATGCGCAGGCGCGTATCGGCGGCGCAGGGAAACCACGGATGCAGGCCCATGCCGAAGGGTAGGGCCTGGTCGGCCTCGTTGGTCAGCGTGAGCGTCACGGTCATACCGTCCGCGCCCAGCCGGATCTCCTGTCTGGCCAGGTAGCGATAGGGATCCGGGCCGGCACTACGTCGGTGCACCAGCACGGTATGGCCGGCACCCTGCTCCTCGACCTGCCAGGCGGATTGCCAGCCGAAGCCGTGGATCGTGCCGGCGGGATTGTTCGAGGGCACGCTGAAGCGGGTATGGCCGTCGTCGACCAGGCTGTCGAAGGCGCGGTTGGCGAAGGGCAGCATCGCCCAGGCCCCGAACTTGTTCGGCGTCTGCGTCTGCGGGGCGAGCTCGGCCGGGGCATGCAGCAGCGGCAGCACCGTCCCGTCCGGCGCCTCCCAGTTGAGCGCGGCGATCGTGCCGCCGGCGTCAGGGGCGATGCGGGCGGAATAGCCGGCCGCCGAGAGAATCAGCATTGCGGTGTCCTTCAGGCCATCTGGCTGCGGCAAGGCTAGATGGCGCAGATCCGCGTGCAGGGCGAGCCGATTTTCGCCCTGTCGAAACAGGTCGGTTGGATTAGGCCGCTGATGTCGCCAAGACTATCCCGGTCAGCGAAGGCTGGATATGACCGTGCGACGCAAAACCGTTCTGCTTGCTGCGGCCGTCTTCGGTTGGCTGCTGTGCGCCGGCGCGATGGCCGAGATGCCGGCTGCCCCGCCGGCGCTGGAGCAACTCGATCTGCCGACCCTCCAGAAGCAGGCAGGCCGGGGCGATGCGCCGGCGCAGTTCGAGCTCGGCAAGCGCTACCAGCATGGCCAGGGCGTTCGCAAGGATCCGCGGCGCGCGCTCGGCCTCTATCGGCAGGCGGCCGAGCAGGGCCATCCTCCCTCTATCAACAATCTGGCGGCGGCCTATCTGATGGGCGACGGCATGCCGCGCGACGAGGCCAGGGCGCAGGCGCTGTTCGAGCGAGCCGCCACGGGGGGCAACATGGTGGCGCAGTACAATCTCGGCTTGCTCTTGTATCGGCGCGGCAATGCCGACGCCGATCGCCTCGCCTTCGCCCGCTTCACGCAGGCGGCGCAGCAGGGCCATATCGGGGCGATGCGCGCGCTGGTGACGCTCTACTCGGAAGGCCGCGGCACGGAGCGAGACGACACGGCGGCGCTGGGCTGGATGCGAAAGGCTGAAGCCGCCGGTTGCGTCTCGGCCAAGACCGATTTGGCCAAAGCCTATCAGTATGGTTACGGCGTGCCGATCGACCTGCCCGTCGCCGTCGCGCTCTATCGCCAGGCCGCGGCAGCGGGCGACGTCGTCGCTCAGCACAATCTCGGGGTTCGCTACGCGCGTGGCGAAGGCGTCCCGCGCGACAATGCCGAGGCGTTGCGCTGGTTCCGCAAGGCGGCCGATCAGGGCTTCGCCCGGTCCTTCAGTGCCCTCGGAGTGATGTATTTCGGTGGTGCCGGGGTTTCGCAGGACCTTCCCGAGGCTGCACGCCTTTATCGGCTCGCCGCCGAGCGTGGCGACGTTGATGGCCAGACCAATCTCGGCCGCGCCTATGTTGAGGGCAATGGCGTCGGTGCCGATCCGGTCGCCGCTTTCATCTGGCTGACACTGGCCGCGCGGCAAAACGGAGCCGACGCCCGGGCGGATCTGGCGAAGCTGCTGCCCCGGCTCGATGCTGCCCAGATCAGGCGGGGCAATGCCGCCGTCGCCCGCTGGCGTCCGCAGCCGGCCTCCGGCAAGGTCGGACCATCAGACAGGGAATTGGGATGCGAGAACGGTTGAGAGTGGTGCGAGGCCGTGCCGTCGCGCTCGCCATGGCACTGCTGCTCGTCTCTGCGGCGAGTGCCTTGGCCCAGTCCAGCCGCGAGGCGCGGGCCTGCTTCGGCACGAACAAGGCCGATGAACTCCTGACCCGCTGCCAGGCCGTCATCGCAAGAGGCGATCGTGAGCAGCCTGCTGTCCGCGCCCGGGCGCATGGCCGCCTCGCCGACGTCTTCCGCGAGCGTGGCGAATCGGACCGCGCCATCCAGGAGTTGAACGCGGCGATCGCGCTGGCGCCGGGCGAACTGCGCTACCTCGCCAACCGGGCTGTCTCCTATTCCGATAAGGGCGAGCGGACCAAGGCGATCGTCGACTACGGCGCGGCCATTGCTCGCGATCCGAAGAACGCGCTGCTCGTCTTCAACCGCGGCGTCGACTACGCTGCGATTGGCGAATTCGACCTCGCCATTGCCGATTTCTCGCAGGCGATCGCGCTGAAGCGCGACTTCACCGAAGCCTTCGACAATCGGGGCGCGGCTTTCTTTCACAAGAAGGAGTTCGACAAGGCCGCGGAGGATTTTTCGCGCGCGCTCGCGCTCGATCCGAAATTCGCCAACGCCTGGTACAATCGCGGCGTCCTCCTGACCGAGCAGAACAAGCTCGATCTTGCGCTGAAGGACTTCGACGAGGCGGTCAAGCTGGCGCCGAATGACGGCTCCGTTCGGGTCAAGCGTGGCAAGGTGCTGTTCCTGCAGGGCGAGCTCGGCCGCGCCATCGGCGAGTTCAACCTGACCTTGCGCCTCGCCACGGGCTCGGTCGAAGCCTATCAGCTGCGGGCCGCCGCCTATATGAAGCTGGGGCAGCCGCAGCGCGCGATCTCCGACTATACCGCCCTGTTGCGCCTGACCCCGAACGATGCCGGTGCCTTCTACAATCGCGGAGTGGCCTATTTGCAGAGCGGCGACGGCGAGCGGGCGGTGCTCGACTTCAATGACGCGGCACGGCTGAAGCCGAACGATCCGGCGACGCTGACTGCGCGGGCCGAGGCTCGCACCAAGCTCGGCGATGACGAGGCCATTCTCGCCGACCTCGCGGCGGCGCTCGCCATTGATCCAAAATTCGTCCGTGCGCTCGCCGTCCGCGGCAATCTGCTGGCCCAGCTCAAGCGCGAGCCCGAGGCTATGGCCGATCTCGACAAGGCGATCGCGCTGGATGCGGCGCAGGCCGAGGCGCATCGTGTCCGCGGCGATCTGCTCGCCCGGCAAGGCAAGCTCGCGGCGGCTATCGCCGACTACGATACCGTTCTGCGGCTCTCGCCGAACGATCCGCGCAATCATTGGGCACGTGCCCAACTGCACATGCGCGCTCGGGACTACGACAAGGCGATCACAGATTTCAGCCGGACGATGGAGCTCGATCCGGCCAATGTCGGTAGCTTCCTGATCGACCGTGCCGGCGCCCGCTCCAGGAAGGGCGACAAACAGGGCGCGCTCGCCGATCTGTCGGCGGCGATCGATATCGGTCAGCCAAATGCCGGGCCGGCCTTCTATCAGCGGGCCTACCTCCAGGCCGATCTCGACCAGTTCGACAAGGCTTTGGCGGATGTCAGTGAAGCGATTGCCAGGGGCAATACGCGCAGCGAGGCCTACAACCTCAAGGCTTGGGCGCTCTACAAGCTTGGTCGGCCGGGCGAGGCTTTGCCCGATGCCGAGCGAGCCGTCCTCGCAGCTCCGGAATCGGCCTATGCGCTTGATACTCGTGGCCATATCCGCGAGGCGCTGGGCCAGCGTGACGAGGCGATCGCCGACTATCGCGCGGCGCTGAAGCGCGTTCCGGACCTGACCGAGGCGCGTGAAGCGTTGAAGCGGCTCGGAATCGAACCTTGAAGCCCGGCGATATCGCGTTATGGACAGCATGAGCCGCTGTCCACAGCGGTCGTGACGCCGGAGCCTGCCATGCCCAAACCCCTGATCGCGCTCGACTGGGGCACGACGCGCGCCCGCGCTTTCCTCATCGGCGAGGATGGCGTCGTGCTGGCGAAACGCATCGCCGATCGCGGCATCCAGTCGGTCCCGGCCGGCGGCTTCCCGGCGGCCTTCGCCGAGATCGCCGGCGAATTCCGGGCGGCACGGCCTGACGCAGCGGTGCTGCTCGCCGGCATGGTCGGCAGCCGCAATGGCTGGGTCGAGGCGCCCTATGTCGCTTGCCCGGCGAGCCCGGAGGAAATCGCCGCCGCCGGCCTTGCCGTCACGCTCGACGACGGCACGCGCGCCACGATCCTGCCCGGCCTCTCCTGCGACGAGGGCGCTTTCGACGTGATGCGCGGCGAGGAGACGCTGATCGTCGGCCTTGGCCTCACCGATGGCATCGCCTGCCTGCCTGGCACCCATTCGAAATGGGCCGAGGTCAAAGGCGGGCGCATCACCCGCTTCGCCAGCTTTATGACCGGCGAGGTCTACGGCCTGCTGCGCGAGCACTCGATTCTGTCGCGCCTGGCGAGCGAACCTGCGGGCGATGACACGGCCGAGGGCATGCGGCGTGGGCTGGTCGCGGCGCAGCGACCGGGCGGCCTGCTCAACGCCGCCTTCCATGCCCGCAGTGACGTCCTCGGCGGGCGCATGCAGGGCGGCGCGGTCGGTCCTTATCTCTCGGCTCTGCTGGTGGCGCAGGAGATCGCGGGCGCCCGCGCCTTGTTCGGCGGCCTCGGCAATCTGCACTTGGTGGCAGATGGCGTCCTCGCAGGGAGCTATGGCCAGGCGCTCGCCGCCGCGGGGCTCGGCTACTCGCTGACCACGCCCGAGGATGCCTTCGTCGCCGGCGTCACCCGCCTCGCGCGGGGCCTTCAGGCATGATCATCGTTTTTGGTTCGCTGAACGTCGATCTGGTCACCCCGGTCGAACGTCTGCCCGGCGCCGGCGAGACCGTGCTCGGTCCGGGCTATGCGCTGCATCCCGGCGGCAAGGGCGCCAACCAGGCGCTGGCGGCGCGCCGCGCCGGAGCAGAGGTGACGCTGGTCGGCGCCGTCGGTCGCGACGGCTTCGCCGAGATCGCGCTTGGCCTCCTGGCCGAGGATGGCGTCGATCTTTTGCATGTCGCCCGCGATGAGGCACCGACCGGCGCCGCCTTCATTGCCGTCGATGCCGCCGGCTCTAACCAGATCGTCGTCGCGGCCGGCGCCAATGCGCTGGCCAGGGCCGATGCCGTCGAAGCGCTGAAGCCGGGCGAGGGCGACCTGCTGCTGCTCCAGCGCGAGGTGCCGGAGGGCGAGTGCCTGCGGGCGGCGCGGGCGATGCGCGCCGGCGGCGGCCGGGTGATCCTCAATCTCGCCCCGGCCGGAGCGCCTGATCCCGCCCTGCTGGCGTTGACCGACATCCTGATCGTCAACGAGCACGAGGCGCTGATCCTCGCCGGCTCGCTCGGCTGGGAGGAGACCGAGCCCGACGCCATCGCCCAGCGCATCGACGGCGAGCGCGGCATCGCCTGTATCGTCACGCTCGGCGCCGCCGGTGCGGTCGGCTGGCATGGTGGCGTCCGGCGCCGGCTCGAGGCGCCTGTGGTCGAGGCGGTCGACACGGTCGCCGCCGGCGACAGCTTCGTCGGCGCCTTCGCCGCGGCATTGCAGGCCGGTTTCGGCTTCTCCGGCGCGCTTCAGCGCGGGCTCGCCGCCGGCTCGCTCGCTTGCACCATGGCCGGCGCCCAGCCGAGCGTGCCGCGGCGGGAGGCGATCGAGGGGCTGGTCGGTAAGAGCTTCCTGTAGGGCGAGCTTTCCGTAGAACGCTACCGATCCGGTTGAGTGCGAATTAAGCCTGAGCGCGTTCCCCGAGGCGGAAATGCGTCGGCTGCAGCGGTTTCGCTGTGCCGATTTACCGTTGGTCAGCACTTCACCCCCAGCGTTTCCGGTGCAAGGCGAGGAAGGGAACGGGTCATGGCCCAGCGGCCGATCGTCTGGTCTTTGGGCATTGCCGGGATCGCCGGCTTCGCCGCCTTCCAAGCCGCCGGTCGTCTCGACGAGATGACGAGCCGGGAGCCGGCTCCGGCGAGCGTCGCCTCGAGCGAGCCCGTGCTTGCCAAGTCAGAGCGTGTCCTGACGGTCAATGCCGACTATCGCGGCCACTATCTCGTCCATCCGTCGATCGACAACTACCGGGTGAAGATGATGGTCGACACCGGCGCGAGCCTGGTCGTGCTGACCGACGCCGATGCCCGCGCGCTCGGGATCAGGCCCGACCGCTCCGCCTATTCGGTCGGCCTCGGCACCGCCAACGGCGTGGTGCGGGGGGCGAAGACGATGCTGCGCGAGGTGCGGCTCGGCGACATCTCGGTGCGCGATGTCGAGGCCGTGGTGCTGCCTGCCGGCGCCCTCTCGATCAGCCTGCTCGGCACCTCCTTCCTGCGCCGGCTACGCGGCTACGAGGTCCAGGGCGGCCGCATGGTCCTGCGCGGTTGAGGATCGGGCCGTTTGTTTGCAAGCTCATACGGATGAGCTATGCCCGCCTTGCGTCCTTGCCCTGTCATGCTCAGGCTGCATTCATGTAGCCTGTGGCCTGTCCGTACCGCACGCGTCAGCTGCATGGTTTCCGCGCGGGCCTCATCGCCCGTGCTCCTCGAAGATGGATGGCCCGATGTTCCCGAAGCCCCTGCCCGAGCTCTTCCCCAACACGTTCGAGTACGAATCGCTGCCGATGGTGAAGCCGACCGGCTTCCGCGAATACGATGCGCGCTGGTTCTTCGGGAAGGAGCTCAACCTGATGGGCGTCCAGGCCGTCGGCATGGGCCTCGGCACGCTGATCAGGCGCATGGGCGTCAAGCCCGAGATCGTCACCGCCCATGACTTCCGCAGCTATTCCTCCTCGATCAAGATGGCGCTGGTCACCGGCCTGATGGCGGCCGGCTGCAAGGTCCACGACATCGGCCTCGCCATGTCGCCCATGGCCTATTTCGCCCAGTTCGAGCTCGACGTGCCTTGCGTCGCCATGGTAACCGCCTCGCACAACGACAATGGCTGGACCGGCATCAAGATGGGGGCGCAGCGTCCCGTCACCTTCGGCCCCGACGAGATGGGGCAGCTGCGCGACATCGTGCTCGCCGGCGATTTCGACCTTCCCGGCGGCGGCTCCTACCAGTTCGTGCCCGATTTCCCGGCGCGCTACATCGCCGACCTGACCAACCGCCCGAAGATCACGCGCAAGCTCAAGGTCATCGCCGCCTGCGGCAACGGCACGGCTGGCGCCTTCGCGCCCCGGATTCTGGAAGCGCTCGGCTGCGAGGTCATCCCGATGGATGCCGAGCTCGACCACACCTTCCCGCGCTACAATCCGAACCCCGAAGACATGAAGATGCTGCACGCCATGGCCGATGCCGTGAAGCAGCACGGCGCCGATGTCGCGCTCGGCTTCGACGGTGACGGCGACCGCTGCGGCGTCGTCGACAACCATGGCGAGGAGATCTTCGCCGACAAGATCGGCGTGATGCTCGCCCGCGACCTCGGCAAGCTCAATCCGGGCGCGCAGTTCGTCGTCGACGTCAAGTCGACCGGCCTGTTCTCGACCGATCCGGAACTGCAGCGGCTCGGCGTCAAGACCGATTACTGGAAGACCGGCCATTCCTATATCAAGCGCCGGGTCCGCGACCTCAATGCCCTCGCCGGCTTCGAGAAGTCCGGCCACTTCTTCTTCAACGCGCCGGTCGGCCGGGGCTATGACGACGGCGTCGTCACCGCCATCGCCGTGATCGACATGCTCGACCGCAACCCGGATAAGTCGATGGCCGAGCTCTATGCCGCCGTGCCGAAGACCTGGGGCACGCCGACCATGGCGGCCAAATGCGCCGACGAGGTGAAATACGGCGTCAGCGACAAGATCACCAAGCGGATTCAGGCGATGCAGGCAGCGGGCGAAAAGATCGCCGGCCAGGCAATCGTCGACGTCATCACCGTCAACGGCGTGCGTGTCGTCAACGCGGATGGCACCTGGGGCCTGATCCGGGCGTCCTCGAACAAGCCCGAGCTGGTCGTGGTCTGCGAAAGCCCGGTCTCGGAAGCGCGCATGCGCGAGATGTTCAAGGCGATCGACGGGGTTCTGCGCGAGAATCCGGAAGTCGGCGCTTACAATCAGACGATCTGATCGGTCTCGCGGGCAGGGCGGGGAGAGCTACTTCTTCTCCCCGCTGCCCGTCGCAGCGGCGTTGCGGGCGCCGCTTTGGCCGCTCGTGCCATCGAAGAACGCCTTGGAATCGCCGAGCTGGGCGCTCGGCTGGCAATTGGGCGTGCAGGAATAGCTCTCGCGCTCGAGGCCGCGCTGCACAGTCAGGATCGAATCGGTGGCGGCGCCGACGCGAACCGAGGATTCCGCCAGCAGGGCGCCGGTCGCGTCGAGCGCGATCAGGTTGGTGACGCCGTAGCTCTTGCCGGTGACGATCATCACGCCGTTGCGCTGGACCGTCACGTCCGCGATCGCCGGATTGCCGACGATCACCGTCTGCGCCTTCTCGGGCAGGCGCAGCACCTTGGCATGGTCGACCACGACCTGGACCGCTTCGCCGACATCGCCACGGGATTCCGGGGCTGGCGCGGGAATGAGCCGAGCTTGAGCGCGTACGATATCGGCCGACAGGCTCAAGCCGGCAGCCGCCGCGAGCCCGGCAAGGACCAGCCTTGGAAAGGATTTGGAGAGCCGCGATCCCGGCATCGCAATGGACCTCGCGCGCGCCTCAAGGTTTCGAACGGGACGAGGTAAGCCGAAAATGATGAATGGATTGCTAAGATCGCGATTTCCGCAGCCAATCCGGCTTTCTCACCGGCCCTGGAAGCCTGATCGTCGCCAATGAAAAGCGCATGGCGATGTCGGGTCGCTCGCACTGACGAAACGTTATGCGGCGCATTTCTGATTCGTCTGCCGAGTTATATTTGAAGTATCGGAAAGATTATACCTCTCGTTAACTGACAGAGCGCGCTAAAAGCGCGTTAACCATTGAGCGAAGACCTGTAAAATTCGGCGAATTATTGGGTCGCTTTAACCGATCGGCAAGGCGGGCGTCCTAGTGTCACTCCTGTCGCTGACCGAAGCCACCTAGAGCGAAGGCAGCAGTCAAACGTGGTGCAAAGGAGCTACCCATGAAGAACCTGTTTGCGCGCTTCGCCAAGGACGAGTCGGGCGCCACCGCCATCGAATACGGCTTGATCGCCGCCCTGATCTCGGTCGTCTGCATCGGCGTCTGGGGCACCGTCGGAACCGGCCTGGTCGGCAAGTTCACGACGATCAGCGACAAGCTGAAGTAAGTTTCATCCGGCAAGCGGAGAAAGACCATGAAGAACCTGTTTGCGCGCTTCGCCAAGGATGAGTCCGGCGCGACCGCCATCGAATACGGCCTGATCGCAGCGCTGATCTCGGTCGTCTGCATCGGCGTCTGGGGCACTGTCGGCACCGGCCTGGTCGGCAAGTTCACCACGGTCAGCGACAAGCTGAAGTAAGCGTCGTCCGGCAAGCGGGGGGAAGACCATGAAGAACCTGTTCAAGCGGTTTGCCAAGGACGAGTCGGGTGCCACCGCCATCGAGTACGGCCTGATCGCCGCTTTGATCTCGGTCGTCTGCATCGGCGTCTGGGGCACCGTCGGCACCGGCCTGGTCGGCCAGTTCACGACGGTCAGCGACAAGCTGAAGTAAACTCGCCAGGGCGATCATCATCGAACGGCAGGAAGCGCCTTGGAGCCTATCCAGGGCGCTTCCCGTTTGGGGGGTGAATTCCACCTCGCCTTGTGCCGGTAAGTCTTTGGTGAGGTCGAAGCGGTAATGTCGCCCCTGCTCATCGGATGGCTGTCATGTCGGTTTCGCTGTTCCTGATCATCGTCGTCTTTCCCGCGGCCATGGCTTACGCCGCGGCCAGCGACATGGTGTCGATGACGATCTCCAACCGGCTCTGCCTGGTTCTCGTCGCCGGCTTCGCGCTCTGCGCGGCCAGCGTCGGCCTGAGCTGGACGCAACTGGGCTGGCATCTGGCTGCCGGCTTCCTCGTCCTCAGCGTCACATTCGGCTTCTTCGCGGCGGGCTGGATCGGCGGCGGCGATGCCAAGCTCGCCGCGGTGACGGCGCTCTGGTTCGGTTTCGACCAGTTGCTGCCTTATGTCTTCATCTCGGCGGTCGCCGGGGGAGCCCTCACCCTCGCGCTGCTCAGCCTGAGGAAGCTGCCGCTGCCTCGGCCGGCATTGGGCTGGGGCTGGGCGCAGCGCCTGCATGACAAGGACGAAGGCGTGCCCTACGGCATCGCTCTCGCCTTCGCCGCGCTCGTCGTTCTGCCGGAGACGGCGATCTGGCGTGCCGCGATCGGTTCTTGATGGGGCGGTCCCGCTCCGGAACGGTCGATCCGCACAAAAAGATACCTCCGGTTAACCATAAGTTGACGATTCCAAGGCCACGATCCGGCTGAGGGTCGGCGCATGCCGACCAAGGATCGTGTGCCATGAGTCCCGCCCGCATCATCATTCTCGCCGTAGCGGTCGTCGCCGGCCTTGGGGCAGCGCTGTTGATCAGCCGGCCCCCGAAGGTCACCACGCCGTCCGAGACGAAATACGAGCCGGCGCCTACCGTCGAGGTGCTGGTGGCTGCCGCCGATGTTCCGATCGGCAACAGGCTCGCGGCCGGCGATCTCAAATGGCTGGCTTGGCCGCTGGCGAGCCTGCCGGCCGAGGTGATCCGCCGCCAGGATCTTCCCGGGGGCGAGGCTGAATTCGTCGGTCAGATCGCCCGTGCGCCGCTCTATGGCTCGGAGCCGATACGTCGCGAGAAGCTGCTCAAGGCCGATTCCGGCTTCCTCTCGGCGATCCTGCCGCCGGGCAAGCGCGCCGTCGCCATCACCACCGACAACCGCGGCGCCAACACCGCCGGCGGCTTCGTCCTCCCCAATGACCGCGTCGACGTGATCCGCACGACCCGTGACGACAGCAACTCCAGGGACGGCTCGGCGCCGGTCAGCGAGACCCTGATCGCCAATGTGCGCGTGCTGGCGATCGGCCAGAACATCCAGGAGAAGAATGGCGAGAAGGTCGTCGTCGGCGAGACCGCGACGCTCGAGCTCGATCCCAAGCAGGTCGAGGCCGTCACCCTGGCCCAGAAGACCAGCAGCCTGTCGCTGTCGCTGCGCAGTCTCCAGGACGCCGGCGACAAGAGCCCGCCCAGCGAGGATGGGGGGCTGACCCTCGTGCGCTACGGCGTCGTCACCAAGGCGGTGAAGCCATGACCCCGATGCCCAACCCAGATCGCGGCCATGCCCGCAAGCGCAGCCTGGCGCTGTCTCTGACTGTCCTGTCGCTGGCCATGCCGATCTGCGGCATGCCGGTCCTGGCCCAGAGCAAGGGCGCCGCGCCGGTGCTGAATGTCGGCGCCAGCGAGCATGCGATCTCGCGCCGCCTCGACCTCTCGATCGGCCGCTCGTTGATCGTCGAGCTGCCGCGCGACGCCAAGGAGGTCTTCGTCGCCAATCCCAAGGTTGCGAACGCCGTGGTGCGCTCGGCCCGCAAGCTCTTCATCATCGGCATGGCCGACGGCGCGACCTCGATGTTCGTGATGGACGCCGAGGGCCGGCAGATCACGGCGCTGGAGATCGAGGTCGGCCGCGACCTGAACGTGCTGCGCCAGACGCTGCGCGCAGCGATGCCGGGCGCAGAGATCCAGGTCAAGCCGGCCGGGAACTCGATCCTGCTCGTCGGCAATGTCGCGAACGCCTCCGAGGCGACGCAGGCCATGGACATCGCCAACGCCTTCGTCGGCACCTCGGGCGAGGGGGCCAGCGCGACGAAAGGCGCGGTGATCAATTCGTTGACGATCCGCGGCCGCGACCAGGTCATGGTCAAGGTCGTCGTCTCCGAGGTTGCCCGCAAGGCGATCAAGCAGCTCGGCATCAATTCGAACGGCGAATGGAAGATCGGTAATTTCAGCCTCACGCCGACGATCGACAATCCGTTCTCGGTGCAGCCGCAGCAGCTCGCGGCGACCGCGATCGCCGGCAAGATCGGCTCGCTCGTCAACGCCGACGGCTCCGCGAGGGCCTCGAACTTCACGATGCGTGCGCTCGAGCGCGCTGGCCTGTCGCGCGTGCTGGCAGAGCCGACCGTGACGGCCATCTCCGGCGAAAGCGCCAAATTCGTCGCCGGCGGCGAGATTCCGGTGCCGAACGGCTACAGTTGCGACATCACCGGGCGCTGCAATCTCAGCATCGTCTACAAGCCGATCGGCGTCTCCCTGAACTTCACGCCGGTGGTGATGTCCGAGGGCAGGATCTCGATGCGTGTCGCGACCGAAGTCACGGAGATCGACGCCGAGAACCAGTTGCGTCTGGCCGACACCACCCAGACCGGCTCGGTCAATGCGCCGGGCTTCCGGACACGCAAGTCGGACACGACCGTGGAATTGCCCTCTGGCGGAACCCTCGCCACCGCCGGCCTGATTCAGCGCGTCTCGCGCCAGGCGATCAACGGGCTGCCGGCCCTGATGAACATTCCGATCATCGGCGCGATGTTCCGCTCGCGCGACTATCAGCGCGAGGAGACCGAGCTGATGATCGCGGTGACGCCCTATATCGTGAAGCCGGTCGGCCCCAACGGGCTGCAGCGCCCGGACGACGGCTTCGTCGAGGCGCACGACGCCCAGACGATCCTGATGGGGCGGTTGAACAAGATGTACGGATCGACGAGCGGCGGGCCGATTCCGCAGGCCTACAAGGGCCGCGTCGGTTTCATCGCCGATTGAACACGGGGCCGCGACGAGGATGGCGATCATGATCGTGACCAGAAAGCCGCTCCGGGCCGCGCTGCCGGCCGCGCTCGGCGCTGCGCTCCTGCTCGGGGCCTGCGCCAAGGGCGACATCTCGACCTCCGGTGTTCCCGTCGACGTCCGAGAGCGCCACCCGATCGTGCTGCGCGATGCGCCGCGCTCGCTCGATGTCTTCGTCGGTCGGTCCGGCGGCGGGCTTGATCCGCGCCAGGCCGACGACGTCGCCCGCTTCGGCGAGGATTATCGCCGAAGCGGCAAGGGCGGCCTCGTCGCCGAGGTGCCGACCGGGACCGGCCGCGACGTCGCCACCCATGACACGCTCGACGGCATCCGCCGCTCGCTCGCCCGGGCCGGCGTCTCGCCCGGCGCGCTCTCCGTCAGGACCTATCGCATCGCCGATCCCGAGCTCGCCTCGCCGATCCGCCTGACCTATGCCTCTCTGCAGGCCGGGCTGACGCATTCCTGCGGGCAATGGCCGACCGATCTCGGCGCCTCCAGCTACAAGACGAGCGCAACGAACGAGCCCTACTGGAATTTCGGCTGCGCCACCCAGGCTAATTTCGCGGCGCAGATCGCCGATCCGCTGGATCTCGTGCGCGCCCGCGGCGAAGGCCGCCTCGATACGCAAAAGCGCATGGAGGCGATCAGGAGGCTGCGCGAGGGCAAGGATCCCTCGACGCAGTATCGCCAGGAGCAGACCAAGATCAGCGACGCCGTCGGAGGCAAATGATGGCGAGCACGCCGGGATTCGAGCCGGAGGCTGGTGGCGAGGAAATCATCGCGCCCTTGCCGCGCGTCACCTTGCAGGCCTTCTGCGAGACGCAGGAGGTCGCCGCCGCGATGCAGGCGGTGACCGCCGACCGGCGCATGGACAAGGTCCAGGCGCGTATCCAAATGGGGGGTCCGGCGGCGGCGGTCGAGGCGTTCCGCGGGGCGCCGACGCCGAATGTGATCGTGCTCGAGACGGTCAGGGACTCGTCCGTGCTGATCGCCAATCTCGATGCGCTTGCCGAGAGTTGCGATCCCGGCACCAAGGTCGTGGTCATCGGCCATGTCAACGACATCCAGCTTTATCGCGAGCTGATCCGGCGCGGCGTCAGCGACTATCTCGTCGCTCCGTTCGGGGTCCTCGACCTGCTGCGCACGCTGTCCGAGCTCTACTCGGCGTCGGGTTCGGCGACGCTCGGGCGCACCATCGCCGTCGTCGGCGCCAAGGGCGGGGTCGGCGCCTCCACCATCGCGCACAATGTCGCCTGGGCGATCGCCCGCAATCTCGACGCCTCGACGGTGATCGCCGATCTCGACATCGCCTTCGGCACCGCCGGGCTCGATTTCAACCAGGATCCGCCGCAGGGCATCGCCGACGCCGTGTTCGCGCCGGAGCGGCTCGACGCCAACATGCTCGACCGGCTGCTGTCGCGTTGCAGCGAGAATCTGTCTCTGCTCGCCGCCCCGGCGATGCTCGACCGCACCATCGATCTCGGCGAGGACGCGTTCGATCTCCTGCTCGACTTGCTGCGCACCAGCGTGCCCTGCATCGTGCTCGACGTGCCGCATCTGTGGACCGGCTGGGCCAAGCGGGCGCTGGTCGGGGCCGACGAGGTCGCGATCGTCGCCGCCCCCGAGCTCGCTTCGCTGCGCAACGCCAAGAACCTCGTCGACCTGCTGCGGGCCGCCCGGCCGAACGATGCGATGCCCCGCCTGATCCTCAACCAGGTCGGCTTGCCCAGGCGGCCGGAGATCGAGGCGGCCGAATTCGCCAAGGCACTCGGGATCGAGGTGATGAGTTCGATCCCGTTCGATGCCCAGCTCTTCGGCACTGCGGCCAATAACGGCCAGATGATCGCGGAGGTCCAGGCGGGCAGCAAGGTGGCCGACGTCTTCGTGCAGATCGGGACGGCTCTCACCGGGCGCGGCGAGCAGAAGCGCGGCAAGCGCAGCCTGTTCGAACCGCTGGTGGCCAAGTTGATGCGTCGGAAGGCCTGACCATGTTCGGCAAGCGACAGGCGAGCGCCCCGGCCCTGGCGAGCGCACCGCAGGCAGCGCCGCCTGCGCCGGTACGCGCGGCCGAGCTGCGCCCGGCCACAGTCGAGGCGCGCAAGCCGGCGCCGCCGCCCGTGCCGGCCGAGGCGCCGAAGTCCGACGAATACTACCAGATGAAGAGCATGATCTTCGGTGCTCTCATCGAAGCGATCGATCTCTCGCAGCTGGCCAAGCTCGACGGCGAATCCGCGCGCGAGGAAATTCGCGACATCATCAACGAGATCATCTCGCTGAAGAACGTCGTGCTCTCGATCGCCGAGCAGGAGGAACTGCTCGACGACATCTGCAACGACGTGCTCGGCTACGGGCCCCTTGAGCCGCTGCTGGCCCGAGACGACATCGCCGACATCATGGTCAACGGCGCCGGCCGGACCTACATCGAGACCGGCGGCAAGATCCAGCTGACCAGCATCCGCTTCCGCGACAATGCGCAGCTGATGAACATCTGCCAGCGCATCGTCAGCCAGGTCGGGCGCCGCGTCGACGAGGCCTCGCCGATCTGCGACGCGCGCCTCGCCGACGGGTCTCGCGTCAACGTCATCGCGCCGCCGCTCGCCATCGACGGCCCCGCGCTCACCATCCGCAAGTTCAAGAAGGACAAGCTGACGCTCGATCAGCTCATGCGTTTCGGGGCGATCTCGCCTCCGGGCGGCGAGATTCTGAAGATCATCGGGCGGGTCCGCTGCAATGTCGTGATTTCCGGCGGTACCGGCTCGGGCAAGACGACGCTGCTCAACTGCCTGACAAACTATATTGAGCACGACGAGCGCATCATCACTTGCGAGGACGCGGCCGAACTCCAGCTGCAGCAGCCGCATGTGGTGCGCCTCGAGACCCGCCCGCCCAATCTCGAGGGCACGGGT
>PNLY01000027.1 GCA_013823325.1 Methylobacterium sp.
GGTTCGACTGGGTGAGGCGGCGAGAGTTGTGCTGGACTTCCCTCATCCGTCAGCGCTTCGCGCTGCCACCTTCTCCCCCGAGGGGAGAAGGGTTCCGCGCCCAAGCGTCGTCCCCGCCCACAGGCTCATCCTGTAGGCGTTATCGCAATCGAGGGGCAGCGGAGCGCCGCGAGGCGCGTTGGTATTCCGCTTCCATTGAGCCAGGAAGCGGCGCGGATGGATCCCCATCCGCACGCCCCGTGGCGCTCCGCCAGCGGCGATTTGAAAGCTCCGGGCCGCGCTTCTGTCGCGCTGGCCTGAGCCGACGCGGTCTAGCGAGCTCCTCGCGCAGAGGTCGTAGTGCCTCCAGGTCGGTTCCCGAAGCCTCCCGGGAGCGAGGCGCAACCCTCGCCCGCAGGCGCCGCACCCACCCCGCCAAACAGCATGCCTCCGGTCGGCCGCCCCTCGGGGATGGGATGCGGCGGAGTATACGGGAGGTTGGGAGGGCGGGGATAAGGTTGCAATTTATCCCCATTAGGTGCCCGCAGCGCGAGAACCCTTCTGCCGAATGACAAAGGGCACTATAGCCTGCTTGAAACTAGTAAATTATACCAACCAAATCTTTAGATCGATTATCCGAATAATGACTATCTCCTATACGAACAGATATTCTAGCCGGACCCTGAACAATTTTTGGCCCAGCATATGGCTCCTCACGAATAGGACCATTCGCTGGAGCAATTACAATATTGAAACAGCAACGCTCAGGTGGCCACCAAAGATTTTCGCCTTCACTCCAAGCACTCCAATCTCCCAATATGGCAACAGTTTTACTTTCTCCACCCCCGATAACACCAATTAGTTGCGATGCTCCTTGCTTGGCATCGATTGCCGCTCGCTGCGCACGTTTCGGAAGCGCAGCGTCAAATCCTGGAAATTTCATCTGACCACATTTCGGAATTGGCCGCTCCAAACAGTCAATATATTGAATCTTTAAATCAGTAACAACAGAGGTTAGTTTTTGCATACCTTCAGATAATTGACTCTCTGACAAGGGTGGATAAAAATTTAGCTTTTCTCGATTGTCTTTATAGTAATTCATATCGGCATAATCTGCATATATATCACCAGCCCTAGTTGCCCAAGCATCTGCTATGACCTGCTCCTTCTCATACCTCGGCAAATTAACGTTTACTTCTGAGTAATAAGCTTTATCAAGCGAATAAGGGTACGCTGTATCCATATTTATTTTTGTAGGAAAATCCAATGAGTATTTAATTATTGTATCAATTTCGAGGTCAGGGATAGATTCATTTGTACCATTCCTAAGTATTTTGACTGACCTCTTATAGTTCTTTGTTACCTTGGACAGGCTCTCTGCAAAGCTCGCCTTCGCTGACCCATACCCTGCAGCCGCAACACTCATCGCCGCCCTAAGTTCCTGACGCTGGCTTTCGTTACTAGTTTCAATCGTAATAACTGCCGAAAATTCTCCGCCAAATGTTACAGATTTAATATATTGATTCCCGCATCTAGTATAAAATCTTCCTGGATCGCTCAATAATGGCCTAGCCTCATTAGAAATCGCTTCTTTATTGATACTAAGCGTCGGACCAGAAACAATAACTTTTACAACAAGATAATCATAAAATCTATTTCTATCGAGAGATTGAAAAAAACTAGAACTTAAATCCCCCTTCCAAATACCAACTCCCATTGAAGCAGACGCAGATAGTTGCAGAGTATGTCGAAATTCTTCAGAGCTTCTTACCTGAGTTAGAGAATAATCAGCAGAAAAACCTTGAGATGACTCCTGCTTAGATACGCCTGAAATACAATCTCCCCGGAATTCGCCCGCTAATGTATTGTATCCGCGCCCCAACGGGATACGCTTGGTTGCGCCTGCTTCCGAAATCGGAAATTCACCATCTCTAAGGGCGCTCTTAAAAGAAGCCATTAACTCCGGAGAGAGGCGTTCAGTGCCATTTGGCAGCACTATTTGCTGGGCTGTGGCGCCAGAGGCATTCGCCATCAGAAGCAGGTATACAAGGGAAATTTGAGATCTCATAACGACAACCCCTCCTCTTACTCTGAGGCAGGACAATATATCATATTCGGAACAACTCCAAACAAATGCAACTTGGAATCTGATTTTAGTTCTCTTTCTCGAAATTCGAGCACGTGGCGGGCATTTTGGCAGTTCGAAGTCCGCTTGACTCCCCTCCCCCTCCCATCCTACGCCCATCGACGGGACACGCCGCCCCAACGCGGCGCGCCCATCTGTAAGGATGGAGACATCGATGGCGAATACGATTCCGGCCGCGCGCCCGCGCGTGCCGCATTTCTCGTCCGGCCCCTGCGCCAAGCGCCCCGGCTGGACCCTCAAGGCCCTTGGTGACGCGGCGCTCGGCCGCTCGCACCGCGCCAAGATCGGCAAGGACAAGCTCAAGCTCGCGATCGACCTGACGCGCGAGGTGCTGCAGGTCCCGGCCGATTACCGCATCGGCATCGTGCCGGCCTCCGACACCGGCGCCGTCGAGATGGCGATGTGGAGTTTGTTGGGCGCCCGCGGCGTCGACATGGTCGCCTGGGAGAGCTTTGGCGAGGGCTGGGTCACCGACGTCGCCAAGCAGCTCAAGCTGGCGGATGTGCGCACCTTCACCGCCCCCTATGGCGAATTGCCGAACCTGAAGAAGGTCGACACGAAGAACCGCGACGTCGTCTTCACCTGGAACGGCACGACTTCGGGCGTACGCGTCGCCGATGCCAGCTGGATCGCCGATGACCGCGAGGGGCTGACGATCTGCGACGCCACCTCGGCCGCCTTCGCCCAGCGCCTCGATTGGCCCAAGCTCGATGTCGTCACCTTCTCCTGGCAGAAGGTGCTCGGCGGCGAGGCCGCGCATGGCATGATCGTGCTCTCGCCCCGCGCGGTCGAGCGGCTCACGACCTACAAGCCGGCCTGGCCGCTGCCGAAGATTTTCCGCATGACCTCGGGCGGCAAGCTCTCCGAGGGCATCTTCGCCGGCGAGACGATCAACACCCCGTCGATGCTCGCGGTCGAGGATTATCTTGATGCGCTGGCCTGGGCCAAGAAGGTCGGCGGGCTCGACGGGCTGGTGAAGCGCGCCGACGGCAATGCCCGCGTCATCGCCAGGTTCGTGCGCGAGAACGACTGGATCGACTTCCTCGCGGTCAAGCCGAAGACGCGCTCGAACACCTCGGTGTGTCTCAAGTTCACCGACCCGGCGGTGACGGCGCTCTCGGCCGATGCCCAGGCGGCGTTTGCCAAGCAGGTCGTCTCGATCATCGAGAAGGCCGGCGCCGGCTACGATCTCGGCCATTACCGCGACGCCCCTCCCGGCCTGCGCATCTGGTGCGGCGCGACCGTGCAGGCGCGCGACCTCAAGGCGCTGCTGCCTTGGATCACCTATGCCTTCAACGAGGCGAAGGCGGGTCTGGGCAAGAAGGCGGCGTAAGCGCGACGCGCCCCCTCTCCCCTCGGGGGAGAGGGTTGGGGTGAGGGCAGCGCGACGTTTGTCGTGAGCTCTCGCCCGCCGGCCCTCATCCGTCTCGGCTTCGCCGAGCCACCTTCTCCCCCGGGGGGAGAAGGAACGCGCCTCCCCATTCACGCGCGCGACCGATTGCGGCGCGCAGCCGGAGCCAAACCCATGCCCGCACCCAAAGTCCTGATCTCCGACGCCCTCTCCCCCGCCGCCGTCCAGATCTTCAAAGATCGCGGCATCGACGTGACCTTCGATCCCAATCTTGGCAAGGACAAGGACAAGCTCGCCGCGATCATCGGCGACTATGACGGCCTCGCCATCCGCTCGGCGACCAAGGCGACCGCCAAGCTGCTGGAGGCCGCGACGAAGCTGAAGGTGATCGGCCGCGCCGGCATCGGCGTCGACAATGTCGAGATCCCGGCCGCGACCAGCCGCGGCGTGATCGTGATGAACACGCCCTTCGGCAACTCGATCACCACCGCCGAGCACGCCATCGCCATGATGTTCGCGCTCGCCCGCCAGATCCCCTCAGCCGATGCCTCGACCCAGGCCGGAAAGTGGGAGAAGAACCGCTTCATGGGCGTCGAGATCACGGCCAAGACGCTCGGCCTGATCGGCTGCGGCAATATCGGCTCGATCGTCGCCGAGCGCGGCATCGGCCTCAGGATGCGCGTCATCGCCTTCGACCCCTATCTCTCGCCGGAGCGGGCGCTGCAGCTGGGCGTCGAGAAGGTCGAGCTCGAGGACCTCCTGAAGCGCGCCGACTTCATCACTTTGCACGTGCCGATGACCGAGAAGACAAAGAACATCCTCTCGGCCGAGAACCTCGCCAAGACCAAGAAGGGCGTGCGCATCATCAACTGCGCCCGCGGCGGGCTGGTGGATGAGGCGGCGCTGGCGGAGCTGATCAAGTCCGGCCATGTCGCCGGCGCCGCCTTCGACGTGTTCTCGGTCGAGCCCGCTGAATCGAACCCGCTGTTCGGTTTGGATAATGTCGTCTGCACCCCGCATCTCGGCGCCTCGACCAATGAGGCGCAGGAGAACGTCGCTCTGCAGGTCGCCGAGCAGATGAGCGACTATCTCTTGAAGGGCGCGATCACCAATGCGGTGAACTTCCCGTCGATCTCGGCGGAAGAGGCGCCGCGGATCAAGCCCTTCGTCGATCTCGCCGAAAAGCTCGGCTCCTTCCTCGGCCAGCTCACCGAGGCGCCGGTCAAGGGCATCCGCATCGAGTACGAAGGCGCGGTCGCGAGCCTCAACCTCAAGGCGATCTCGGCAGCGGCGATCACCGGCGTGCTCCGGCCCTTCCTGCCCGAGATCAACATGGTCAACTCGGCTCTTGTTGCGAAGGAGAAGGGCATCGTCGTCGAGGAACTGACCCGCGAGGTCGCGGGCAATCTCGAAAGCGTCATCCGCATCGTGGTCGAGGCCGAGGACATGCCGCGCCATGCCTCGGGCACGGTCTTCCATGACGGCAAGCCGCGCATCATCGAGATCCGCGACATCCAGGTCGACGCCGAGTTCGCGCCGCACATGCTCTATGTCCGCAATGCCGACAAGCCGGGCTTCATCGGCCAGTTCGGCTCGCTGCTCGGCGCCGCCGGCGTCAATGTCGCGACCTTCAATCTCGGCCGCGACAAGCCTGGCGGCGACGCGATCTGCTATGTCGCCGTCGACGAGCCGGTCTCGGACGAACTGCTGGCGAAGATCCACGAGATCCCGATGGTCAAGCGGGCGAGACGGCTGAAGTTCTGACGGTTTTTCCTGGCATCAACTCGTCATGGTCGGGCTTGTCCCGACCATCCACGTCTTCGCTTCGCTGATCGCGTTCGGTGTTCCAGACGTGGATGCTCGCCACAAGGGCGAGCATGACGGTGGTGCCCTATCCGCGCCGCAATCACCCTCCCCTGTGGCGGCCCGCCACAGGGGATTTTTCATGCCGACCCGCCGTGCCTTTGCTTGTGCCTGCTCCGCCACTCTTGCTGTCCTTGCCGCCTCCCCCGCCTTCGCCGACTGGGACAAGGCCAGGCTCGATGCCGGCATCAGGACCATCGAGCAGGGCACGAAGGGCCGCATCGGCGTCGGCCTGATCGATCTCAAGGACCGCAAGAGCTGGTCCTATCGCGGGGCAGAGCCTTTCCCGCTGCAGAGCGTGTTCAAGCTGCCGCTGGCGATCGGCGTGCTGCAGGCGGTCGAAGCCGGCAAGCTGAAGCTCGACCAGCCCATCACCGTCACCCGCAACGATCTCTCGCTCTATCACAGCCCGCTCGCCAAGGCCTTCAAGGGCGAGCGCAACGAGTATCCGCTGCGCGAGCTCCTGACCCGCTCGACCGCCGAGAGCGACAACACCGCCGCCGATCTCCTGCTGCGCCTGATCGGCGGCCCGCAGGCCCTCACCGCGATCCTGAGGGATGGCGGCGTCACCGGCATCTCGGTCGATCGTTATGAGCGCGTCTTCCAGCCGGGGATCCTCGGCCTGCCCGGCTATGGCTGGGACCAGCAGATCGACACCGCCAAGTTCTACGCCGCGATCAGCGCGATCCCGGCGGCCGAGCGCAGGAAGCGGCTGCAAGCGACGCTGACCGACAAGCGCGACGCCGCTTCGCCGGAGGCCTCGATCGCCTTCCTCGAAGGCCTCGCCGAGGGCACCTGGCTGCGCGAGCCCGCACACGCCGCGCTGCTCGACAAGCTCATGGCCGAATCCAAGACCGGCCCGAACCGGATCAAGGCCGGCCTGCCCAAGGGCGCCCGCTTCGCCCACAAGACCGGGCTCGGGCCGAGCGCCGACGGGCTCAACCACGCCACCAACGATATCGGCATCGTCACCCTGCCGGATGGCCGGCGCTTTGCCATCGCGGTCTATCTCGCCGGCGCGCAGGTCGGCGAGAAGGAGCGCGAGGCGGCTCATGCCGCGGTGGCAAGGCTGGCGGTTGAGAGCTTGCGCTGAGGCATGAATTCATAGCGGGCGCGCATCCTGACCGGGCGCTCGCCCACAGCCTTCTCCGAGCAAGGCTGCCTAATTGGACAGGCGGCCGGTGTCGGGCCGGTCGAGTTCAAGCGTCCGCGTCTCGGGAATGAGCAGGCCGGTGACCAGCGTGATGCCCGAGACGACCATGAGATAGACCAGGAACATCCGGTGCTCGCCGATCTGCGAGAGATATGTGTTCACATAGGGCGCCGTGCCGCCGAAGATCGCGGTCGCCAGCGACAGGGGCCCGCTCACTCCGGTCGCCCGGACCGAGGTTGGGAACACCTCGGCCCAGACCGCGGTGTTGACCCCGAACAGGCAGGCCAGGATCAGCAGCGCCGAGATCATCGCCGTCAGCAGGCCGGAGAAGCTGTTGGTGATGAGGGCGTCGAGCTGGAAGGTCGCGGCGATGAAGCCGACACCGAACAGGATGATGAAGACGCGCCGCCCGGAGCGGTCGGCGAGCCAGCCCACGACCGGGATCGCGACGAGGAAGACGGCTTGCGCGATCAGGCTGGCGGTCAGGGCCGATTTGGCGTCGAGGCCGCGGCTGATCTGGGCGAAGGTCGGGCTGTAGATCAGCCATGTGTAGAACATGATCGAGCCGCCGGCCGAAAGGCCGAAGACGACGGCGACGCCGCGCCAGTTCCGGACGAGCGCGGGCATGCCCGCGCCGTGGTCGTCTTGCTGCACCTTGCCCTTCTCGAAGCTGTCGGTCTCGCTGAGCTGGCGCCGCAGATAGAGCCCGTAGAGGCCGAGCAGCCCGCCGAGCAGGAAGGGAACGCGCCAGCCCCAGCTCTCCAGCGCCGACCGGTCGAGATTGGCGTTGAGCAGGAGCCCGGTGATCGTCGCGATCATCGTGCCGAGCACGACGCTCACCCAGGAGGTGCTGCCATAGAGCGCCCGCCGATGCCGTGGCGCGCGCTCGACCAGATAGGTGACGGAGGTCCCCATCTCGCCGCCATGGGCGATGCCCTGGGCGAGTCGCGCCACCAGCAGAATGATCGAGGCCGCGAGCCCCACCGTCGCGAAGGTCGGCGCGCAGGCGATGACGAGGCTGCCACCGGCGGTGATGAACATCGCCAGCGTCAGGCTCTGCTTGCGGCCGACGCGATCGGCGTAGAGGCCGAACAGGAAGCCGCCGAGCGGTCGCGTCAGGAAGCCCGCCGCGAAGACCGCGAGGGCGGCGAGCAGCGCCGCCGCCTTGTCGCTCGACGGGAAGAACTGGAGGGCGAAATAGGGCGCGAAGATCGTGTAGATCGTCCAGTCGAACCACTCCAGCGTGTTGCCGAAATTGACGGCGATCAGATCCTTCACCCGCCGGGATCCGGCAGGGCTAGGCGCACCCGGTGCGGCGATGTCTGACATGAGATGACCCCTCTTATTTTGTGATGCGTCTTGCCGGTCTTGAGATCCGCGCTGGGCGTCAGCGGCTGGCGGCGCGCCCTTCGAGGCCGAAGCGGGCATCGGCATCGGCTCCCGGCACGCGCATTTCGAAGGTGTCCTTGACCACCGCGTAGTCGAAATAGCCCAGCCGGGCGATCGGCCTGATCGCGGCGATGTCGAGCTTTCCGTCGGCGGTGATGACCCGGTCGTCGATATGGATCGTCTCGACCTGGGCGAAGACGATGTCGATCGATCCGACCGGCGAATTGCCCTTCAGACGATGGGTGCCGAGATAGCGGCACTCGAACTTGACCGGGCTTTCCTTGACCATCGGGATGCGGGCGTTGTCGGCGTATTCCCGGGTCACGCTGAGGCGGTCGAACTCACTCTCCTCGGGCGGCAGCGCCATCGCGCTCAGATTGACCGCCTCGCGCAGGTCATAGGTCGCCATGTTCCAGACGAACCAGCCGGTTTCCTCGGCATTGAGCACCGTGTCCTTGCGCCGCCCGTCCGGATACTGGTTCGCCGAGAACATCACCATCGGCGGATCGAAGGTCAGGTTCTGCCACTGGCTGTAGGGTGCGATGTTCTCGACGCCGGCGGCGCTGACGCTCGACAGCCAGCCGATCGGACGCGGCACGGTGCAGCTCTTGAACGGCGAATAGGGCAGCGGGCTGGGCTCTGACGAAGGGCGATACTTCATGCGGAAGGTCCGGGGCTAGTGCGGCATTCAAATGATATCCAACCGATATATTGGATGGATGGCAGTTTGGAAAGCCCCTTGGGATCGGTTATCGAGACGGTCGGGAATCGCCGCGTCCGATCGATCGCGGCAGCGCATGCGGGCAGGCGGGATGAATCAGTCGGAGCAGGCAGTCGGCGTCATCGAGCGCCTGATCGAACAGGGCGATCTCAAGCCGGGCTCGATGGTGTCCGAACGCGGCCTGATGGACTTGACCGGGCTCGGACGGACGCCCGTGCGCGAGGCGATCCAGCGCCTCGCCCTCAACCACATGCTGCGCATCCATCCCAACAAGGGCATCGAGATCCCGGCGATCTCGGTCGAGGATCAGCTCAGCGGGCTCGAGGTCCGCCGCGCCGTCGAGGTCCTGGCGGTCGAGCTCGCCTGCAGCCGGGCGACGGAGAAGGACATTGCGGCGATCGCGGCGCTGAAGAGCACGCTCGCCGGCGATTTCGGCCTCCACGAATACTCGGACACGATCCGCCAGACCCACGCCCTGATCATCCAGGCCGCCCACAACCCCTATCTGGAAGCGCTGATGGTGCCGCTGCAGACACTGTCACGGCGCTTCTGGATCATGCATGTTCGCGACGAGCGGGCGGAGATCACCCATGGCAAGCGGCTGCACCAGGACATCCTGCAGGCGATCCTGGCCCGGGATACCCAGCGAGCCGGGGCCGCCTCATTGGCACTCAACGCCTATCTCGTCGATTTCGCCATGTCCGTGGTGGCGCGGATGACGTCACCGCGGGGCTGAGATGGCGAGGCGGGACAGCCCGCCATCGCCGCTGCATTCATCTTGCCGCCGAAACAGCACGTTATAGTTGCATTGACAAATGGAACATAAACCCCCATTTGTAGCACTCGATCTAGGCCGAACGAATTGGCCCGCGCCGCCTGTGCGCACTGCTGACGACATTCCTCCTCATCGAAACGCGCATGGCGGTCGCCGTGCGCGAACCTATCCTCATGAGCAGGAGCAAGATCATGGCCAACGGCACAGTGAAATGGTTCAACGGCACCAAGGGTTTCGGCTTCATCCAGCCGGATGATGGCGGCCAGGACGTGTTCGTCCACATCAGCGCCGTCGAGCGCGCTGGCATGCGCGATCTCCGCGACGGCCAGAAGATCTCGTACGAGCTCGTCCAGGACAAGCGTTCTGGCAAGATGTCGGCCGACAACCTGCGCGCCGAGTGAACCGACACGCTGTCCAGCGTGAGAGATCAGGGGCAGGCGACCACGGATGTACTGGCGCCACGCCCGCTCCACGCGGGATAGCTCAGGAAGGGTCGGGATCAACCCGGCCCTTTTTTGTTTCCGGTAGGCGTCTTGACCAGGCGTCTGATCAAGACGTTTCGACCAGAAGGAAATCCGAATGCAGGTTCTCGTCCGCGACAACAATGTCGACCAGGCGTTGCGCGTCCTGAAGAAGAAGATGCAGCGCGAAGGCGTGTTTCGCGAGATGAAGCGGCGTTCGGCCTATGAGAAGCCGTCCGAGAAGCGCGTTCGCGAGAAGGCCGACGCCATCCGCCGCGCCCGCAAGCTTGCCCGCAAGCAGGCGCAGCGCGAAGGCCTGCTGCCCGCTCCCAAGCCGAAGCCGCGTCCGGTCCGGCCACCGCGTCCCGCCGCCGTCGCATCCTGATCCCGATCAGAGGAGCCTCAGCCATGGCGACCAAAGGGCTCACCGCCGAGCAGGCCAAGCTCCGCGCCGAGCGGAACTTCGCCAAGACCGAGCAGCGCCGGCAGGAAGCCGAAAGCGCCATGGACGCGCTGAAGGCCGAGCAGCGGGCCGTCGCCGAGAAGACCGCGAGGCTGCGCGCCCTGCGCCTCGCCAAGGAGGCGGCCGATGCGGAAGCCGCCGCCGCGGCCGCCGCGGCGGCACCTGCGAAAACGCCGAAGACGCGGCGCGCCCGGTAGCGCAAACGATCGCGGCGCCCGCTGAGCCCTGCCGGCCATGCATGGCCGCAGAAGCGCGTGGCACGCTTGCGGCCTGACCATCCCTGCTATTCGCTTTTTGCGCGAACTCTTTGCGTTCGATCGCTGCCGATCGAACGCAAAGCGCGCTAAGAGGAGGCGCAACGCAGCCCCGTCGCCGCAAGCAACCGCCGAGGATCAGCATGAACATGGTCGCACCGAAGCCGCTGCGCGTCCTCGTGGTCGACGGCTACAAGCGCGAGGGGCGCGAGGAGTACATCCGCGACGCCGGCGCGACCCCATCGGAGGCCTATGCCGCGGAAATGCGCCGCATCGAGCCTTCGCTGATCACCGATATCTGCCTGCCTGCCGACGAGGGCGCCAACCTGCCCGACGGCGCCGGCCTCGCCTCCTATGACGGCATCGCCTTGACCGGCTCCTCGCTGCATATCCACAGCCCCGAGCCGGCGGTGACCCGCCAGATCGAGCTGATGCGGGCGATCTACAGGAGCGGCACGCCCTGCTTCGGCTCCTGCTGGGGCATCCAGATCGGCGCCGTCGCCGCCGGCGGCACCGTCGCGCTCAATCCGAACGGCCTCGAGATCGGCTTCGCCCGCCGCATCGCCGTCAACGAGGCCGGGGCAAGGCACCCGCTGCTCGCCGGCCGGCCCGCCGCCTTCGACGCACCGGCGATCCATTTCGACAGCATCGTCGCCCCGCCGGCCGATGCGACTATCCTCGCCTCGAACGCGATGAGCCCCATCCAGGCCGCCGAGTTCCGTCAGGACGGCGGTGTCTTCTGGGGCGTACAGTACCATCCGGAGTTCTCGCTGCGCCTGATCGCGACGATCCTGCGGCGGCACAGCAAGACCTTGATCGAGCGCGGCCTGCGCAAGGACGAGCCTGCCGCAGCCGCCTGGATCGCCGACCTCGACGCACTCGACGCCGATCCCGCCCGCAGCGATCTGGCCTGGGGTCTCGGACTGGACGAGGAGGTGCTCGACCCGGTCAAGCGTGTGACCGAGCTGCGCAATTTCCTGGAGATGCGGGTCAAGCCACAGGCGAGCGTGCGCGGACGGGCTTGACCTACGCCGCTTCAGGGGCCTTGCTCACTGCCGCCCCGAACACCCTGCCGCCGAGCGCCCGCGCCGTGACGACATGATCGGACATGTCCGGCACCGGCACCAGGAATTCCGAAGTCACGACCGGCGCGCCGCAATAGCCGAAGATGCCGTGGTCGATCTGCGTCTTCATCGCGCCGTAATAGCCGTGACGGGCGAAGGTGCGCATGTCGGCGCCGGCGAGCGCGACGAGATGGACCGGCAGATGCTCGAGCTTCTTGACCGTCTTCATGTCCTCGAGCTCCTCATAGGCCCAGCCATTGGCGAAGACGCGGTCGATCCAGCCTTTCATCAGCGCCGGCATCGACCACCAGTAGATCGGGTAGACCAGCACCAGCGCATCGGCCCGGTCGACCCTGGCCTGCTCGGCGGCGATGTCGGCGGGCTGGGCAATCTCGCGGCGATGGACGGCAAGATCGTTCAGCGAGAAGCGCGGGTCGAAGCCCTCCTTCGCCAGGTCGGCGATCTCGACTGTGTGGCCCGTGCTCGCGACGCCATCGGCCAGCGCCTGCGCGACGGCATGGCTGAGGGAGTTGGTGTCGGGATGGGCGACGACGACGAGGGCGTGCATGGACTCTCTCCTGTAGCGATTGTGGTCGGCCGGCGATCACTATATACTCTTAGTAAGTTACTTTTGGTACATAAGATATGTCAAGCCTCGATACCGACCGTCCGCGCCGCCAGCGGCTGACGCGCGAGGAGCGCCAGCGCCAGCTCATCGAGACTGCCTGGCGGATCGTCGGCGAAGAAGGCACCGACGCCCTGACGCTCGGCCGCCTCGCCGAGCGGGCCGGCGTCACCAAGCCGGTGGTCTACAGCCACTTCGTCACGCGCAGCGGCCTCCTGGTCGCGCTCTATCGCGACTTCGACGCGCGCGAATATGCGGTCATGAACGCCGCGATCGACGGCAGCGAAGCCACGCTCGCCGGCAAGGCCGGGGCGATCGCCTCGTCCTATGTCGACTGCGTGCTGGCCCAGGGCCGCGAGATCCCCGGCGTCGTCGCGGCCCTGGCCGGCTCGCCCGAGCTCGCCGCGGTCAAGCGCGACTGCGACCTGATCTTCCTCGAGCGCTGCCGGGGCCTGCTCGCCCCCTTCACGGCGGGCCGGCCGATTCCGACCGCCGGCTTGCGCGCCATGCTGGGCGCCGCCGAAGGGTTGTCGCATGCCGCCGCGACGGACGAGATCGGCGCCGACGAGGCCAAGCGGGAGCTGTTCGAGACGATCACCGCCATGGTCGCGCGCAGCGCGAAGGGCTAGCGAGCCGTCTGCGGGGTTCCCCACGCGTCGCCAGCCCTGTAAACGCGCCGCAACCCCAGTTCTCCAGCGTCCCGGACATCATGATTCGCCTCGAAAGCATCGGCAAGCAGAACGGCCAGCAGATCATCTTCATCGAGGCCTCGGCGGCGCTGCAGAAGGGCGAGAAAGTCGGCCTGGTCGGCCCCAACGGCGCCGGCAAGACCACCTTGTTCCGGCTGATCACCGGCGAGGACCTGCCCGACGAGGGCCAGGTCAGCGTCGATCGCGGCACCACCATCGGCTATTTCAGCCAGGATGTCGGCGACATGAAGGGCCGCAGCGCTGTCTCCGAGGTGATGGACGGCGCAGGCCCCGTCAGCGCCATCGCCGCCGAGCTGAAGGAGCTCGAGACGGCGCTGGGCGATCCCGACCGGGCCGACGAGATGGAGGAGCTGATCGCCCGCTATGGCGAGGTGCAGGGTCGCTTCGAGGAGCTCGACGGCTATGCGCTCGACGGGCGCGCCCGCGAGGTGCTTGCTGGCCTCGGCTTCAGCCAGGAGATGATGGAGGGCGATGTCGGCGCCCTCTCCGGCGGCTGGAAGATGCGCGTCGCGCTGGCCCGCATCCTCCTGATGCGGCCCGACGTGATGCTGCTCGACGAGCCGAGCAACCATCTCGACATCGAAAGCCTGATCTGGCTGGAGCAGTTCCTCAAGGGCTATGACGGCGCCCTCTTGATGACCTCGCACGATCGCGCCTTCATGAACCGCATCGTCGGCAAGATCGTCGAGATCGATGGCGGCACGCTGACCAGCTATTCCGGTGACTACGAGTTCTACCAGCAGCAGCGCGCGCTCGCCGAAAAGCAGCAGCAGGCGCAGTTCGAGCGCCAGCAGGCGATGCTGGCCAAGGAGGTCGCCTTCATCGAGCGTTTCAAGGCGCGGGCCTCGCATGCGGCGCAGGTGCAGAGCCGCGTCAAGAAGCTCGACAAGATCGAGCGCGTCGAGCCGCCCAAGCGCCGCCAGACCGTGCAGTTCGAGTTCCAGCCGGCGCCGCGCTCGGGCGACGACGTTGCCATGCTCAAGAATGTGCATGTCCGCTATGGCGCCAAGACCATCTATGACGGCCTGGATTTCCAGATCCGGCGCAAGGAGCGCTGGTGCGTGATGGGCGTCAACGGCGCCGGCAAGTCGACCTTGCTGAAGCTGATCGCCGGCGCCTCGCAGCCGGACAGCGGCTCCGTCGCGATCGGCGCCAGCGTCAAGATGGGTTATTTCGCCCAGCACGCCATGGAGCTGCTCGACGGCGACGCCACCATCTTCGAGTCGCTGGAAGGCTCGTTCCCGCAGGCGGGACAAGGCTCTCTGCGTGCGCTCGCCGGCTGCTTCGGCTTCTCCGGCGACGATGTCGAGAAGCGCTGCCGCTTCCTCTCCGGCGGCGAGAAGGCCCGGCTGGTCATGGCGAAGATGCTCTACGACCCGCCGAATTTCCTGGTGCTCGACGAGCCGACCAACCATTTGGACATCGCCACCAAGGAGATGCTGGTCGCGGCGCTGGCGCAGTACGAAGGCACCATGCTGTTCGTCAGCCACGACCGCCATTTCCTCGCGGCGCTCTCCAACCGGGTGCTGGAGCTGACACCGGAGGGCGTTCATCTCTATGGCGGCGGCTACACCGAATACGTCGCCAGCACCGGCCAGGAGGCGCCCGGCCTGCGGGGGTAAAAGCGCCGAGGGCCGCACCGGCCTGCCCTAGCGATAACCGCGACCGACATCGACGGCTCGACTGCCGAAAGATGCGCCACCCCCAAAATCGTGTTGGCGTCATCTCGTCGCGCCGGTCTATGCTCCAGTCTTCCGACGATGCGTTCTTTGCCTTTCGCAAGGACAGGCGACCCGTCCGGGCGGCCTCGACTTGCCTGCCGATGGGGATGGCAGATGGCTGGCGACCTCGATTTGCTGATCGGAACCTGGACCGTTCGGGTCAAGGGCTGGGTCTGGGAATATGATTTCCGGCGCGACGGCGGCGTCACCTGGCGCGACCTCGGCAGCATGGAGAGCGGCGTCGGCAATTGGGCCGCCAGCTCCAAGCTGGTCAACATGTGGTGGAAGGGCTCAACCACTCGCGAGAGCTGGCAAAGGCCGCTCACCAGCGACAACGACCATACCTGGTACGAATCGTCCTATTATCGCGGCAAGTACCGCATCGAGAAGACCGGCTTCACCCCGCCCTCGCCGACCCCGCCATCGGGACCGACCGATGCGACGCTCATCGACGTGGCCTGGGACGCTAGTCGCACCTCCTTGCGCTTCGCCCTGAATCGGATGCGGCTGCTGCAGCGGCAGATCAAGTATTTCGAGGATTCAGGTGGCAGCGAGGACGCCTTCAACGAACTACGCCGGAATTATCGGCGCGACATCGCGGTAATCTCGCGCAAGCTGCTGGTGCCGTTGAACGCAATGGACCCGGCCTTCCGCAGCGCGCTGGCGAGCGCCATCAACCTGGTCGAGCAGAATCTCGCCTTGCCGAAATCGCTCAATGCCGCGCGCGCCGGCGGCAAATGCGTCGATCCCAGGCCGGCCTTCGCCTGGACGACACCGCGCCGCAAGCCACCGGACACCGATCTCTGCACGTCCTGGTTCACCTCGAACGCCGATCTCCAGCGCGACGTCGTCACCCACGAATATTTCCACACCGTCGGCCTCGGCGACATCAGCGTGAACAACACCACGGATGCGCTCGGCAACGCCAATACCATGGCGCAGGTCGTCGCTTTCCTGCATGACCGCGCCCGGCAGAAGAACTCCGACGGCAACGAGCAGATGATTCCGGCGCTGCCAACGCCCTGACGCAGCGAAAACCGCGCTGATGCCGTCAAGGCCCCGCCATCGTCGCCGGGCGGCGATGGCGCCTAGAAAAGTGAGAGACGGATTCAGCGATCAGGTCGGTTCAACCTGATCGGATCCGGCTCCCGCGGCGCCGTCCCGCGTTCCGGCCCAATTCTGCCCTCGCCGCGCCGAAATCCACCGGACAAATCGCGGCTGCTTGATTTGTCGGGGGACTAATATGATGAAGACCGGACTGGCCGCAGCCTTGCTTTTCGCGCCGAGCCTCGCAGGCGCCGCCGAGATCGAGCTCGTCTCGAAGATCGACCGCGTCACCGTCTATCCCGACGGGGCGGTCGTGACCCGGCTCGGCAAGGCCTCGCTGCTCGAAGGCGTCTCCCAGATCGTGCTGCGCGGCCTGCCCGCCAGCGTCGACCCGGCATCGATCCGGGTCGAGGCGCAGGGCGACGGCGCCTTCTCGATCGGCGCGGTCGATGTCCGCCAGGTTCCGGGTGAGGCCCGCCCAGCCCTCGATCAGGCGCTGGAAGGCAAGATCCGAGTATTGCAAGGCGAGAAGGCCAAGCTCGCCGGTGAGATCAGCGCGATCGAGGCCAAGCGCGCCACCATCGAGAATTTCGGCAAGGTCGGCCCGGACAAGCTGAGCGAAGGCGGCAAGGTTCTGCCAGTCAGCGATTGGCCCGCCGTGTTCGACGCGATCGGCACGGCGCTGGTCAAGGTCCAGGGCGAACTGCTCACGCTCCGCAACCGCATCGCCGATCTCGACGCCGAGATCGCCGCGCTGGAGAAGGCGCGGCCGCTGGCGCCTCGCGCCGGCCAGCCCAAGCGCGACGTCGCCATCGCCGTCGAGGCCAAGGCGCCCATCGCCGCCGACATCTCGGTCAGCTATCGCATTTCCGGTGCGAGCTGGCTCCCGGTCTACGAGGCGCGCCTGACGACTGGCAACAGTAGTGGCGCCGCCGAGATCGCCTTCACCCGCCGCGCCGAACTGCGCCAGCGCACCGGCGAGGACTGGAACGAGGTCGCGGTCGAACTCTCGACCACTCGCTCGGCGCAGGGCACGCGCGCCCCCGAGCTCAACCCCCTGCGCATCGCCTTTTACGAACCGCCGGTGGTCTATGAGGAGCGGTTGCGTGCGCGCCTGGAAGCCGAGCGCTCCGCCAAGTCGCAGGCATTGTCGGCCGCTCCGGCGCCGATCGCGCCGGCGCCAGACATGGTCGACGCCGCACCGAAGCCGGCAGAGGTCCAGACCGCGAGCGTCAGCGCCGGGGCCTATCAGGCCAGCTTCAAGGTGCCAGGCCGGGTCACCGTCCCGCAGGACGGCTCCAGCAAGGCGGTGGTATTGACGCAAACCAAGGTCAAGCCGGAGCTTTCCGCCCGCGCCACGCCGGAGCTGGAGGAGAAGGCCTATCTCGAAGCCAGCTTCAATCACGAGGACGAGGCGCCATTGCTCGCCGGCGAGGTCTATCTCCACCGCGACGGCGCCTATATCGGCAAGGGCCGGCTCGGACAGGTCGCGCCGGGCGACAAGGTCGAGCTCGGCTTCGGCGCCGACGACCGCCTCAAGGTGACGCGCGTGCCGGTGCGCCGGCGCGAGAACGATTCCGGTTGGCTCGGCTCGACGCGGACCGACCAGCGTGAGTTCAAGACGGTGGTGAAGAGCCTGCACGCCCAGCCGGTCAAGCTGACCGTGACCGAGCGCGTGCCGTTCTCAGAGAACAGCACCATCACGGTCGAGCTGCTGTCGCAGAGCACGCCGCCGACCGAGAAGCAGGTCGGCGACAAGCGCGGCGTCTCGGCCTGGAGCTTCGAGCTTGCGCCGGGCGCGCAGAAGGAGATCCGCCTCGCCTACCGGATCAAATATCCCGGCGACCGCGAGGTCGTCTTCGATCAGCCGCGGCGGTAGTGCCCGTCATTGCGAGCGTAGCGAAGCAATCCAGGAGGACGTAGAGCTCTGCTGCTCCTGGATTGCTTCGTCGCTGCGTTTCTCGCAATGACGGATAGCCTCGCGCCCTACTCCGCCGCGATCGCCTGCCAGCCCTGGCCGAGCTCCTGCTCGACCAGGCCGACCCAGTAGCGCACGCCGGCCGGGATGATCTCGTCGTTGAAGTCGTAGAGCGGCGTGTGCAGCCCGGCGAAGGAGCCGTCCGCCGCGACGCCGTTGCCGATGCGCATGAAGGCGCCGGGGCAGACCAGCATCATCTCGGCGAAATCCTCACCGCCCGTGCCGCGTAGCATCTGGCCGTTGACATGCTCGGCCCCGACCGCGCTCGAAGCCGCTGCGACCGCGACTCCGACCTGCTCGGCGGCGTTCACCAGCGGGCTGGTGCCGCGATGGTAGTGGGCCTGCGCCTCGCAGCCCCAGGCCTGCGCCGTCGCCAACGCCAACTCGGCGATCCGCCGCTCGACCAGATTGCGCACCTCCTGCGAATAGGTCCGCGCCGTGCCGCCGATGACGAGCTCGGACGGGATGACGTTCGAGGCGTTCACATCGCCGCCATGGATGTAGCCGACGCTGATCACCGCCGTGTCCAGCGGCGCGACATTGCGGCCGACGATGCCCTGGAGGCCGAGCACGAAATGCGCCTGCGCATAGGTGATGTCGGTCGAGCGGTGCGGCTGCGAGCCGCCATGGCCACCGACGCCGCGGAAGGTCACCCGCCAGGAATCGGCCGACGCCAGGAAGGGGCCGACCGCCGTGCCGAAATGCGAGGCGGGCAAGCCGGGCGTATTGTGCAGGCCGTAGATCGCATCGCAGGGGAAGCGCTCGAACAGCCCGTCGGCCAGCATGGCGTTGGCGCCGCCGCGGCCTTCCTCGGCCGGCTGGAAGATCAGGTTGACCGTGCCGCCGAAATCCCGGTTCTCGGCGAGATAGCGCGCCGCCGCGAGCAGCATGGTGGTGTGGCCGTCATGGCCGCAGGCATGCATGCGGCCGGGGAATTTCGAGGCGTGCGGCAGGCCGGTCAGCTCTTCCAGCGCGAGGCAATCCATGTCCGCGCGCAGGCCGATGGCGCGCTGTCCCGGCCCATTGCCGCGGATCACGCCGACGACCCCGGTCTTGCCGACGCCCTCGGTCACCTCGACGCCCCATTCGCGCAGCCTGTCGGCGACGAGCCTCGCGGTGCGATGCTCTTCCAGCCCGAGCTCGGGATGCGCGTGAATGTCACGGCGGATCGCCGTGAACTCGGCGTGATGCGCGCCGAGCCAGTCATCGAGCTTCGTCATGAATGTCATTCCCCAGCCTGCGGCGTTCTTGTGCGAGCATGGCTCATGCCATTGCCCGTCGCCGCCTCCGCCTTCTCATACGTCCGATCGCCGCCAACGCATTCTGCGAACACGGCAAAACCGCCATGCTCCCAGAGACTGACGAGGGGGCGTTCCGGCGGCGAGGGGACCGGGAAGAGTGTTCAGCCCGCCATCGCGACTTCGGCGCCGCGGCCGAGATCGGCCATCCACTGACGATAGCGCGGCTGCGCCTCGAGCTGGTGCGCATAGTGCCGGCCGAGCGCCGCGGTGAGCTTCCCACCGCGCTTCAGCTGCGCATCGGCGAAGCCGATCATCACAGAATTCGGCCAGGCTTGCGGACGGATCGCGCGCAGGCGGGCGAACAGGGCGTCTTCGCCCTCCTCCGGTTCCACTTGTGCCATCAGCGAGAGCATCGCCGCGGTCGAGCGCGAAATGCCCATATGACAATGCACCAGCAGGTGCCCCTCCTGCCGCTTGATCGCCGACTCGCGCAGCTTCGCGCCGAAATCGAGGATCTCGGCGACGTGAGCCTGCGTCGGATGCACACGGCCTTCCTGCGGCGTGATGATGTCGTGGAAGCGCAGGGTCGTGCGCTCATGCGCCTCATAGGCCACGAAGGATTCAAGCTCCGGCAGGTCGGGATCGAGCAGCGACAATACATGGCTGACCTTGCGCGTGCTCTGCGCCGGCAGCTCCTCGATCCCGCAGACGGTGAGCGTCGAAATGGCGATGGGCAGCATCGGCGTTTGTTCCCGGTCTCGAAGACGCCGGGTTAATCCGCCCCGGCGGCAGCCGCAACCGCGATCGCCGCAGGGCTGCCCTGCCCGTCAATGCTTGACCTCGTAGCGTAGCCACTGGATGCCGTCGCCCAGCGTCTGCGCCTCGGTGAGCGAAAGATTGCTGCGCGCGCCGTCGGCGAAGAGTCGCCCGCCGGCACCGAGCGCAACCGGATAGACCATGAGGTTGTAGGCGTCGACCAGTCCGGCGCGCTGCAGGCCATGGACGAGCTTAAGGCTGCCATAGACCAGGATGTCGCCGCCGGTGCCGTCCTTCAGCGCCGCGATGGCGGCGAGCGCATCGCCTGCCAGGATCGAGGTGCCCTGCCACTCGGCGCGCGTCAGCGTTGTCGAGGCGACATGCTTCGGCAGCGCGTTGATCTGGTCGGCGAAAGGGCTATCGACCACATGCGGCCAGACCGCGGCGAAGGCGTCGTAGGTCCGGCGGCCGAGCAGCAGGGAACCCGCGGCATCGAGTTCTTCCTGCTTCAGCCGCTCGCCTTCCGGCCCGCGCGTGAACGGTCCGGTCCAATCGCCGAGACCGGAATCCTCCATGCCGACCGGGTCCTCGATCACGCCGTCGAGCGAGATGTACTGGGTGACGACGAGCTTGCGCATGCTGCTTCTCCTGCGAGCCAGCGGGCAGCGCTGCGCTGCCCCTTCTGCCCTGTCGTCGAAGAAGGAGTGGCGGAATCGACAGGCTTTCGAAAATTCTTTCCCCGGCTTTGCGCCCGTCAGCCTTGACCTTGCCATTCTCTTGGACGAAGAGGGCTTGCAAGGACCTCACCCGAAACCCCGGCCTTGCGCCGGGGTTTTTATTCGTGCGGGCGCTTGCGCCAGCGCGCTTTCCGTTCGGCCCGTCCGGCCGAACGACCGGAATTCGCGCTGACTCGATAGGTCAGCAAAGAGGGAATCTCCTCCATGGCGAACGTGGTCGTGGTCGGCGCTCAGTGGGGCGACGAGGGCAAGGGCAAGATCGTCGACTGGCTGTCGAGCCAGGCCGATGTGGTGGTGCGCTTCCAGGGTGGCCACAATGCCGGACACACGCTCGTCATCGACGGCACCGTCTACAAGCTCTCGCTGCTGCCGTCCGGCATCGTGCGCCCCGGCAAGCTCTCGGTGATCGGCAACGGCGTCGTCGTCGATCCCTGGCACCTCGTCGAGGAGATCGCACGGCTGCGCGCCCAGGGCGTCGAGATCGGCCCCGAGAACCTGCGCATCGCCGATAATGCGACGCTGATCCTGCCGCTGCACCGGGAGCTCGACCATTTCCGCGAGACGTCGAACACGGCGCTGAAGATCGGTACCACCAAGCGCGGCATCGGCCCGGCCTATGAGGACAAGGCCGGCCGCCGCGCCATCCGCGTCATCGACCTCAAGGACGAGACCGTCCTGAAGGCCAAGATCGAACGCCTGCTCGCCCATCACAACGCACTGCGCCGCGGCCTCGGCATTGCCGAGATCGACGGCGTCGAGCTGCTGAAGCAGCTGACCGAGATCGCGCCGCAGGTGCTGCCCTATGCCGACACCGTCTGGGCCCTGCTCGATGCGCAGCGCCGCGCCGGCAAGCGCATCCTGTTCGAGGGCGCACAGGGCGCCCTGCTCGACGTCGACCACGGCACCTACCCCTTCGTGACCTCGTCGAACATCGTCGCCGGCCAGGCCGCGACCGGCTCCGGCCTCGGCCCCTCCGCCGTCGGCTATGTACTGGGCATCGCCAAGGCCTACACCACCCGCGTCGGCGAGGGCCCGTTCCCTACCGAGCTCTTCGACGAGATCGGCGAGCTGATCGGCCAGAAGGGCAAGGAATTCGGCGTCGTCACCGGCCGCAAGCGCCGCTGCGGCTGGTTCGACGCCTGCCTGGTGCGCCAGACGGTCAAGACCTCCGGCATCGACGGCATCGCGCTGACCAAGCTCGACATCCTCGACGGCTTCAAGGAGATCAAGGTCTGCACCGGCTACAAGCTCGATGGCGAGATCCTCGAGCATCTTCCCGCCGGCCAGCGCGACCAGGCGAGGGTCGAGCCGATCTACGAGGTGATCGACGGCTGGGAAGGCTCGACGGCCGGCGCCCGCTCCTGGGCCGAGCTCCCGGCGCAGGCGATCAAATATGTGCGTCGCATCGAGGAACTGATCGGCGCCTCCGTCTCGGTGCTGTCGACTAGCCCGGAGCGCGACGATACGATCCTGGTCCAGAACCCGTTCGAGGGTTGACGGGCCGGGCCAACGCGGACATGTGAGGCCAATGGCCGATTTCCACCCCATTCTGGCGCGTGCGATCGCCGGACTGACCGACAAGTCGCCGGAAGCGCGCCGCGCCGTCTATGACCGGGCACGCACGGCGCTGCTCGCGCAATTGCGCAGCCTCGACCCGCCGCTTTCCGAAGCCGACATCACCCGCGAGCGGCTCTCGCTCGACGAGGCGGTATCGCGCATCGAGGCGGAGATCGCGCTCGCCGAGGCGATCGAGCCGAGCCTGCCGCCACTCCCGCTGGACGAGCCGCCGGCTGCTCCCGCGACACCGCTCGCGCGACCCGAGCCGAAGCCGCGGCCGGCCATATCGCAGCAGGACATGCCGCGCTTCGAGGAGCCGGCCGCCGCCCGTGACGAGGCCCAGCCCATCCGTCCGCGCGTCGCACCGCCGCGCAAGCGCAGCGTCGATCCCGGCCATGTCCGCACAGCCATCGTCGGCGGCGGCGTCGCGCTCGCCGTGGCGGTGATCGCCGGCGCCGCCTATTACGTCAACAAGATCGCCCCGCAGGACCAGCAGGTCCGGCCGCGCGTCGAGACGCAGGCGCCGCCGGCTCAGCAGGACCAGGCGGGCAAGATCAGCGAGCGCGCCGGCGGCGAGCCGACGCCAACGCCGAGCCAGCCCTCCGGGCAGCGCCCGAGCCAGCAGGCCGGCGCCCAACAGGGCAGCGACCTCACCGTCGCCCAGCGCGCCATCCTCTATATCGAGGTACCGGAGACCCCGCAGCAGCCGCGGACCGTGCAGGGCCGCGTGCTCTGGCGGCTCGACAGCGACACCGCCGGTCCCGGCCGGCCGGTCGAGACGATCGTGCGGGCCACCATCGAGATCGCCGATGCCGGGCTCTCGCTCGACTTCACCATCCGGCGCAACACCGATTCCGCCTTCCCGGCCTCGCACATCATCGGCATGCGCTTCACCACCTCGGGCGAAGCGGCGAACGATGCGATCCGCGAGGTCGGCGTGCCGCAGTTCAAGCTCGAAGAGGGCGAGCGCGGCGCGCCGCTCTCGGCCATCGCCTCGGCGCTGGGCGAGAACCTGTTCGTGGCGGCGCTGTCGAACGTCCCGGTCGAATCCGAGCGCAATCTCGACTTGCTGCGCAACCGCAACTGGATCGACCTGCCGGTGCGCTTCAACTCCGGCCGGCGCGGCATCATCACCTTCGAGAAGGGCGGCGCGGGCAGCCAGACGATCGGCGATGCGCTGAACCGCTGGCAGGGCTGAGGCGGGACGGATGCCTCAGCGACCCTGGTTCGATGCCAGCTGCCGCATGACCTCGGCCATCACGGGGTCCTTGCCGGCAAGGAAGTCGGCGAAGATCGGTGCGATGGTCACCTTCGGCCGCAGATCACCGGCCGGCACGCCGTAGACGTAGTTCAGCAGGAAGCAGGTCGTGATCTGCGACAGGCTGCAGCCGTGCTCCCAATCATGGAAGGCAGTGGTGTAGCGCAGCGCAAGCTTCGCGTTCGGCAACACGGTCCCCCCGCCTTCGCCCCAGAACTGCGAGCGGTCGCCCATCGCCTCACCGACGATGATGGCGCGTTCTCCGGCGAAATATTTCAGCCGCGCCGCCGTGCTGATCGCCGCGGAGAACGTGTGTGCGCTGGTCAGGATGAAAAGCCTGCCGGGCGCTGGCAGAAGCTCCGGCAGCCGGCGGGTGAAATCGGCCGTCAACGTATAGTTGCCGCCGGGATTGAAACGCAGATCGACGATGGCATTGCGAATGGGTTTCTTCGCCGCTTCGTCGAGCATCCCGGACAGATAGGCGGACAAGCCGATCGATCCCTGATCGCCCACACGGTTGATCTGGACATAGAGCAGATCATTGGCCGGAAAATCGTGCCAGTAGTTCGCGTCGAGATGCGTGAGATAGGCCGGTAAAGCGACACCGTCGAGCACATGCCGCCATCCGCTCGACCGGCCCGGTGGGCTCAGATTGTCGCTCGGCCACACGAAGCGATCGTGAGATGGGCGGGTGGCCGCCTTGGCGACGAGCTCGACCGAACCGACGGCCCCATCAGCAAAGCGCATCGCAAAGCTGCTGCCATCAGTCGTCGCGGCAAGGCCGGCCGCATGGAGCAGCTCCGGCGAGATCAGAAAGTTTGGCACGAATTCCCGGGCAAGATTTGCGGGGCCGCCAACATAGGGACGCAGCGCCTCGACCAAAGCTTCCGTCCTGTGTCCGTTCACACCAAGAACCTGTCCGCCAAGAAGATGCTGCCTGTCCTCGTCTGTCGCGATCACCAACAACCCGTCGGCGAACCAGCCGAGGCGGATCGGCACGGCGTTGAAACCGCGATCGCCCGCAAGCCCGAGCACATTGGTATGGCCGTTATCGGCCAGAGCCACGGCCTTCGCAGCAGCCAGCGCCAGGCCGGCCCGGTCGAGCTCGCCGGCCCTTGCTTCAAGCGCGGTAACCGCCTGATCGAACGCTGCACGGCTTTGTGCCGTGAAGCTGCGCTCGACCTCCGGCAGGCGGCGCAGATGGGCGAGGTCCTGCAGGTTCCTGTCACGCAGCGAGGCGGCCGCAGAAACATTCGCCGCTGGATAGGACTTCAATGTCGGATAGAGGATGGCGGCGAGCGGGACTGTGACGAGGACAAGCACAGCCACGCCGGCAAGCAGCCTGAGTCGGGGCTGTCGCCAGAAGCGCCTGGGAACCTCACCATCTCGTCGCATGGCCGGACTGGTCTCCGCCGAATGGCGCCACCCTTACCATCGATCGAGACAGATGGCGGCAGCACGAAGCCGCGCGACCGCCGGGCGGCTCAGCCTCCCGACACCTTCTGGTAGTCCTTCACATCGGAGAAATTGATCTCCGGGGCGCGCTCGGCGTCGTATTTCAGGGTGAACTGCGACGAGGCCATGAAGACGGGATCGCCGTCGAGGTCGTCGGCCATCGAGGACGGCTTGGCCGCGGTGAATTTCTGCAGCGCGACCTTGTCCTCGCTGGAGATCCAGCGCGCGATCGCGAACTGGCAGGGTTCGAAATCCACGGGCAGCGAATACTCCGCCTCCATGCGCTCCTTGAGCACATCGAGCTGCAGCGCGCCGACGACGCCGACGATGGCAGGGGCGCCGTCATGCGGCAAGAAGAGCTGGACCACGCCCTCCTCCGCCATCTGCTGCAGCGCCTCGCGCAGCTTCTTGGCCTTCATCGCGTCCTTGAGCTTGACGCGGCGCAGGATTTCCGGGGCGAAGCTCGGCACGCCGCGGAAGACGATGTCCTCACCCTCGGTCAGCGTGTCGCCGATGCGCAGCGTGCCGTGGTTTGGCAGGCCGACGATGTCACCGGCATAGGCCTCCTCCGCGATCGAGCGATCGCGGGCGAAGAAGAATTGCGGCGCATTCAGCGGCAGCGGCTTGCCGGTGCGCACCAGCTTGGCCTTCATGCCGCGCGAGAGCTTGCCCGAGCAGACCCGCATGAAGGCGATGCGGTCGCGATGGTTCGGATCCATGTTCGCCTGGATCTTGAAGACGAAGCCGGTCATCTTCGGCTCGCCCGCCTCGATCAGCCGCTTGTCTGCCGATTGCGCCCGCGGGCTCGGTGCGAGCTTGCCGAGCGCGTCGATCAGGTCGCGCACGCCGTAGTCGCGCAGCGCCGCCCCGAAATAGACCGGCGTCAGATGGCCCTCGCGGAAGGCCTCGAGATCGAAGGGCTTGCAGCCTTCCCGCGCCAGGAACACCTCCTCGCGAAACGTGTCGGCGGCGCCATGGGGCAGCAGCTCGTCGAAGAGCTTGTCGTCCTCGCCGGCAACCTTCTGGCCGGCATCGCTCTCATCGCCCTTCTGGTTGCGGCGCAGGGTGTTGGAGGCAAGGTCGAGCGTGCCGACGAACTCGCGCCCGCGCCCGACCGGCCAGGTCATCGGCGCGACGTCGAGCGCCAGCGTCGTCTCGATCTCGTTGAGCAGGTCGAAGGGGTCGCGCGTCTCGCGGTCGACCTTGTTGATGAAGGTGACGATCGGAATATCGCGCAGGCGGCAGACCTCGAACAGCTTCTTGGTGCGTGCCTCAATACCCTTGGCGGCGTCGATCACCATCACCGCGCTGTCGACCGCCGTGAGGGTCCGGTAGGTGTCTTCCGAGAAGTCCTCGTGGCCGGGCGTGTCGAGCAGGTTGAAGACGTGCCCGTCATATTCGAAGGTCATCACCGAGGTGACGACCGAGATGCCGCGCTGGCGCTCGATCTTCATCCAGTCGGAGGAGGTCTGGCGCCGGCCGGCCTTGGCACGGACTTCGCCGGCGAGCTGGATGGCGCCGCCGAAATAAAGCAGCTTCTCGGTCAGCGTGGTCTTGCCCGCGTCCGGGTGCGAGATAATGGCGAAGGTCCGCCGGCGCGCATGGGGCGCCGCGGCAGCCGCCGCGCTGTCGATGGTCGAAAGATCGGTCATGGCGTGGTCAAGACAGGATGCCGCCCCTCCTGTCAATCGGAAGAGACGCCATCGCGATATCCCGGTCTACGCAGGCCCGGGCAGCATTCCAACGCAAATTTAACCAAACCATGCTTCTGTGGGGCGGTGGGTTCCCAGCTGCGCCCCCTGACCAAGCCGCGGCCTGCCGTTTCGCGACACAGATGGCCACGCTGCGCACCATCTCGAGCCAGATTCTCGCCGCGATATCACTTCTCGTCATCGCCGCCGCACTCGCCGTCGGCCTCGGCGTCCACAGCCTCGGCGAATATGCCAAGGTGACGAACGAGATGCAGTCCGCCGCACGCCGCTCGAGCCTCGCCGAACGGGTCAACGGCCTGGTGAACAGCGTGGTGATGGAGTCGCGCGGCATCTATATGAGCGCCGATGCCGTCCAGGCCGAGCGCTTTGCCCCGCTCCTGCTGCAGGGGCTCGCCGAAATCGAGATCCTGATGGATGAATGGCGGCCGCTGATCGACGATCAGGATCGCGCCGCCTTCACCGCCGTCGACAGCGCCATCCGCGAATTCACCCGTTTCCGTCGCGAGATCGTCCGCCTGGGGCGCGCCGACGCGATCGCGGCCGCGCGCGAGCTCGGCAACAACGAAGCCAATCGCGACAATCGCAAGGGGCTGAACGAGGCGCTCAAGCGCATCGCGGGCAGTTATGACAGCCACAGCGCCGCGCTCGACACCCGCCTGGAAACGATGCAGCGCGACAGCGCCGACCTGCAGATCGGCGTCGGCGCCCTCGCCATCCTGACCGGCCTGGGCCTTGCCCTGTTCGTGGTGAACCGGCGCGTCGCGCGCCCCCTGCAGACTTTGGCTGCGACCATGCGTGGCCTCGCCGCAGCGGAAAAGGTCACGTCAGTGCCGCTGGTGCAGCGCCAGGACGAGATCGGCGACATGGCCCGCGCGGTCGAGGTCTTCCGCGATCACGCCCAAGCCCGCGAGACGCTCGAAGCGGCGGCTGCGCACACCGAAGCCAGGCGCACGGCGCGTCAGCAGCGGATCGCCGAGATCGTCGCCGCCTTCGATGCCCGTCTCGCCGACGCGCTGGAGACGGTCGAGACCGGCGCCCACACCCTGGAGGGCGCGGCGCGGACCGTGAGCGAGATCGCCAGCGCCCGCACCGTCCAGATCGACGGAGCGCAGAACGCCTCCCAGGACGCCTCCGACAAGGTCCAGCATGTCGCGGTCGCAGCCGAGGAACTGTCGAGCTCGATCGCCGAGATTGCCGACCGCGTGACACGGGCGAGCGCCATGGTCAGCAGCGCGGCCCTGGACGCTCAGGGCGTAAGCCGGCGCGTCGATGGTCTTGCGCAAGCCTCCGAGCGCATCGTCAACGTCATCGACCTCATCCGCGACATCGCCGAGCAGACCAATCTGCTCGCCCTCAACGCGACGATCGAAGCCGCCCGTGCCGGCGAGAGCGGGCGCGGCTTCGCCGTCGTCGCCGCCGAGGTCAAGACCCTGGCGAGCCGCACCGCCGAGGCGACGAATGGCATCGCCAGCCAGATCGAAGCCTTCCGCAGCGAGGCCCGGGACGCCGTCGCGGCGATCGGCGCGATCGCCGCGACGATCACCGACGTCTCGCAGCATACCGGCGCCATCGCCGCTGCGACCGAGCAGCAGAAGAGCACCACCTCGGAAATCGCCCGCAGCGCCCAGGCGACCGCCGACGGCGCCGCGACCGCGGCCCTGGCGCTGGGCAGCCTCGCCGCCGCCTCGGGCGAGGCGACCAGCGCCGCCTCCGACACGTTGCGCACCGCCGAGAACCTGGCGCGCGAGGCGGAGGCGTTGCGTGGCGCCGTCGCGACCTTCTTCAGCCAGATCAAGGCGGCCTGAAGCCGCCGCGCGCTCGTCAGTTCTTCAGCCGGTAGCCGGTCTTGAAGATCCAGGCGATCACCGCGATGCAGGCGCAGAGGAAGACCAGCGTCATGGTCAGGCTGACCGCGATGCCGACATCGGCCGTGCCGTTGAAGCTCCAACGGAAGCCGCTGATCAGGTAGACGACCGGATTGACCAGCGTCACCGCCCGCCAGAACGGCGGCAGCATGTCGATCGAGTAGAAGGAGCCGCCGAGGAAGGTCAGCGGCGTGATCACCAGCAGCGGGATCGCCTGCAGCTTCTCGAAGCCATCGGCCCAGACACCGATGATGAAGCCGAACAGGCTGAACGTCGCCGCCGTCAGGATCAGGAAGAGCAGCATCCAGACCGGGTGCGCGATCTTCAGCGGCACGAACAGGAAGGCGGTGGCGAGAATGAGCAGGCCGAGCAGCACCGACTTCGTCGCCGCCGCCGCGACATAGGCGAAGACCGCCTCCCACCACGCGACCGGCGCAGAGAGCAATTCGAAGATCGTACCGACGAATTTCGGGAAATAGATCGCGAAAGAGGCGTTGGCGATGCTCTGCGTCAGCAGCGAGAGCATGATCAGGCCCGGCACGATGAAGGCGCCATAGGGCACGCCGTCGATCGCCTGCATATGCGAGCCGATCGCCGCGCCGAAGACGACGAAATAAAGCGAGGTCGAGATCACCGGCGAAAGCACGCTCTGCAGGGGCGTGCGCCAGGTGCGGGCCATCTCGAAACGGTAGATCGCCTTGATGGCGTGGAGATTGACGCTCATGCGTTCGCCCTCAAAAGGCCGACGAAGATGTCCTCGAGCGAGGACTGGCTGGTGCGCAGGTCGCTGAAACGGATGCCGGCCTCGGCCAGGTCCTTCATCAGCGCGGTGATGCCCGTGCGCTCGGCCTTGGTGTCGTAGGTGTAGACGAGTTCCGCGCCCTCCGCCTGCAGCGTCAGGCCGTAGCCGGACAGCGCCTCGGGCACCGCCGCGAGCGGCGCCTGCAAATGCAAGGTGAGCTGCTTCTGGCCGAGCTTGCGCATCAGCTCGGCCTTCTCTTCCACCAGGATGATCTCGCCCTTGCTGATCACGCCGACCCGGTCGGCCATCTCCTCGGCCTCTTCGATATAGTGCGTGGTCAGGATGATGGTGACGCCGCTCTCCTGCAGCCGCCGGACCAGCTTCCACATGTCCTGGCGCAATTCGACGTCGACCCCGGCGGTCGGCTCATCGAGGAAGAGGATTTGCGGCTCGTGCGCCAGCGCCTTGGCGATCAGCACGCGCCGCTTCATGCCCCCCGATAGCGTCATGATCTTGCTGTCGCGCTTGTCCCAGAGCGAGAGGTCGCGCAGGACCTGCTCGACGATGGCCGGGTTCTTCGGCTTGCCGAACAGGCCGCGGCTGAACGACACCGTCGCCCAGACCGTCTCGAAGGCGTCGGTGGTTAGCTCCTGCGGCACGAGCCCGATCCGGCTGCGCGCGGCGCGGTAGTCGCGGATGATGTCGTGGCCGTCGGCGACGACCGTGCCCGTGCTCGGCCGGACGATGCCGCAGACGATGCTGATCAGCGTCGTCTTGCCGGCGCCGTTCGGCCCGAGCAGGGCGAAGATCTCGCCGCGCCTGATATCGAGATCGACGGTCTTCAGCGCCTGGAAGCCCGAAGCATAGGTCTTCGACAGGCCGGATATCTGGATGATGGGTTGCATGGGCGAACGCTATACTCGCAGCACGGCAAAGGGATGAAGCGGGATGGTGCCGTTTCGCCCTGCCGGCACGACATCCCGCAAAACAAGAATGGCCGGGCAAGCCCGGCCATAGCAAGTCCTTCTACCAGATCCTGTCAGCGCATGAAGAACCAGAGCAGGATGATGATCGGGATCGGAACGCCCACCAGCCACAAAATGATCGAACGCATCGACGCTACCCCCTTGATTGTCATCGGATTAAGATGACGGGACAACGTCGCGGACGGGCCGGCGGTTCCACCGCCCGGCAGCGATCTTACTTGTAGGCGATGCTGTCGATGATCGCCGACATGGCCGCGTCATGCGTCTTGTGGCCCTCGGGCGAGGCCCAATAGGTCATCATGATGATCTTGCCGCTCGCGACATTCGGGTTGATCGCGATGTAGCGGATGATCGACTCGCCGTCCTTGCTCTTGGCCTTGAGCTCGGTGAACGACCAGGCCTTGCCCTTGACCTCCTGCTTCACTGTGTCGGAAGCGCCGGTGATGGTGACGCCTTCCTTCTCGAAATAGACGTTGTGCTCCTTCTGGAGCGTGTCGAGCTCGGCGGGCGCGACCAGCTCGAACCAGAGATAGATCTCCTCGTCCGGCGTCTTGATCTCGACGCCGCGCTTGATCTTCGCGGTTGTCCAGGCATCGGGCACGGTGACGACCGCGACCGGGTCGGCATCGGTGATCTGCAGCGCTCCGGCAAAGGCCGGCAGGCCGCTGAAACCGGCGAGCGCAAAGGCGAGCGCGCAGATGGTCTTTCGCAACATGAGTGTCCTCCCCCGGGATCGGCCGGCTCGCGCGCTCCTGCGCACACCGTGATCCGCCAGGCGCGAGGGTGTGCCACAGCCGGCGGCGATGACAAGGCGGGCAAGCCACGATTCAGGCCGGTTCGGCGGCGCTCGGATGCCAGAGAAGTTGATAGCCGTTCACAAGCGCGGCCAAAGACGTCGGCGGCGTGACGACGGCGACCTGACCGGGCGGTCGCGGCCGGCTCGCGACGTAACCGGAAGGCGACCAAAGCAGCGCCTTGTCGCCGCGCAAGGCCAGGAACTCGCCCTCCGGCGTGGCGATCATCGCACCGTCCGGCAGGCTTGACGCCGCCAACCGGTGCAGGCGCTTGCGGCGGCCGTCCCGGCGCTCGCGATCGAGCCGCTCGTCGATCGCCGGGAAGAGCGGCACCTGGGGAAGTCCGAGCCCTGCGACCAGCGCGGCCCGGTAGGCATGGGCATCGGCGCGCCGGCATTCGACGCAAGGGCGGTGCCCGGCGGCGAGCGCCGTCACCTCATCGCAGAAGAACAGCTCGGTGTAATATCGGCCCCAGACATTGCGCTGGCGGCCCTTGAAGGAGAGCACGCAGCAGATCCACTGCTTCGTCGCGAACAGCCGCGTCGGCAATTCCTTGGTCGCCGGATCATGGAACTTGCCGCCGCGATTGCCGAACAGCAGGCCGCGCGCCGGATCGGCGAAGAGCGAGCCATCGGGGCGGACGCGATTGGGCAGCGGCATCACACAAAGCCTGGACTAGGACGACGCCGGATCATGTCACCAGTGCGCTGCCCTTGCGACACCGTGCCGGACTCGCAGGCTGCAATGCTTTCCGGCAAGCTCCTTGCGTGCGGACAAAGCCGAAAGCGGACGCACCAAGGGGCTGGACTGCATGGACCGGACTATCGAAAACGGCGTGCCGCCGCTGATTGCGCACCCGTCGCGCGGCGCGATCCTCGGCGAGATCCATGCCCGCCCCTTCGCACCGCTGGCGACGCCGCAGCGTCTGCTGCACTTCGCCTTCATGACCGACCAGTCGCAGGCCGCCGCCGATCGCGAGGCCCTTGCCCGCTTCTGCGCCGAGCGCGGCGTGCCCGGCCCGGCCGAGGGCGCCAAGCACCATCGCACCAGGCTCGGCGAAACCAGCCTGCGCTGGGAGCAGCACAGCGAGTTCACCACCTATACCTGGGAGTTGCCATCCCCCGGCTCCGTGCCCTTCCTGCCGGCGACCACCATCCTGCCGCATGGCATGCACGCTCTGCCGCAGCCGGGACCGCATCTGGTGGCGGTCGACCTGCATCTGCTGCAGGAGAAGGCCATTCCCGATCTGGAAACCCTCTTCGACCCGGCAAGCCTCGCAGCATCGTTAGTCGACGGCGAAGCCGGGGTGGCGGCAACTGATTTCCGCGCCGGAGCCGACGGCTTTGTCCGTATTCTCGTGCTGGACCGGGCGCTGACACCCGCCAAGGCCGGCGCATTGGCGCAGCGGCTCCTCGAGGTCGAGACTTATCGCGTGCTCGCGCTGCTCGGCCTGCCGGAGGCGCACCGCCTCGCCCCCTCCGTGCGCCGGACCGAGGAGGTGCTGGTCCGCATTGCCGGCACGATGATGCAGACCGACGGGCTCGCCGCCGACAATGCCCTGCTCGACGAGATGACGGCGATCGCCGCGACGATGGAGTCGGAGGCTGCCTCATCGAACTACCGCTTCGGCGCCAGCCGCGCCTATGACAGCATCGTTGGCCAGCGGCTCGAAGCGATCGGCGAGGCGCCCTATGGCGGCTGGCCGACCATCGCCGCCTTCCTGTCGCGACGCATGGCCCCGGCGATGCGCACCTGCCAGATGCTGCAGCAGCGCCAGCTCGACCTGTCGCGCCGGCTCGCCCGCGCCGCCAACCTGCTGCGCACCCGTGTCGATGTCGCACTCGAACAGCAGAACCGTGACCTGCTCTCGGCGATGAACGACCGGACCCGTCTGCAATTGCGCCTGCAGCAGACGGTCGAGGGGCTCTCGGTCGCGGCGATCGGCTACTATGTCGTCAGCCTGTTCGGCTATCTCGCCAAGGGCGCCAAGGATGCCGGCTATCTGCCAATCGATGTCGGCATCGCGACTGCGCTGTTCGTGCCGGTCGCGATCCTCGGCGTCTGGCTGATGGTCCGGCGCATCCGGCATGGCCACCGCGACAGCTAGCGCTGCACGATCACCTTGGTGCCGGGCCGGACGCGATCATAGAGATCCGTCACGTCGCGATTGGTCATCCGGATGCAGCCGGAGGAGACCGCGGCGCCGATCGTGTCGGGCTCGTTCGAGCCATGGATGCGGTAGAGGCTCGAGCCCAGATAGATCGCCCGCGCCCCGAGCGGATTCTCCATCCCGCCTTCCATGTAGCGCGGGAGGTCGGGCCGGCGCTTCAGCATCGCGGCGGGAGGGCGCCAGTCCGGCCATTCGCGCTTGCGCGAGACGATCTTGGTGCCTGACCAGCTGAAGCCCTGCCGGCCGACGCCGACGCCGTAGCGGATCGCCTGCCCTTGCCCGAGAACGTAATAGAGCCGCCTCTGGCTGGTCGAGACCACGACCGTGCCAGGCGCCTGCTTGCCGCTCCAGGGCACGATCTGGCGCGGGACCGGCTGCTCGCTGAAGATGTTGAGGAAGTCGGCGACCCCGCGACTGAGCGCGTTGGAATAGGCGTAGGCGGGTGCGCAGAAAGCGAGACTGGTTACGACAACTACAATGGCGCGCAGCATGATCATCCCTGCAACGCCCCCCGCCGGGATTTAACCGGAAGAGGCAAAGCAGGGTCAACCCCGACCTAGCCGCGCAGGCCCGCGGTGATCGAGCGGCGATAGGACAGCGCCGCCGGAATGAGCGCCGCGAGCGAGCCGAGCAGCAGGATCAGCCCGACCTGGCCGAGCTCCGCCGAGCCCAGCGCGAAGGAGAGCCTGAGGCCCGTCTGCGCCTCGAACAGGCCGGAGACCGCGAGCGTCGCCGCGGCACCGAGCCCAAGCCCGGCGAGGCAGCCGGCCGCGACCAGCCCGGCCATGCCAAGCCAGACGACCAGCAGCACATAGGCCGGCGGCGCGCCGAGCGCGCGCAGCACGGCATAGCGCCGCCGCCTCAGGCCCGTCACCGCGACCAATAGCAGGAAGATCGCCGCAAGGATCAGCACGGCGTTGAGCACGGAGGCGACGCTGAGCACCTGCCCGACATCGCCGAGCGTGCGGTAGAGCCCGACCAGCACCTCGGCCGGGAAGAACGCCATGGTGCCGCCCTGGCGATAGCGCGCCCTGAGCGCATAGGCATCGGCGACTGCCCTCGGCTTCACCACAAGCGCCGGCACGCCGGGAATGCGCTGGCCGTCGAAGGGCGGGCCGAGCGCTGCGTCCTCGCCGGCATGACCGTTGCCGAGCCCGTGCACCGCCCAGACGCTCTCGACCGACACCAGGATCGCCCGGTCGAAGGGCGAGCCCAGCCGCGGCAGGCGGCCGACCGCGACATAGGCATGGCCCTCATGGCGATGGCTCGCCTCTTCCGCATCGGCAACGCCGCGCTTCGGCCAATGCCCTGCGATGGCATGCGAGGGCTCGATCTTGTCGCCGAGCTTGTAGGTGACGTCGGCGCCGAGCACCGCCTCGCCTTCGCGCGCGAACAGGCGCCCCTCGCTCGGCTGCAGGCGGCCCCAGCGGCTGGCGAACGCAAGCGTGGTGCCGATCACCGGATGGCCGCGGGCAATGTCGCCGAAGGCGAGCGGCGCGACCGCTGCGACGCGCGGATCGCGGGCGAGCTCGTTGAGCAGCCGCCCGTCGACCAACGGCAGCGCCTCGGGCTGCAGATAGATCGCCGACATCACCAGTTGCGTCTGGCTGCCGGGCGCGCCGATCAAGAGGTCGAAATCATCGGCGGCGCGGGCCGAGGCCTGGCGCAGCGCCCGCTCCTGCGCGCCGATGGACACACCGATCGCCACCGCCAGCGCGACCAGCGTCACGATCGCGGCGGCTGTCCAGCGCAGCGCCCTGAGGTCGGCGATGACCATCGGCAAAGGATTCACGCCGCTACCTTCAGAATCAACGGCCCGTCACCGATCACCGCGACCTGCTGCATCCGCGCCAGCAGCACAGGATCATGCGAGGCGCAGAGCAGTGTCGCGCCGCTCTCCCTGGCGACCTCGACCAGAAGGGAGCCGACCTCGGCCGCATGTGCGGGGTCGAGGCTCGCGGTCGGCTCGTCGGCGAGGATCAGGGCCGGTGCGTTGAACAAGGCCCGCGCGATCGCGACGCGCTGCTGCTCGCCGCGCGAGAGCACGGCGGCGCGCCGGCGCAGATCGGTCAGCCCCATGCGCCCGGCGAGCGTGGTGGCGCGCGCGACCTGGTCGCTCGTCTGCCGCCAGCCCGAAAAGCTCGCCGGCAGGGTGATGTTGGCGAGCACATCGAGCTCGGGCACGAGATGGAAGTCCTGGAAGACGAAGCCGACCGTCTCGCGCCGCCAGCGATCGCGCGCCGCACCCGGCAGCGCGGAGACCGCGACATCGCCCCAGCGGATGCTGCCGGCATCGGGCAGGAAGAACCCGGCGGCGAGATGCAGCAGCGAGGTCTTGCCCGAGCCGGAGGGACCGCGCAGGCCGATCAGCGCGCCGGGCGGCACCTTGAAATCGGGAATGTCGAGCACCCGGAAGGGCCGGCCGTCACCATCGCGATGATCGACTTCAATGCCGGAGAAATGCAGCGGCTGCGCCGCACTGGCCAACCGCTCAGACACTGTGGAAGCCGGCATCGACGAGCCTGATCTGGCTGACGAAACCGGTCTCGGCATCGGTCGAGGAACCGATTTCGAGCCGGCCGCTGACCGCGACCTTCTGGCCGGCACTGACCATCGGCGTCGCCGCGCGCATGAACACCACGACGATGTCGACCGGCCAGTCGGCATCCGACTGACAGAACGGGCAGATCGCCAGCGGCTCGCGCGTCAGCACGAAGAAATGGCTTTCCGGCTTCAGCGGCGGCGCCATATAGCCGATCATCCTGACCGGCTTGCCGCGCAGCGCGGTCGCCCGGTCGGAGAACTGGAAGCCGAGCACGCCGAAGGATTTGTAGAGCCCGTCGAAGGTCAGCAGCTCCGCCTCGGCGGCCAACGCGCGCAGCGAAACCGGCAGCACCGCGAGCCCCGTGAGGAGCCCGCGGCGCGAAAGCGTCGGGAGCAGGTGCGGCCGATGCGAGATCATGCGTCCTGCTCCCAGTCTAGATCACTTGCCGCCGAGGGCCAGCGCCTCCGCCATGACGCGGAAGACGAAGACGTTCGGCTTGTGGCCGCGGAAGCGCTCGGCGCCCGGGCCCATGGCGGTGAGCAGTACGTCATCTCCCGCGTGGACGCCGGAATTGGCGTCGAAGGGCAGGTTGCCCTGCTTGCGGGTGGCGAGCGGCAAGGTGCAGTCCTTCTCATTGGCGACATTGGTCTTGCCGTCCGGGCCCTTCACGGCCGGGACGCGCTCGCCATCGAGATAGGGCCGGCCGGTGTCGCAGGTGTCCGGATAGCTGCCGAAGGCGACGGCGAGACGGCGCGAGGTGTCGACCTTGGTCGGGTAGCCGTCAGCATCCCGGGGGCCGTAGTTCGGGGGCAGAGAGTCGGCATAGGTGCCGAGCTTGTCGCGCAGCAGCTGACCGGGCCGATCATCGTCATAGGTGCCGATGATCGAGATCGGATGGGCGTGGTCGGGCACGACGATGATCAGCGTGTCGTTGCGATCCCCAGCGAAGTCCTTGGCGACCTTGACGGCGTTGTCGAGCATGATCGTGTCGAACACCGCGCGCTCCCAGTCGAGCGAGTGGCTGTACTTGTCGATGCGGGCCGATTCCACCATCAGGAAGAAGCCGTCCTGGGCGCCTTTGAGCATCTCGATCGCGGCCTTGGTCTGCTCGACCACGTCGGGCTGGTCCGGGAACTTAGAGATCGAGCCCTTCTTGGCGAGGCGCAGGTCGAAGGCGCCGTCGATATTCGAGGTATTGTAGAGGCCGAGCAGCTTCTTGGAGCCGCCGGCGACCGCGGCGTTCATCTCGGTCTTGGTGGTGGCGAGCGCATAGCCCGCCTCCTTGAACTTGGCGATGAAGTCCTGGTCGTCGGTACGCTTGGTGCCCGGAGTCGACTTCGGCAGGAAGTTCGGCGAGCCGCCGCCCATGATCACGTCGGGCTGCACGTCGAAGAACATCTTGACGATGTCGTTGTAGTCCGAGCGGCGGCGGGTATGGGCGACCATCGCGGCCGGAGTGGCATCCTCGATCTCGGAATTGGTGACGACGCCGATCGCCATGCCCGAGCGCTTGCGCTTGATCACCTCGGAGATGGTCTCGACCTTGGGATGGTCGAGCGTCAGGGCGTTCTTGGCGCAGTAGATGCCGAGCGCGTTGACGCAGGATTTGTGGCCGGTGGTGTAGGCGCTGGCCGAGTTGGCGCTGTCGGTGACGATCGAGTCGGTGCCCGAGGTCGAGATCAGCGCCATGTGCGGCATGTCGTCGATGGCGAGCTCACCGCCATAGAGGCCCTGCTCCCAGCCCTTCGACAGGATGCGGGCGGCGGTGCGGTGCGCGACCGACATGCCATCACCGACAAAGAGGATGACGTTCTTGGCCTTGCGCTCGGGCGTGGCGTAGACGGTCCAGTTGACGGTGGCCTTGTCGTTGCCCTGCGTCGCCTCGATGACGTACTGGCCGGCCGGCAGCTGCGCGCCGCGCAGCCACAGCGCCGAATGCTTCTGGCCTTCCTCATTCTGGACGAACTGGGCCTCGCGGCCGAAAGCCTCGTTCACCGCCTTGCCGTTGATCGTGACCTTGACGTCGGCAGAGGCCGGAGCGTTCGGGAACTCGACCTTGAAGTCGAAACGCGAGCCCTCGAGGATCTCGGCGCGGTTGAGCGGATAGATGGTCTGCGCCGTCGCCGGCGCCACACTGGCGAGCATCGCCGCCGCCATCAGCCAAGTACGCTTCTGCATGATACCTCTCCGCCCCAGTGAATCCGGTGGCCGGTCCGTTAGGCGCGCGAGATGACACTATGATTACTGCGATCTCGGCAAAATTGTTACGTTATAACATATGACTACTACTGGAATCGGCGGACTCGGATTTCGAATCTGCTTCGCGGACGGCAGGTAACGGACAGTGGCGGTACATATGCTAAGGCTCTCTCCGCAAGGGAGACGGCAGATGAGCACCGTGAGCGATGCCCGCTTTTGGAACCGGTCCTCGAAAAGCTACGCCAGAGCACGGATCTCGGATCAGGCCGGGTATGAGCGCACGCTGGAGCGGACGGTTGCCCTGTTGAAGCCGGAAGACCGCGTGCTCGAACTGGGCTGCGGAACCGGGACCACGGCACTGCGGCTCGCCAGTGATGTCAAAAGCTATCTGGCGACGGACCTGTCCGCCGACATGATCGCCATCGCGGAAGAGAAACGCGCCGCGAACCCGATCGCCGGCCTCGCCTTCCGCCCCGCGACAGCAGAGGCTCTTGCTTCCGAAGCCGCTCGCTTCGAAGCGGTTCTGGGCTTCAACTATCTCCATCTGGTCCGTGATCTCGCTGGAACGCTGGGCAGCATCCATGCCTTGCTCGTGCCAGGCGGTCTGTTCATCACCAAGACACCCTGCCTCGGCGACATGAACCCGCTGATCAAGTTCGCTTTGCCCCTCATGCAGGTGATCGGAAAGGCACCCTATGCCGGCGTCTTCAGCGCGCAGGCGCTGAGCGGCCTCATCGCCGCGGCGGGCTTCGAAGTCGTCGGCACCGAACGCCATGCGAGTAAGGGCAAGGACAGTCGCCCCTTCATCGTCGCGCGCAAGGCATAGTCCGAACGGCCACGGGCAGAAGGAGCTATGCGCCCCGCTCGCGTTTCGATCAGGGATATTGGCAAGCCAGGGCTTTCCTGACAACTCCTGACATATCGCCGCCCTATCAGCCTGGTCATCGCACGAGGAAACGCCGAAAGGGACACAGCCATGCTGACCTTCTATCACTCGCCGAAGTCGCGCTCATTCTCGATCCTCTGGCTGCTCGAGGAGCTCGGCCAGCCCTATGAGATGGAGATCGTCGACATCCGTGCCGAAGGCGGCCCGCCGGAGAGCTATCGCGCCATCCAGCCGCACAAGAAGGTGCCGGCTATCGTCCACGATGGCACCACCGTCACCGAGCGCGCCGCGATCTGCCTCTATCTCACCGAGCAGTTCCCGGAGGCCGGGCTGGCGCCGGCAATCGGCGACAAGGACCGCCCGGCCTTCCTCACCTCGCTGGTCTATACCGACGCCGTGCTCGACCCGATCATCGCGACCTCGGTCCACAAGTTCCAGTACGAGGCGCGCGGCTTCTCCTTCGGCTCGCATGCCGACACGGTCGCCAATCTCGCGAAGAAGCTCGGAGAGCATCCCTATGCCGCCGGCGAGCGCTTCACCGCCGCCGATACCCAGCTCGGCGCCGGCATCCATTTCGGCATGAACATCGTCGGCGTGCTGCCGCGGCTGCCGGTCTTCGAGGCCTATATGGGCCGGATGATCGAGCGCCCTGCCCTGCAGCGCACCATGCAGAAGGACGGCACGCTGGAGCCCGGCCAGATGCCCTGAGGAGGCCTATTCCTCCTTGAAGCCATAGTCGGGAATGCCCTGCTCGTTGCCGTAGTATTTGTACGGCAGGAACTTGCCCGACATGGTGATCCTGACCCTGTCGCCTTTGGGGTTCGGCTCGCGCTCGAAGGCGATGTTGAAATCGATCGCCGACATGATGCCGTCGCCGAACTCCTCTTCGATCAGTGCCTTCCAGGCGGGGCCGTTGACCATCACCATCTCGTAGAAGCGGTAGATCAGCGGATCGGTCGGCGGCATCGGCGTGCCGGTGCCGCGATAGGGCACCTCGTTGAGCATGCGCTTCTCGGCCTCCGACAGGCCGAACAGCGCCGCCGCCTTCTCGGCGAGCGGCTTCACCAGCTTCATCTGGCCGAGCAGGGCACCGATCACCAGCACCTCGGACATGCCACCGATCTCGTCGGTGATCTGTTTCCAGCTCCAGCCCTTCTCGCGCTTGATGTCGAGAATCTTTTCGGTGAGCTCTTCGCGCTTCATCTCGTCCTCGCTGGTCGCAGCCGCCAGTTCGGCAGGCGGCAAGAGGGCTAGCAAGGCACGGGCCAGACTGGCTGACGGATAGGGAACTGCGGGCGTTCGCTCAACGCCGTCCGAAGCGGAACTGCTCCAGCGCCGCAATCTGCTGCGCCACGGGCGAGACCTGCGCCGCCAGCGAGATCCCCTCGAAATGCCGCCGGCCGCGGAAGCGGGCGCGCTCGAAATTCGAACGGCCGTCAAAGGCGGCGTTGCTGAACCAGGCGGCGCGGTCGAAGCGGGCGGCGGCGAAATTCGCCATCTGCCCGAACCGCGTCTCCTCGAAACCGGCGTTGCCGGCGAACTCGGCCTCGCCGAAATCGGCCGGGCCCGTAAAGCGGCAATCGCCGAAGCCCGCCTCGCCGGCATGGCGCACGCCGCGGAACTGCGTCACCCCGTCGAAGCGCGAGCCGCGGAACCAGGCATCGCCGACGAACTCCGCTTCGACGAAGCAGGCCACGCCCTCGCAGCGCATGTCGCGGAACTCGGCGGTGCCGTGCAGGGTCGCCGCGCCAAAATCGGCATCCCCGGCGAAATGCGCCCGGTCGAAGAAGGCGTCGGCGCGGAAGCTGGCATCGCGGAAGCTGGCGGCCCCGTGGACATGCGCTTCGGAGAACCAGGCATCGCCGCAGAAGGCGCTGCCGGCGAAGCGTGCCGCAGCCGGGAAGATGATGCCGGCGACGTTGAAATCGCCCTCGAAGATCTCGTCGATCAGCTCGACATCGGCGAAGAGGCGCCAAAGCGCGAGAAGCGCGTCGTCGGCACCGATCCGGCCGCGCAGGCGCAGCATTTCGCCGGCCCAGCCGTTCCAGCTCGCGGCGCCCTCGCCGAGCCGCGCCAAAATCGCCTCGCGCCGTGCCGCCAGGAAGGCGGAGGCCTCCGGCCCGGCCGCGCCGAATCGCGCCGCGCGCTGCGCCGCGGCAAAGCCGGCCTGATGCGGCCGTGCCCAGGAATTCAGCTGCAGGAGTTCGGCGCGTGCATCGGGCACGAGCCGGAACAGGCTGGCCATGTCTGGATGACGCCCCGGTTAACGATTCATTAGCCATAAGCGAGCCGCCGATCGGGTTCAATCGCTCCTTTGTTCCGGAGCGTTGCTCTCGTCACGCTGCGGCGTATCGGCCATCCGCGTGCTTCTTCGCCCGATGCAGCACATCGTTAAGCCTATGGGTCGATAACCCTCTGAGGCGTAAGGCATTTGAAGTATTTTCAGGACAATCCTGAGCCGTATCTTCCACGCGGAATGCCAACGCCGATGAACACCGTCCCGCCGTCGATCCTGTTCATGGTTCCGACCGAGGCAGTAGCGGCCGCGCCATCGAAGCACCATATTGGTGGAAACGATGTGGTGACGATCGGTGGCGGTGAGCTGATTCCCACGATCTTCATCGCCCAGAGCTGAGGGACGTTATGGACCTGATCGCCCGCTTCATTCTCCGCCTCGGCGCCCTCCTCGCTCCGCCCCAGCCGCAGCTGAAGCCGATCCCGGTCCCGGTGCGCCGCCCCCAGGCGCGGCGCTGACGGACGGCAAACGCCTCTCATCCCGTATCGAACGGGCCGTCGAAAGCCGGCTCGCATGGGTTCTCTTCGCATCGTCATCGGACGGCGACAGGCCTCTGCGGCCTTGACAGCAACGCGTCCGGCCCCAAATCTATGGGCATGACGACGAAGCATCGCCTCGTGTTCCGGGTCGCCCCGATCGCGGAATTCTAGCCCCGGACTCGGCCCGAGCGCGCCCCGAGTCCAGGGGTGCCGTCGATGCTGTCCGCCGTCATGGCAGCACGATCCTTCCAAGGCGTCTCCCCCAAGATACCATCTCAGACCTTGCCGGTCGCGCTCTGGCGCCGCCGTCGCGCGCGCCATCGCAGGACACCAGACCCATGACCCAGCTGAACCAGAAGACCCACCGCAAGCCGAAGATCATCGTCGGCGAGATCGACCATGAGCGCCTGACCGGCCTCGCCACCACCGCGCTCGAGCGCATCCCGGAGGTCGCCGAGGAACTGCTCGCCGAGATGGATCGCGCCAAGGTCGTCGCACCGGCCAAGCTGCCGGCGGACGTCGTGCGCATGGGCTCCTTCGTAACCTTCGATTCCGACAGTGCCCAGCATCGTCGCGTCCAGCTCGTCTATCCCGGCGAGGCCGACATCGAGCAGGGCCGCATCTCGGTGCTGACGCCAATCGGCGCGGCGCTGATCGGCCTTGCCGCCGGCCAGTCGATCGCCTGGACCGCCCGCGACGGCAAGAAGCATGTGCTGACGGTGACCGCGGTCGAGCAGCCCGCCATGGCCGCGGCCTGAGCGGATGAAGATCTCCTCCCCTCGCCTGTGAGGGGAGGACGACATCGTGCTCAACCGGCCGCCATCACCTTCATGATCCCGCCCTCAGGCTCGGCCCAGCGCAATTCGCCGAGCCGCAGCATCGCGTTCACATGCGCGAAGACCTCGCTGAAGGCGAAGGAGAGCTGGTGCGGGTCGAGCGGCCGCGTGAACATGACCGGCACCAGCTCTGCGACCGAATGCGGCCCCTTGGCGACTGCGCCCGCGATCAGCCGGCAGCGCTCGGCGTGATGGGCGCCGAGCGCGGCGCAGCGCTCCTGCAATCCATAGAACGGCAGCTGGTGCCCAGGCAGGACCAGCGTCCCGGGCGGGATCGCCTGCGGCAGCGCCCGTAGCGAACGCAGATAGAGGCCGAGCGGATCACCCTCCGCATCCACCGCCCAGACGCTGATGTTGGGCGTGATCTTGGCGAGCACCTGGTCGGCCGCCAGGAAGACGTTCGCCTCCGGGCAATGGAACATCAATTGCTCCGGCGCATGGCCATCACCTGCGAGCACGAAGAAGTCACGCCCGCCGATGCGCAAGACGTCGCCGGCGACGACCCGGGTGAAGGTCGGCGGTAGCGGCGTCACCTGCCGGAGATAGCCATGGCCCAAAGTCGAGACGACCTGCGTCACCTCGGCCGAGAGGCCGTGGCGCTGATAGAACTGCTTGTAGACCGGCGCCTCGGACGCACCCGGGCTGAGCGAGATGTTGAGGCAGCCGAGATAGCCGGTCTGGCTGGTCAGGAGCGGCGTGCCGAAACGCTCGCAGAGCCAGCCGGCGAGGCCGATATGGTCTGGATGGAAATGCGTGACGAAAAGCCGGGTCAGCCGCTTGCCGGCGAGCGCCCCGGCCATCAGCGCGAGCCAGGCCTGCTTGGTCGCCTCGTCGCCGATGCCGGTGTCGATCACGGCGAAGCCGTCGCCATCCTCGATCAGGTATATGTTGACGTGGTCCAGCCGGAACGGCAGCGCGATCCTGGCCCAGAAGATGCCGGGCGCAACCTCGATCAGCTGACCGGGCGCCGGCGGCTCGGGAAAGGGGAAGGTCAGGCCGTGCGGATCGGGAGCGTGCAATTTGGTCAGCCCTGAACAATGTCTGCAGGGTTCATAGCAGGCGATGATCGCGCCGGACAACGGTTGTTAAGTCTCGCGCGGCAAGATCGCACGATGAGCGATTTCGACACCCTCCGGCGCGACTGGCTCGCCCATCTCGGCCATGAGCGCCGGCTCTCGCCTAAGACGCTCGAGGCCTATGGTCGCGACATCGAACAATTCGCCACTTTCCTCACGCATCATCTCGATGCGCCCCCTTCGCTGAAGGCGGTCGCCGCCCTGAAGCCGGCCGATCTGCGCGCCTTCCTCGGCTATCGCCGCCGCGATGGCGTCGGCAACCGCACGCTGATGCGCCAGCTTGCAGCGCTGCGCTCGCTCGCCCGCTTCGGCGAGCGCAGCGGCCGATTGACCGCTGCCGCCTTCGCTGCGACCCGCGGGCCACGGCTCGGCAAGGGCCTGCCGCGCCCGCTCGACGCCAAGGCCGCCGCGGCCGTGACCAAGGCCGACAGCCGCGCCGGCGAGGAGCGGCCCGACTGGGTTCTCGCGCGCGACGCCGCCGTGCTCTCCTTGCTCTATGGCAGCGGCCTGCGCATCTCCGAGGCGCTCGGCCTCAAGCGCTCGCAGGCACCGCTCAGCACCGCCGATGCGCTGACCGTGCTCGGCAAGGGCGGCAAGACCCGGATGGTGCCGGTGCTGCCGGTGGTGGTCGAATCGATCGGCGCTTATCTCGCGCAATGCCCGTGGCGGCTGGCGCCGGAGGGCCCGCTCTTCGTCGGCGTGAAAGGCGGTCCGCTCTCGCCGCGGATCATCCAGCTCGCGGTCGAGGGCCTGCGCGGCTCGCTCGGACTGCCGGGCAGCGCGACGCCGCATGCGCTGCGCCATTCCTTCGCCACCCACCTGCTCGGCCGCGGCGGCGACCTGCGCGCCATCCAGGAACTGCTCGGCCACGCCTCGCTCTCGACCACGCAGATCTACACCCGCATCGATTCAGTCCGCCTGCTGGCGGCTTATGATTCCGCCCATCCGCGCGCCGGAGCCCGTTCCGATCGGCTTGCGCTGCAAGCTGATCGGTAAAACGGTCTCCTACAAAAAGTGAGAGACGGATTCACCGATCAGGCTATTTCAGCCTGATCGGATCCGGCTCCGGGGATAACCGCTTACCTTCGGTAAATTCGTCTTGATTCCGTCACGCGCACCGGGCATCAGGCGCGGCCTTTCCGGGGGGAATCACTGATGGCCTCAGTTGCACCAGACGTCACCGAAGACAACCAGCCGACCAGCAAGGTCAACAAGCGCATCGCGCTCCTGATCGGCATTCTCGCGCTCTTGCTCGCCTTCTCCGAGATCGGCGGCAAGAATGCCGAGCAGGACGCGCTGGCGAAGAACATCGAAGCCTCCAATCTCTGGGCCTTCTTCCAGGCCAAGACGATCCGCGGCACGACGCTGCGCACCGCCGCCGACGCGATGGAGGTCGAGCTCGCCGGCGCCACCGACCCGGCTGTGCGCGAGCGCCTGCAGAAGCGCATAGACGGCTGGAAGGCGACGATCGCCCGCTATGAGTCCGAACCCGAGACCAATGAAGGCCGCAAGGAGCTGATCGTCCGCGCCAAGGCGGCCGAGGCCAAGCGTGACATCTCCAGCGCTCGCGACGACAAATACGACATCGTCTCGGGCCTGCTGCAGATCGCGATCGTCGTCGCCTCGGCCGCGATCATCACCGGCGTCGCCCTGCTCGCCTGGACCGGCGTCGGCCTCGGGGCGCTGGGGCTCGCGCTGATGGTGGTCGCGGAGGTCGCGCCGACCGCGCTGTTCTGAAGACTGCTCCTCTCACTCAGCCCTCATCCTGAGGAGGCCGCGCAAGCGGCCGTCTCGAAGGATGGTCCAGCTGTCGCCGGAGCCTCCTGAAGCATCCTTCGAGACGCGCTCCTACGGAGCGCTCCTCAGGATGAGGCTATGGGGCTGTTGAAGAGGACGTATCGCTCAGTAATGGATCGCGCCCTTCGAGCCGCCGCCGCAGGCGATCGCGTCGCCATTGATCGCGACGCTGCGCGGCGAGGCCAGGAAGGCCACGATGTCGGCGACCTCGGCCATGTCGACCAGCCGGCCGATCGTGACATTGGCGGCCATGCGGCGCTCGACCTCTTCGGGCGCCAGCCCTGACGCCGCCACCCGTGCCGCGACCACGCCCGGCGTCTTCTCGGTCCGCGTCGTGCCGGGATGCACCACGGTGACGTTGATGCCCTGCGGGCCGAGCTCGTCGGCGAGGTTCTTGGTCAGCGCCGCCACCGCGACATTGCGGATCGAGCCGATGGTCGAGCCGGTCAGGCGCGCCGCCAGCCCGCTGGTGTTGATGATCCGGCCCCAGCCACCCGCCGCCATCACCGGCGCCGCCTCGCGGGCCATCCTGAGATAGCCCATCACCTTGACGTTGACGTCGTCGAAGAAGAGCGCGTCGGTGATCTCGGCGAGCTTGGGCGGCGTAGCCTGCCCGCCGGGCTTGGCCGCAGCGTTGACGAGGATGTCGAGCCCGCCCAGCGCCGCAACGGTGCCGGCGACCACAGCCTTCACCGAGGCATCGTCCTGCGTGTCGACGGTCAGGCCGACGATCTTGCGGCCGGTCTCCTTCGCCAGCTCGGCGGCGGCGGCATCGAGCTCCGCCTGGTTGCGCGCCGCGATGACGACGTCGACGCCTTCCAGCGCCAGCTGCCGCGCAATGGCACGGCCGATCCCCTTGCTGCCGCCCGTGACCAGAGCGCGCTTGCCGTTCAGCATCAGATCCATGGTGAGGTCCTCGAAGGCGGGATGGCGGGGCGCGTAGACTGCATCGGGTCCCCGCAGTTTCGGGCGCATCCTGCGTGAGCCGCGCGACCTGGTCCAGCGCCCCTGTCACACCCCCGTTCTGCTTTGCCCGCGAAGGCGCTTGACCAACTCATATCTCGCTGGTTATGAATAAACCCATAGCCAACGGGTTATCGATTGTAATGTCAGACTCCCACGACATGCTGTTCAGGACGCTCGCCGACCCGACGCGGCGCGCCATCTTCGAGCGCCTATGCCGCGATGGCGAGCTGACCGTCGGGGCGCTGACCGCGCAGGCCGGCGTCTCGCAGCCAGCCGTCTCCAAGCATCTCGGCGTGCTGAAGCAGGCCGGGCTTGTGCGTGACCGGCAGGCCGGCCGCCAGACCCATTACAGCGCCCAGCTCGGCGCGCTCAGCCCGCTGATCGACTGGACCAGCCAGATGGCCGGGTTCTGGGAGGCGCGGTTCGACGACCTCGAAGATCTGCTCGCAAGGATGGACCAATGACCACCGCCACACTGACCCGCTCCGTCACCGTCGAGCGCGAGATCGCCCATCCGCCGGAAAAGCTCTGGCGCGCCCTGACGCAGCCGCACCTGATTGCGGAGTGGCTTATGAAGAACGATTTCGCGCCGGTCGTCGGCCATCGCTTCAACCTGCGCGGCGAATGGGGCGGCGTGCTCGATTGCGAGGTTCTCGGCATCGAGCCGAACCGGACGCTGTCCTACACTTGGGACTTTGCCCATGACGATCCGGCCTTCAACCTGAAGAGCACGGTGACCTTCACCCTGACACCGACGCCCAAAGGCACATTGCTGCGCATGGAGCAGGCCGGCTTCCGGCCGGAGCAGAAGCAGGCCTTCGGCGGCGCCAAAGCCGGCTGGCAGGAGTTCCTCGGCAAGCTGGAAGAGTTGCTGGCGCGCGAAGCGTGAACACTCGCCCTGGCTCTCATCTCAAGAAGGAGGTTCCGTTGACCTGGAACGACGTCATCCGGCAGGGCCATCGCTGGCTCGCGCTCATCTTCACCGCGACGGTAATCGCCAACTTCGTCGCCATGGCACTGGGGCAGCCGCCGGCCTGGATCGTCTATTCCCCGCTGCCGCCGCTGTTCCTGCTGATGTTCTCCGGCCTCACCATGTTCGCCCTGCCCTATGCCGCCAGCTGGCGCCAAGGGCGACGGGCGCAAGGCTAGGAGCCGAGCCATGGCTGGCAAGACCACGAAAGCGGCGCCGAAGCCGGAAGCCGAAGCCTCGGCCTCGGAGCAGATCGACGCCCGGATCACGGAACTGACCGACTGGCGCGGCGCGACGCTCGCGAGGGTCCGCGCCGTCATCCGGGAGGCCGATCCCGAGGTCGAGGAAACCTGGAAATGGCGCGGCGTCCCGGTCTGGGAGCATGCCGGCATCATCTGCACCGGCGAGACCTACAAGGCCGTGGTGAAATTGACCTTCGCCAAGGGCGCCGCGCTGCCCGATCCCGCCGGCCTATTCAATTCCAGCCTCGACGGCAACACCAGGCGCGCCATCGACATCCATGAGGGCGACGCGATCGACGAGGCGGCGCTGACGGCACTCATCCGCGCTGCCGTTGCGCTGAACACGGCTGGGAAGAAGAAGCCTGGGAAGGCTTGATCAACTCGCCTGCCGGGGCGCGCGCGGCCATTCAGGCCCCTCCCCACGCAAACGCTCCCAGGCCCGCGCCATCTGCAGCACGCCGAGATCGTCGAAGCGCTTGCCGGTGATCTGCAGGCCGATCGGCAGGCCGGATGCGGTCATGCCGGCATGGACCGAGATCGCCGGCTGATCCGACATGTTGGCCGCGACGGTGAAGACGATGTGCTCGAAGGGCCGCTCGGGATCATGGAGCGGCGAGGCCAGCTCGGCGGCAAAGCTCGGCACCGGCGAGACCGGCGAGAGCACATAGTCGAAGGGCTGGGCCGCCTTCAGCGCCGCATGGCGGATCGCCAGCATCTGGCTCATGCCGCGATGCACTTGCGCCCCGCTGAGCGAGCGGCCACGCTCGGCCCAGGCGTAGATATAGGGCAGCACCTTGTCCTGCCGCTCCCTCGGCAGCGCGCCGATCTCGGCCCAGGCGCGCTGGCGCCAGAAATCGTCGAGCCCGTCGAGCATGTCCTGCGTCAGGAAGGGCGGCGCCAATTCGACGATCGCCCCGGCCCTGCGGAACGCATCGGCCGCCTTGGCGATCGCCGCCCTGACCTCGGGCTCGACCACCAGGCCGATACCGGCTTCCAGCTGCAATCCGATCCTGAGCCCTCGCGGCTCGCGCTCCAGATCGGTCCAGGCGATCTCCTGCGGCGGCAGGCTCATCGGGTCGCGCTCGTCCGGCTTGGAGAGTTCACGCATCATCAGCGCTGCGTCGGCGACGGTGCGCGTCATCGGCCCGGCGACGCGGCCGTAATAGGTCGGATCGATCGGCACGCGGCCGAAGCTGGGCTTGAGGCCGACGAGCCCGCACCAGCCGGCCGGCAGGCGGATCGAGCCGCCGATATCGGTGCCGACATGAAAAGGACCGTAGCCGGCTGCACCAGCCGCAGCCGCTCCGGCCGAAGAGCCGCCGGGATTTTTCGAGAGGTCGAATGGGTTGCGGGCGAGTTCGTGGAAGCTCGACAGGCCGGAGGAGAGCATGCCGTAATCGGGCATCGTCGTCTTGGCGAGGATGACACAGCCGGCCTCGCGCAGGCGCTGCGCCGGCGGCGCGTCGGCTGCAGCGGGAGAAAGCTCCATCGCCGCCGTGCCAAGCGGCACCGCCGTGCCTTTGGTCGCGATGTTCTCCTTGATCGTGCAGGGTACCCCGTCGAGCGGCAGCGCCTCGCCCCGGCGCCAGCGCCCCTCGCTTTCCTTGGCGGCGATGCGGGCGCCCTCCGGATCATAGGCATAGAGCGCCTTGAGCGACGGCTCCCAGAGCGCGATGCGCTGGATCACGGCTTCGGTGACCTCGACCGGCGAGAGCTCGCGCGAGCGGAAGGCCCGGAGCATGTCGACGGCGCTGAGATCGGCGAACTCGATCATGGCTGGAACTCCGCAAGCATACCCATAATCAATCCCTCGAGCGGCGCATGCGCGGATCGACCGCGTCGCGCAAACCATCGCCCAGCAAATTGAAGGCCAGCACGCAGAGCGCGATCGCCGCGCCCGGGAAGATCGCGAGCCAGGGCTGCGCCGCCATGAAGGTCTGCGCCTCGTTCAGCATTCGCCCCCAGGACGGCGCCGGCGGCTGCGTGCCGAGGCCGAGATAGGACAGGCCGGCTTCGGCGAGGATGGCGAGCGCGAACTGGATCGTCGCCTGCACCACCAGCACGCCGGCGATATTGGGCAGGACATGCTGGCGGGTGATCGCCATCTCGGTCAGCCCGGCCGCACGCGCCGCCAGCACATAGTCGAGCGCCCAGCATTGCAACGCCGCCCCGCGCGCCAATCGTGCGAAGTAAGGCAGGCTGAAGATCGCGATCGCGATCACCGCGTTCATCATGCCCGGACCCCAGACCGCGCTGATCATGATCGCCGAAAGCACCGCCGGAAAAGCGTGACTGAAATCGGCCATGCGCATGATCAGATTGTCGAGCCACCCGTCGCGCCTTATCGCGGCGATCAGCCCGAGCGTGCTGCCCGCCGTCAGGCCGAGCCCGACCGCGCCCAGTCCCACCGCCAGCGAATTGCGCGCGCCGACCATGATCATCGAGAACACGTCGCGGCCGAACTGGTCGGTGCCGAACCAGTGCTCGGCCGAGGGCGGCCGCAGCCGCTTCAGGATCGCCATCTGCGTCGGCTCATAGGGCGTCCAGAGATAGGAGACCAGCGCCATGGCGACGACGAGCCCGCCGAGAAGCAGGCCGGCCAGGAAGGACGGCGAAGCCCACCAGCGCCGCGGGCGGGAGCGAGGCGCGACCGCGCTCATGACGCCTGCCGCAGGCGTGGATCGATCAGCCCGTAGAGCAGTTCGATCGCGAAATTGATGAAGACGACCAGCGCGGAGAACAGCATGACGAGGTCCTTGACCACGATCAGGTCATGCTGGGCGATCGATTGGAAGACCAACCGCCCCAGCCCCGGCAGGGCGAAGACGTTCTCGATGATGATCGCGCCCGCCAGCAGCACCGAGAATTGCAGGCCGAGCACGGTCACGACCGGGATCAGCGCATTGCGCAGGACATGGCGCAGCATGGTGCGCCGCCGGCTGACGCCCTTGGCGCGGGCGGTGCGGACATAGTCCTCCTGCATCGTCTCCAGCATGGCCGAGCGGGTGACGCGGGCGAGGATCGCCGCCTGCGGCAGAGCGAGCGCCACCGCCGGCAGCAGCAGCGATTTCAACGCCGGCCAGAAGCCGGCCTGCCAGCCCGGAAAGCCGCCGGCCGGCAGCCAGCCGGCCCCGACCGCGAAGACCAGCACCAGCAGCAGGCCGAACCAGAAATTCGGGATGGCGAGCCCGGCCTGGGCGAAGACCATCACCGCGGCATCGCCGGCCCGGTTGTGATTGGCCGCAGCGAGCGCCCCGAGCGGGATGCCGATGGCGGAGGCGAGCAGGATCGCCATCGACGCCAACGGCAGCGTCACCACCATGCGCTCGCCGATCAATTGCGTCACCGGCACGCGATAGGTGTAGCTAAGGCCGAGATCGCCGGTGACGAGCCCGGCGAGCCAAGAGAAGAAGCGCAACAGCGCCGGCTGGTCGAGCCCCATCTCGGCCCGCAGCGCCGCAAGCGCCTCCGGCGCCGCGTTGAGCCCGAGCGTCACCGCCGCCGGATCGCCCGGCAGAATCTCCAGCACCAGGAAGATGACGATCGCCGCGCCCAGGAGTGTTGCGACGAAGGAGAGGAGGCGGCGGAGCAGATAGGCGGTCATGGGCTAAACCTTCCCGACACCCCCTCAGCCCTCATCCTGAGGAGCACTCCATAGGAGTGCGTCTCGAAGGATGCTCTAGGAGGCTCCGGAACCACCTGGAGCATCCTTCGAGACGCCGCTCCGCGGCTCCTCAGGATGAGGGCTGACATATGAGGCGATCAGCTCAGCGCCAGCGCACCTCCGCCAGCGGCGTCAGCGGCAGCGGCCAGTCGGTCCACATCCCCTCCAGATCGGCCCTGGTCACCGTGATCTTCGGCAGGATGAAGAGGAAGCCGTTGACCGCGTCGCGCGCCAGCATGCGCTGGGCGTCGCCATAGAGCTTGTTGCGCTCGGTCTCGTCGACGGTGCGGTCGATCCTCTCGATCAGCGCCTTGAACTCGGGATTCCTGTACTGGAAATAATAGTCGTCGCGGGCGTAGTTGGCGATGTCGAGCGGTTCGGTATGCGAGATGATCGTCAGGTCGAAATCCCGCGCCTTGAACACGCGCTCCAGCCATTGCGGGAATTCCAGCGGCTCGATCTTGGCGGTGATCCCGATCTGGGCCAGCAGCGCCGCGACGATCTCGCCGCCGCGCCTGGCATAGGCCGGTGGCGGCAAACGCAACGTGCATTCGAAGCCCCTCGGAAAGCCGGCCGCAGCGAGCAGGGCCTTCGCCTTGGCGAGGTCGACCGGATAGGCCCCGGTCAGGTCGACATAGGCCGGGTGCAGCGGCGAGAAATGGCTGCCGATATAGTCGACGTCGAAGCCGTAGATGCCGAGTGCGATCGTCTTGCGGTCGAGCACATGCGAGATCGCCTGGCGCACCCGGATATCGCTGAAGGGCGCCTTGGCGTTGTTGATGGCGAGGATGGTCTCGCCCTCGGTCTTGCCGAGCGTCACCTTCAGCTTCGGATCCGCCTTGAGCTGCGGGATCGCCTCAGGCGCCGAGAGATTGGTGAAGACGTCGATGTCGCCGGCGCGCAAGGCAGCGACCTGCGCCTGTGGATCGGAGATGAAGCGGAAGACCGCTTTCGCCAGAGAAGGCTTGGCGCCCCAGTACTCGTCGTTGCGCGCCAGCTCGAGCCGGTCGCCGCGGTTCCAGCGCGCGAACTTGAACGGGCCGGTGCCGACCGGGCTGGTCTTGTTGTTCGCCGCGGTCACTGGGGAGACGATGATCGCATCGCCCCAGCTGAGCCCGTAGACGAAGTTCGCCGTCGGCTGCTTCAGCCTGATGACGACGGTGACTGGATCGGGCACCTCGATGCTCGCGATCGGCGTGAAGATCCAGCGCTGGGCATTGGTCGAATCGGGCGCCACCGCGCGCTCGAACGAGAACTTCACATCGCGCGAGGAGAGCGGTGTGCTGTCATGAAAGCGCGCATTCGCCCTGAGCTTGAAGGTGTAGGTGAGGTTGTCGGGCGCGAGCGTCCAGCTCTCGGCCAGCGCCGGCACCAGCTTGCCGGTGCGGTCCATCGCCACCAGCCCCTCGAAGATGTTCTGCAGCACGACCTCACGAATCGCCTGCGCCGCTCCCGAGGTCGGATCGAGGGTCGGTGGCTCCAGCGTCATGCCGATGGTGACGCTGTCCTTGGCCTGCGCGAGCGCGGCGAGCGGAAGCTGGGTCGCGAGTGCGGCAAGGCCCGCTCCCGCCAGAAGATCGCGCCGCGTCGTCATCGTCCGCCTCCATGTCGTTGCGGCGCAAGATGGCGCGGGAACGAAGCAGGAGGCAAGAGCGCTGAAGGGCACGTCATGCTCGGGCTCGACCCGAGCATCTCAGGCCGGAAGAGGCGCCGACCAGCGCCTTCTTGTCATGAGATTCTCGGGTCTGCGCTCCGCTCCGCCCGAGAATGACGGACTTTCATCAAACAAAATAATCCGGGTAGCTCGCCTTGAGATGCACGAGGTCGGGCAGCAGCGTGCCCAAATGCTGGCGCATCGCGACGACTGCGGCCGAGGCGTCGTGCCGCCTGATCTCGTCGACGATGGCGAGGTGCTCGCGGATCACCATCGCCATCCGCCCCGGTACCGGCAGCGTCATCCGCCGGCAGCGGTCGATCTGGCTCTTGGCCGCCTGGGCGAGCTTCCAGACGCCGGGATAGCCGGCGATGTCGGCGAGCGCCTCATGGAATTCCTCGTCAGCGAGATGGAAGCGCTCCTGGTCGCCAGCCTCATGCGACTCGTGCAGCACGGCGATCGTCGCATCGAGCCGGGCGATGTCGTCGGCGCTCGCGGTCCGCGCCAGCACCTCGACCGTGGCGCATTCCAGCGCCTGCCTGATGAAAACCGCCTCGGGAATCGCCCCTGCCGGGATTCGGGCGACGAAGGTGCCGGCCTGTGGAAAGATCTCGACGAGGCCCTCCTCCTTCAGCCGAATCAGCGCCTCGCGCACCGGGGTGCGGCTCATGCCGAAGCGGGTGGTGAGGTCCTTCTCGGACAGCGGCACGCCAGGTCGCAAAACCATGTCGAGGATCTCGCGGCGAAGCTCGTCCTGCACGACGGAGGCGGCCGTCGCGCGCCCTGCCGACGCTCCGGCGAGGCGCTGCGGCTTGCGCTCGCGGCGCAAAGCCCCAGTCTCGCCTGTCCCTAGCGCCTCCGACATCGTCCTATCCCGGCCATGATCACTGCCTTATTGGACCACGTTGCGTGCCCCGCGGCCAATCAGGGCGTAACACGAGCGGGCCGCACATACTAGTATATTAGTATATTGACGTCTCACCAGCGCCGGCCCTATGGTCCGGCCCGACAGAGGAAACGCCAGCGATGCTGCTGCATGACGATCGTCTTTTGCCTGCCGAACCGGTGACGCGCGGCATCGCGCGCCGTCTCTATGCCGGAGTCCGCGACCTGCCGATCATCTCGCCGCATGGCCACACCGACCCGCGCTGGTTCGCCGAGGACAAGCCGTTCCCCGATCCGGCGACGCTGTTCGTCAAGCCGGACCACTACATCTTCCGCATGCTCTATTCGCAGGGCATCCGGCTCGAGCAGCTCGGCATCGCCCGCAAGGATGGCCAAGGGGCAGACACGGTCGAGGGCGACCCGCGTCAGATCTGGAAGCTCTTCGCCAGCAACTGGCACCTGTTCCGGGGCACGCCGACGAGGCTCTGGTTCGAGCATGCCGCCTTCTCGATCTTCGGCATCACCGAGCGCCTCTCGGCCGAGAGCGCCGACCGCATCTATGACCGTATCGCCGAGCAGCTGGAGCAGGACGCGATGCGCCCGCGTGCGCTGTTCGAGCGCTTCAGGATCGAGGCGATCGCGACGACCGAGGGCGCACTCGACCCGCTGACATGGCATGACATGATCAGGGAGTCCGGCTGGGGCGGCAAGGTCGTCACGGCCTATCGTCCCGACAGCGTCGTCGATCCCGAATTCGAGGGCTTCAAGGACAATCTTACGCAGTTCGGCGAGCTGACCGGCGAGGATGTCACGAGCTGGAACGGCTATCTCGAAGCCCATCGCAAGCGCCGCGGCTATTTCATCGAGCGCGGAGCGACTTCCTCCGATCACGGCCATGCTACGGCGCGTACCGCCAACCTGACGCCAGCCGAGTGCGAAAAGCTCTTCGCCAAGATCCTGAAGGGCAAGTTCTCGGCCGAGGATGCCGATCTCTTCCGCGGCCAGATGCTGACCGAGATGGCGAAGATGAGCCTCGATGACGGGCTCGTGCTGCAGATCCATCCCGGCTCCTATCGCAACCACAACCCATATCTGTTCGAGCAGTTTGGCCGCGACATGGGCGCCGACATCCCGCGCGGCATGGACTATGTCTCGGCGCTGAAGCCCCTGCTCGACGCGGTCGGCAACGAGCCGAACCTCACCGTCATCGCCTTCACCCTCGACGAGACCAGCTATTCGCGCGAGCTCGCCCCGCTCGCCGGCCATTACCCGGCGCTGAAGCTCGGACCGGGCTGGTGGTTCCTCGATGCGCCCGAGGCGATGCTGCGCTTCCGCGAGCTCACCACCGAGACCGCCGGCTTCTACAACACCGTCGGCTTCAACGACGACACCCGCGCCTATCTCTCGATCCCCGC
>PNLY01000028.1 GCA_013823325.1 Methylobacterium sp.
CACCGAGAGCTCGCGCAGGACGAGGATGCCGGTCAGGTTGACGACGAAGGCGGTGGCGCCGAAGCGCTGGAGCTGGAAGATGCCTTGCTGCGCGACGATGCAGCCGACCAGGAACGAGATCAGGATGATGATCGGCGCGCCGTTGAAGGCGATCAGCTCGATCTGGTTGATCAGCGAAGGCCCGCGGAAGCGCCGTGGCCCGAACAGGGCCCCGACGCAGCCCGCCATCACCTCGCCGAGGAAGACCGCCCCGCCGGCAAGGTCGCGGCCGAAGCGGGTGACCGCCTGGCCGATGTCGACGAGGACCGTGACGAGCCCGATCGGATGGACCGGCGGCTGGTAATCGGTGACGTTGCGCTCGACCTCGCGCAGGAGCACCGCATGCTCGGGGCGGCGGCTGGTCAGCTCGACGGCGACGCCCTTCGCCTCGCCGGCCTGCTTCACCTGATCGAGCAGATAGGCGCCGAGCGTGTCGAGGCGCTCGATCGCCGAAAGATCGAGGCGCGCCTGGCTCACGCTGCCGATACGCTCGGACAATTCGCTGGTCAGGGCCTCGAGGCGTGGCGCCCGCCCGACGCTCCAGCGGCCAGCCAGCGACACGACGAGAACGCCGCCATCGTCGCGATAGACCGCCTGCGGCTCAACGGCGTCGACGACAGCCATGACGGCTCGCCTGCTCCCACGTTCAGATTCGGCCCCCGAAACCTGTATTGCCGCGCGCCTTGAGGATGGCAAGGGCTGCGAGGATGAGCCCGAGCACCGCGATCGGCACCATGGCGAGGAATACGCCCGGCCCGAACAGGCGATAGAGATAGCCGGAGAGAATGGTCGCCAGCCCCATCGCCAGCGCGCTCACCGCGACGAGCCGCCCCTGCGCTGCCGCACGGCGCGCCCCGGGGGACAGCGCCGACAGCGCCGCAAGTGTGCCAAGATGCATGCAGCCGAAGGTGATCCCGTGCAGGAGCTGCAGCAGGACAGTGACGGCAAGGCCGGGATCGACGCTCATCACGCCAAAGCGCAGTGCCGCCGCGATCGCCGCGATCGCGATCCAGCGCAGACCGACAAGGCCGCTTGCAGCGATGCTGCCCCCGACGAGGAAGACGGCGATCTCGGCGACGACCGCAACCGCCCAGAGCCAGCCGACCGTCTCGCCGCTGAAGCCGATGCTGCGCCAATGCAGCGAGCTGAAGGCATAGACCGCCGCATGCGTGGCGTTGACGCAAGCCGCCGCCCCGACCGCGAGCCAGAACGGCAGTCCAAAGCCGGCGGCAGACGCTCCTTGTGAGACCGCTGGCGAAACTCCTCCTGGCGGCGACGGCGCCTGCAATGCAGCGAGCGCCGCGAGCGAACTGCTGCCGGCGAGGACGAACGGGATCAGCCAGGCGCCGTGCTGCGCGATCAGGTAACCGCCAGCAAGGTTCGAGAGCACGAAGGTCACCGAGCCCCAGAGCCTGACGCGGCCATAATCCCTGAGCGCCCCGGCCTTCACCTGCTCGGTGGTCAGGACATCCGCGAGCGGCACCACGCCCGAGAGGGCGACGGCGCTGAGCGCCGTCAGGATGGCGATCGGCAGGAATTGCGACTGCTGCGCCAGGGCGAAATAGATCAATGCGGCCAAGGCATTGAGCAGCGCCAGCAGGATGTTCGGGCGCAGGCGATCCCCCAGCCCCGTCACCGACGAGGCCACGAAGACACGCACCAGGATCGGGATCGCCAGCACATAGCCGATGTCGACATCGCCCAGCCCCGTCGAGGCAAGCCAGACCGGGAAAAAAGGCAGATAGAAGCCGACGCCGAGGAAGTTCAGCGCGTGCATGAGCGAGAGGCGCGCCGCCAGAAGGCGCGAAAATCCGGTCCGGAGCGGCGGCGGCAGGCCCATGGCAGCGATTTCTTAAAGAATCAGCAGCAATTTTGCGGATGGGCATCTTCGGTCGGCGAAATGCGTTTCGGCCAGCCCATGGAGTGCAGCCTGGCCATGAGCGACGCGCGTTCGCTATCTCCGCTGAGCGCGGCCGACTATGACGCGATCGCCGCCGCCGTGATGGAAACGGCGCGCGGCCGCTGGTTCCTGGCTGAATACTCCAGGCGCAACCGCCAATCCGACACCGAGATGGTGCTGTCCGCGATCGCACGTCTCGAACGGCTCTGCACGGTGCCGGTTGCGGTACCGGAGCTGGGACCGGAACTCTCCGAGACCGCCCGCGCCATCGCCGAACTGCGCGACGACCTCGATCGCGGCGGCGCCTCGGCCCGTCTGTCGGCCCGCATCCAGGAAACCACCGCCGGCATCATCGAGGCGGCCGAATCGATCCAAGAGATCGCCTGGACCCTGCGCGAGGGTGGCGCGGAGCCCGAGCTCTGCGACCGGCTCGACCGGCGCGCGACCGAGATCTACGGCGCGACCACGGTGATCGAGGCTGGTGCCAACCAGATCGAGAAGGTCGCCGACACCGTCGCCATGCTCGATGCCAGCCTGCGTGCGGCGGCCGACGGAAGCGCCATGGCCGATGCACCGCAGCCGGCGCCTGCCGCAGGGGCCGAACCACCGCAATCGAGCATTGTGGATCTGGCGACCGACCCGGGCGATATCGATGTGATCGACGCCGGCACGCAGCAGCGCGCGCCCTTGAGCGAGACCGGCCTGCGCCTGCAGACGCAGCCCTATCGCCGGCGCAGCAGCACCCAGGTGGCCGAGGACGACATCGCTTTCGCCGATGTCGGCGCGCCGGCCGAAGCGATCAGGCTGCCGGACACGGCGAGTTCGGCGCGGGTCGAGCTCAGCTACTCCGAGGCCGATCTGCGGGCGATCGCCTCGCTGCCGGTCGAGGATCGGCTGCACTTCTTCGGCTGAGAGCGAACCGGTATCCGCTTCGCTTGAAAATGCGTCGTGACGCCCCTCAATTCTCGCGCTTAAGGGCGCTCTCATGCCAGCGCCGCAGCAGCAGATGCGAGAGCAGGCTGGTCGCCAGGAAGATGGCGATGCCAGAGAGCGAGATCATCAGCAACGCCGCGAAGACGCGCGGGATCTTGAGCTGATAGCCGGCTTCGAGGATGCGGTAGGCCAGCCCCGATTCCGAGCCGCCGGTGCCGGCGACGAACTCGGCGACGACGGCGCCGATCAGCGCAAGGCCGCCCGAAATCTTCAAGCCGGCGAGGAAATAGGGCAATGCCGCCGGCAGCTTGAGATAGCGCAGCGTCTGCCAGCGCGTCGCGCCATGCAGCTGGAAGAAGTTGATCAGGTTATGGTCGGCCGAGTTCAGCCCGAGAATGGTGTTCGACAGGATCGGGAAGAAGGCGACGATCCAGGCGCAGATCAGCAGCGACAGGTTGATATCGCCGGCCCAGATGATGATCAGCGGGGCGATCGCGACGATCGGCGTGACCTGCAGGATCACCGCATAGGGCAGAAGCGCCATCTCCAGCCATTTCGACTGGGTGAACAGCACGGCGAGCGCAACGCCGACAATCACCGCCGCCGCCAGCGCCATGAAGGTGATGCGCAAGGTGATCCAGAGGGAAGCCGAGAGCGTGCCCCAGTCGGCGATCAGGGTCTGGCCGACCAGGAGCGGTCCGGGCAGCACATAGGACGGCACCTCGTTCCAGCGCACGGCGAACTCCCAGAGCCCGAGCACCAGGATGCCGACGGCGATCGGCGCAAGGATGCGCGGCCAGAAGCTGACCGGCAGGCCGAGGATGGTCGGCTCGGGAAGGGCAAGCGGGCGGGCTTCGGCATCGGTGCCGTCATGCGGTACGGCGGTCGTAGGGGACGAGGAACTCATGCGCCGATCGCCTCCTTGAGCTTGCCGGAGGCGAGCCGGCAGAGATGGGCGTATTCGGCCGAGGTCCGGAACAGTTCGTCGCGCGGATAGGGCGCGGAGACGTCGAGATCGGCCATGACGCGGCCGGGCCGTGCCGCCATCACCACGATGCGCTGCGAGAGATAGACCGATTCGAACACCGAATGGGTGACGAAGACGGCGGTGAAGCGCTCGCGCCACCACAGGTTCAAGAGGTCGTCGTTGAGGCGGTGGCGGGTGATCTCGTCGAGCGCGGCGAACGGCTCGTCCATCAGGAGTATCTTCGGCCGCATCACCAGCGCGCGGGCGATCGAGACCCGCATCTTCATGCCGCCGGAGAGCTCGCGCGGGTAGGATGTCTCGAAGCCCTTGAGACCGACCAGCGCCAGCATCTGCGCGGCGCGCTCTTCGGCTTCGCGCCTGGGTACATGCTTCAAGACCAGCGGCAACATGACGTTGGAGAGGGCGTTGGCCCAGGGCATCAGCGTCGGGTCCTGGAAGACGAAGCCGAGATCGCGCCCGGCCTTGTCCTCTCCCGCGCCGGGCCAGTCGATCGTGCCCGTGGACGGGCTGCCCAGCCCGGCGATCATGCGCAGCAAGGTCGACTTGCCGCAGCCGGACGGGCCGAGCAGGCTGATGAACTCGCCGGTGCCGAGATCGAGATCGACGTCGCGCACGGCGATGGTGCCGTTGGCGAACTGCTTGGAGACCCGGCGGATCGAGACGAGCGGAGGCCCGCTCGCCTGCCCCGCCGCCGGATGTGTGCTCAGATAGGCTGTGTCCAAAGGCCTGATGATCCGTTGTGTGAAAAGCCGTCATTCTCGGGCGGAGCGCAGCGCAGACCCGAGAATCTCCGGCAAGAGATGCTCGGGACAAGCCCGAGCATGACGCTTTTCAGGGCTTGCCGACGCCCTTGTTGATGAATTCGAGGCTGTAGGCCTTCTTCACATCGACTCCAGGAGGAATGACGCCGGCCTCGGTCATGGTCTTGGCGAAACTCGCCCAGCGCGCATCGGTCATCGCGCCGATGCCGAGCGTCTTCGCGTCGCCGGAGACGACGATGCCGTTCTCGTTCATCACCTTGAGGGCGTAGTCGATCTTCTCCTGATCCATGTCGGGATTGTCCTTCAGGATCCGGGCATTGGCGGCGGCTACGTTCGGGCCGCCCTTCATATATTCGGCCCAGCCTTCGGCCGTCGCATCGACGAAACGCTGCACGAGCTCCTTCTTCTCCTGCACCATCTTGCGGGAGATCGTGATGGTCGTGTTGTAGTTCTCGAAGCCGGCATCTGCGAGGAGATGGACGACCGGCTCCACGCCGGCCTTGCGGATGACGAAGGGCTCGGAAGACAGGAAGCCCTGCTGGGTCAGCTTCTTGTCGGCGAGGAACGGCGCCATGTTGAAGGTGTAGGGCCGGATCTGCTCGTCGCGATAGCCGAATTTCAGCTTCAGGAACGGCCAGAAGCCGACGCGGGCCTGCGCCGCGATCAGGATCGGCTTGTCCTTGAGGGCGGCGAGCGAGTCGTTGCCCTGGCCGGGATGGGAGATCAGGACCTGCGGATCCTTCTGGAAGATCGAGGCGATGCAGAGGAAGGGCAGGTTCTCCTGCGCGAAGCTGAGCGCCTCCAGCGAATTGCCCATGATCATGTCGACGCGGCCGCCGAGCAGCAGCTGGGTCGGGTTCTGCTGCGGGCCGCCGGGCCGGATGTCGACGTCGAGGCCGTACTTCTTGTAGATGCCGTTGGCGGCAGCGAGATAGAAGCCGCCATGCTCGGTCTGGGCGCGCCAGTTGGTCTGGTAGCTGACCTTGTCGAGCGTCTGCGCATTGACGCGCGCACCCGGCACCGGGATCAGCACCGAGGCGGCCGAGCCACCGATGAGGCCGAGCGCAGCGCGCCGGTCGAGGCGATATTTCATCGTCATGGCCTAACCCCCTCCATCATGTCGCGAACCCATCACCGGACCGCACACCCTTGCGCCCGGCAAGCAGCTTGTATGCCATGGCCTGACGGCCGCTGGAAATGCGTCGCGGCCGGCTTTCGCACAGCCGGGCCTTGCCGGCGAGGTTCCGCCCCGCATGGCATATGCGTGCCACCAGCCCTTCCCTCGTCATCCCCGGCCACTATGCTGGGCAGTCCTGTCGCCATGAGGCAGCAGACGCGAATCGCGGGGCCGGCCCGCAGCTTGACTGACGAGACTTCACGATCATGACCGCACGCTTCTGGGGCGACCTGAAGACCACCGATTTCGCCGGGCTCTCGCCCGAGTCGACCATCGCCGTGCTGCCGCTGGCCGCGATCGAGCAGCACGGGCCCCATCTGCCAGTCTCTGTCGATACCACCGTGATGAACGCGATGCTGGCGCTGGCCATGCCGCAGGTGCCAGCCGGGCTCGACGTGCTGGTACTGCCGACGCTGGCGATCTGCAAGTCGAACGAGCATCTGCATTCGCCGGGCACGCTCACGATCTCCTGGGAAAGCGCGATCCGCAGCTGGATCGAGATCGGCGAGAGCGTGAAGCGCGCCGGCCTGCGCAAGCTCGTGCTGGTCACCTCACATGGCGGCAATGTCGACCCGATGAAGGTGGTGGCGCGTGAGCTGCGCGTCAGCCAGGGCATGTTCGCGGTCTCGACCTCCTGGAGCAATTTCGGCCTGCCGCCTGAACTCTATGGCGAGATGGACGCCAAGCACGGCATTCATGCCGGCGATATCGAGACCTCGCTGATGCTGCATTTCCGGCCCGACCTCGTCGACATGCGCCAGGCCGGCCGCTTCGTGCCGCGCACGGTCGAGATGGCGGATGAGGGCTACAAGTGGCTGAGGCCGACCGGCGCGCATCCCTTCGCCTGGATGGCGCAGGATGTTCACCCCTCGGGCGCGGCCGGCGACGCCAGCCTCGCCACCGCCGAAAAGGGCAAGGCGACGGCTGAGCTCCAGGCCAAGGGCTTCGTCGAATTGCTGGCGGATGTGGCGCGGTTTCCGCTGTCGAAGCTGCACAAGGCCAACTGACACCCGTCATGCTCGGGCCCGACCCGAGCATCTCAGGCCGGAAGAGGCTCCGGCCGGCGCCTTCTCGTCAGGAGATTCTCGGCTCTGCGCTGCGCTCCGCCCGAGAATGACGCCTCCGGCGTCAATCCGGATCCAACAATCTTGGCCCTGCCCCCTGCTTGCCGAGCTCGTCCCAGGGATTGTGCAGCGGGCAGCTCTTCACCGAAAGGCAGCCGCAGCCGATGCAGTCGTTGAGGTGATCGCGCAGGCGCGTCAGCCGGTCGATGCGGTGCTCCAGCTCCTCTTTCCAGGCAGCGGAGAGCCGGCTCCAGTCTTCCGCCGTCGGCGTTCGCTCCTGCGGCAGCGCCTTGAAGGCCTCGCGGATGGTCTTGAGCGGGATGCCGGTGCGCTGCGCCACCTTGATAATGGCGACGCGGCGCAGCACCTCGCGCGGATAGCGGCGCTGGTTGCCGGCGTTGCGGCGGCTGCGGATCAGCCCTTCCGCTTCGTAGAAGTGCAGTGCGGAGACCGCGATGCCGCTGCGGCTCGCGACCTGGCCGACGCTGAGATCATCAGTGAAGGGATTGCGGGTTGGGTGCTTCATGGCGCTTGACCTTAACCTTAGTTGAGGTCTTATACGAATGGCTCCGCTGCACCGCCAGCCCTCCGGAGCCCTTATCATGCATCGCCCGCTCATCCCCCAGATCAAGGTCGCCGTGATCTATGGCAGCACGCGCCAGGGGCGCCTGTGCACCAAGGTCGCCGGCTGGACGATCGCGCAGATCGAGGGCGACGGCCCGTTCTGCGTCGAGAGCGTCGATCCCGGCGCCCATGACCTCGCCGAGCAGAAAGAGCGGCTCGGCCGGGCGGATGCCTTTATCGTGGTCACGCCCGAATACAATCGCAGCTTCCCGGCGCCGCTGAAGGCGCTGATCGACGCGACGGGCGCGGAATGGCGCGGCAAGCCGGTTGCCTTCGTCTCCTATGGCGGGGTCTCGGGAGGTCTACGCGCCGTCGAGCAACTGCGCCTCGTCTTCGCCGAACTGCACGCCGCAACGATCCGCGACGGCGTCTGCTTCGCCAATGCCTGGGACCAGTTCGACGAGACCGGGCGCCTGCGCGATGCCGACCGGGCCGAGCGAGCAATGGCGACCATGCTCGGGCAATTGCATTGGTGGGCGAGCGCGCTCAGGACGGCCCGCAACACCGTGCCCTATGGCCAGTTCGCGGCCTGAACGAGCATGCCAATCTCTTCAGCCCTCATCCTGAGGAGGCCCGCAGGGCCGTCTCGAAGGATGCTCCAGCTGTCTCCGGAACCTCATGAAGCATCCTTCGAGACGCGGGCATACGCCCGCTCCTCAGGATGAGGGCTAATGTTTGGGTCAGAGCGTGCCTAACGCCGCGATGCAGTTTGCTTCACAAATTCGAACTGGTCGCGACGGCGGCATCCGGGAAGGATCGGGCGGACCGATCCCTCCTTCTGCGGAGCCGCCATGCAGCTCAAACTCCTGCGCAACGCCCTGCTCAAGCTGAGCTATGCCGGCAAGACCCTGCTGATCGATCCCGATCTCGGCGAGAAGCTCAGCCGCCGCTCGATCGCCGGCAAGTCGCAGAACCCCATGGTCGACCTGCCAGAGCCGATTGAGGAGATCCTCGCCGGCGTCGACCATGTCATCGTCTCGCATCTGCACGCCGACCATTTCGACGAGGTCGCGAAGGCGCGTATCCCGAAGGACATCCCGCTGATCTGCCAGCCCGGCAACGAGGAGGCGATCCGGGCGGCCGGCTTCACCAATGTCGAGCCGCTCGACCATTTCGTCCGCATCGGCTCGATCGTGGTCAAGCCGCAGCCGGCGCAGCACGGCACCGGGCCGGTCATCGACGTCATGGGCAAGGTGATGGGCCTGACGCTGGAAGCGCCGGGCGAGCCTTCAGTCTACTGGTGCGGCGACAGCGTGCTCTATCCGCCGCTGCAGGAAGCCGTCGCGAAGGCCGAGCCCGACGTGATCGTCACCCATTCCTGCGGCGCGCTCTGGGACGGTACGCTGATCGTGATGGATGCGCAGCAGACGCTCGACCTTGCAGAGCAGGCGCCGCGCGCGACCATCGTCGCAGTCCATATGGAAGCGCTCGACCATGCCAGCATCAGCCGGCCGGCGCTGCGGGAGGCGGCCGAAGCCCGCGGCATCGGCCGCGACCGGTTGCTGATCCCGGCCGATGGCGAGACGATCGAATTGAAGGGGCCGGTGCCCGCCTGAGCGAGCGCTTATTTGACCCGCTTGGCGTCGACGCCGAAGGAGCGGAAGGTGTTGCGGTCGATCACCGTCACCGTCGTCGACGAGCTGGAATCGCCGAACTCACTCTTCAGGGACATCTCCAGCACGCACTCTCCGGCGCCGGGACCGGGCCTCGTGGTCCACTTCCCGGAGGTGACCTGCTCCTCCCACTTGCCCGACTGGTTGACGAAGCGGCGGACGGCCCGGAAGGAGCCGTCGGCATTGTAGGCGTCGAGATTGTCGACCTTGACCTTCATCGGGCCCATGACGACGTCGCCCTTGGTTGCCCAGCGTCCGGTCAGAGTACCCTGGCAATCGGTGGCGGCAGAGGCGATTCCGGGTAAGTTCAGAACGGCTGAGATGAGCGGCAGGATGGGGCAGCGCATGACGATCTCCGGAGAGCGGTGCAGGTATCTCTGCACCGATCCTTGCTCCGGAAGCGCCCGATCGCGTCCTCCATTCGAAGGAGCCCTCTACCCCCCCGCCTTCAACTGTTTGGCGTAGATGTCCTTGTATTGCTCGCGCAGCAGGTTCTTCTGGACCTTGCCCATGGTGTTGCGCGGCAGGTCGGCGACGACGAAGACCTGCTTGGGCTGCTTGAACTTGGCGAGACGCTGCTCCAGCGCCTTGGCGATGCCGGCGGCGCTGACCTCGGCGCCGGGCTTGGCCACCACCACGGCAGTGACGCCCTCGCCGAAATCCGGATGCGGGCAGCCGATCACGGCGCTTTCGATCACGCCCGGCATCTCGTCGATCTCGGCCTCGACCTCCTTGGGGTAGACGTTGTAGCCGCCGGTGATGATCAGGTCCTTGCCGCGCCCGACGATGTGGACATAGCCGGCCGGGTCGATCTTGCCGAGGTCGCCGGTGATGAAGAAGCCGTCGGCCCTGAACTCGGCCTTGGTCTTCTCGGGATTGCGCCAATAGCCCTTGAAGACGTTGGGGCCCTTGACCTCGATCATGCCGATCTCGTCGCGGGCGAGCTCCTTGCCGCTCTCCGGATCGGTGACGCGGGCCGAGACGCCCGGCAGGGGGAAGCCGACCGTGCCCGCCACCCGGTCCCCGTCATAGGGATTCGAGGTGTTCATGTTGGTCTCGGTCATGCCGTAGCGTTCGAGAATGGCGTGGCCGGTGCGCTCGCGCCATTCGCGATGGGTCTCGGCCAGCAGCGGCGCCGAGCCGGAGACGAAGAGGCGCATATGCTTCACCGCCTCCTTCGACAGCCGTTGGTCCTGGAGCAGACGAACATAGAAGGTCGGCACGCCCATCATGCTGGTCGCCTTGGGCAGGTACTTGAACACCTGCTCGGGATCGAACTTCGGCAGCAGGATCATCGAGGCGCCGGCGAGCAGGATCGTGTTGGTTGCGACGAAGAGGCCGTGAGTGTGGAAGATCGGCAGCGCATGCAGGAGCACGTCGCCCTTGGTGAAGCGCCAGTAGTCGACCAGCGACAAGGCATTCGAGGCGAGGTTGTCATGGCTGAGCATGGCGCCCTTGGAGCGCCCGGTCGTGCCGGAGGTGTAGAGGATGGCGGCGAGATCGTCGGCGCCGCGCGCGACATCCGCGAACTCAGCCGAGGCGGCATTGACCTTGTCGAGCAGGCTGCCGGCACCGACACCGAGGGTCTCGAGCTTCGCGCCTGCCTTCTCGGCGAAGGGCTTCAGCGCCTCCGCCTTGGCGGGATCGCAGACGAAGACGGAAGGCTCGGCATCGCCGAGGAAATACTCGATCTCGGCCGGGGTATAGGCGGTGTTGAGCGGCAGGAAGATCGCCCCGGCCCGGACCGTGCCGAGATAGAGCATCAGCGCCTCGATGCTCTTCTCGACCTGGACGGCGACGCGGTCGCCCGGCTTCACGCCGAGCGCCACCAGCGCATTGGCGAAGCGGGCGGAGACCGCGACCATGTCGGCATAGGAATAGGCCCGGCCGTCGTCGAGAAACGCGAAGGGCGCAGTCGGCGCCGGCATGCGGGCCTTGATCAGGTCGAACAGATGATTGCCCATGATTTCGGGTCCTTTCAGGCGTTTCCGTTGTCTGTGGTCACTTGATGGCCGGCCGCAACTGCTTCTTCACCGAGGAGGAGGCGACGACGGTGTTGCGGGTGGCGAAGGCTTCGTGATTGGCCTCGATATCGGCGAGCTCGTAACGGTAGTTGACCATCACGCCGTGCGACTCGCTGAGGCCGCGGTCGGAGAGATTGCCGCCGACATTGATGCGCTCCAGCCGCGCGCCATTGCCGAGATGGAAGCGTGCGACCGGGTCGATCACGCGGCCCGAAGACGTCCTCGCCCGCAGCATGTACTGCGCCATCATCTGGCCGAGCAGCTTGTCGCGACGGGCGCGGGTGACCTCGTCCTGCGCCGCGACCTCGGCCGGAGCCTGCATCAGCAGCGCCGCTTCCTCATTAGTCAGGCCGAGTTCGGCCGGCTCCGCCAGCGCCGGCCCGAGCCAGCGCGCGAAGCCGGGGACCGGCGAGAGCGTAACGAAGACGTCGAGCCCGGGCAGCTCGCGCTTCAGATCCTCGGCGACCTGCTTGATCAGGAAATTGCCAAAAGAGATGCCGCGCAGGCCCTCCTGGCAATTCGAGATTGAATAGAACACCGCGGTGGTCGCCGAAGACGCCGGCAGCACCTCGCGGTCCTCGCTCAGCACGTCGACGATCCGGCTCGGGCTCTCGCTGGTCAGCGCCACCTCGACGAAGATCAGCGGCTCGTCGATCAGCTGGGGATGGAAGAAGGCAAAGCAGCGCCGGTCGGCCGGCTCGAGCCGGCGGCGCAGATCGTCCCAGTCCTTGATGGCATGGACCGCCTCGTAGCGGATGATCTTCTCCAGCACATTGGCCGGCGTGGTCCAGTCGATCCGGCGCAGCACCAGGAAGCCGCGATTGAACCAGGAACCGAAAAGGTGCCGGAAATCGGCATCGACCGCCTTGAGCTCAGGCTCCTGCTTCATCGCCTCGAACAGGCTCTCGCGCATGCGCACCAGCACATGCGTGCCGCCGGGCGCGAGATTGAGCCGGCGGAACAGCTCCTGCCGGCGCGGCTCCGAGGCGAGATGGAGCTGTCCGATCGCCTCGGCGTCGGGATTGTCGCGATAGCGCTCAAGCGCAGCGTCGAGCCGTTCGCGATCAGGGCCGAAGCGCTCCTGCAGCAGGCGGAAGAAGGCGAGCCGGCCGGCCTCGTCGAGCTGCTCCCAATCATCGAGAACCGCCTGCGCCAGCGCCATGCCCGAGGCCTCGCCCCTCCCCGAGAGCAGATCCTCGCAGAGCTTGTCGAGCGGCCGGCGGCGATTCGAGGCGAAGCGCTCGAAATTGATCAGCGCCCGGCCGCGATCGGCGACGCTGGTCAGGAGATCGCCAAGAAACGCCATCTGAACCCCCGAAAGCCTGCTACCAGCGCCATCCTATACGAGTTTGCCGCAGTGCAAACGCGCAGCGCCGCGACACGAGCGCGCTACTTCAGCAGCGCCCAGGCCTTGAGGAAGAAATCGGGCGCGCCGAAATTCCCCGACTTCAGCGCCACCACCATGTCCGGGCCGTCGACGACGCGGGTCCAGGGCACGCCGGGATCGATCTCCGGGCCGATCTCGAGCGTGCGAACGGCAAGGCCCTGCACGACCGCACCGGAGGTCTCGCCGCCGGCCACCAGGAGGCGGGTGACGCCGCCCGCATGCAGCAGCCGCGCAACCTCGGCGAAAGCATGCTCGACGATCTCGCCGGCCTTGTCGCGGCCGAGCTTGTCCTGCACCGACGCGACCTCGGCCGGGTCGTCACTGGAATAGACAAGGAAGGGCTTGTCCGCCGGCTGCGCCAGGGCCCATTCCGCCAGGTCCTTCGCCGTCTGCTGGCCGCCGGCCAGCGCCAGGGGATCGACCTTCAGCGCCGGGATACCGACCGCGAGCGCCGCCTTGATCTGGCCGCGCGTCGCGGTCGAGCAGCTGCCGGAGATGATGCCGGCGCGGCCGGCCGGCGCGGCCAGATGCGTCGCGGTCTCGCGCCAGGGCAGCAGCCCCGCCTTGCGGAAGTTCTCGGGCAGGCCCATGGCGATGCCGGAGCCGCCGGTGAGCAGGACATGGTCCGAAATCGCCTCGCCGAGCACCATCAGATGGCCATTGTCGAGCGCGTCGGTGACGACATAGCGCACGCCGTCCGCCGCCAGTTCGGCCAGGCGCTTGCGCACGGCGGCGGCGCCCTGGTTGACGGAAGCATAAGAGGCGAGCCCGACCTTGTGTGCGGTCTGCGCGCCCATCAGCCGCATCAGGTTGGAGTCCCGCATCGGCGTCAGCGGGTGGTCCTTCATCGAGCTCTCATGCAGCGGCACCTCGCCGACGAAGAGATAGCCCTGGAAGATCGAGCGGCCATTGGCCGGGAAGGCCGGGCAGACGATCGCCTGATGGGCGTTGAGGCGCTGCATCAGCGCGTCCGCCACCGGGCCGATATTGCCCGTGGCCGTCGAGTCAAAGGTCGAGCAGTATTTGAACAGGATTTGCCGCGCACCGGCCGCGAGCAGCGCCTCGCAGGCCGCCAGCGAATCCGCCACGGCCTCGGCGACAGGATTGGTGCGCGACTTCAGCGCGACGACGACAGCGTCGGCCTCGGGCAACTTCGCGCCAGCGGCAGGCGCACCGATGACCTGGACCGTGCGCATCCCGGCGCGGTTCAGCATCAGGGCGACGTCGGTCGCGCCCGTCATGTCGTCGGCAATCACACCCAGCAGCATCGTCAGACCTTTCCTTGGCGCACCGCCACGACCCTGTGCGCGGTACCCGGCAAGATCTTGCATACCAGAATCGGTGCAGACGGCGACAGCCCCGCGTCGCGCCGCCGCCATGCAGATGCGGGCTAGGACGGGTCAGCTCAACGGCTGGGGTCGCTGCCGACGAGCTCGGCCGTATGCTCGCCCAAGCGCGGCGGCGGACGGCGGACATGGCAGGCGCGGTCCCTCAGCTTGATCGGGAAGCCGACCATACGAACCGTGCCGTGGCCGGGCGTCGGCACGTCGATCGCCATCTGCTGCGCCTCGATCTGGGGATCCGAGAAGACGCCGCCGAGATCGTAGATCGGGCCGCAAGGCACGCCGGCAGCGTTGAGCCGCTCGATCCACTCGGCCGAGTCGCGCTCCCGCAGCTTCTCCTCGACCAGCTGTTGCAGCAGCGCGCGATGCTTCACCCGGCGAAAGTTATCGGCGAATTCGGGGTTGCTCTTGGCTTCCGGCAGGCCGAGTGCATCCATCAGGCGGCCGAAGAAGGTGTTGTCGCTGGGCGCGATCGCGATCTGGCCGTCGCGGGTCTTGAACAGGCCGTAGGGCGAAGCGATGGGGTGGTCGTTGCCGGTCTTGGGCAGCACTTCGCCCGTCGCGAAGTAATGCGAGGCGGTATAGGCGAGCAGGCTGACCATCGAATTGGTCAGGCTGACGTCGACCTTCTCGGCCCCGCCATTGCGCTCGCGGCCGAGCAGGGCGGCGGTGACGCCGAGCGCGCCATAGAGGCCGCAGACCAGATCGCTGATCGGCAAGCCCGAGCGCAGCGGCGGATCGTCCTTGGCACCGTTGACGCTCATGAAGCCGCTCATCGCCTGGGCGATGAAATCGAAGGCCGGCCGGTCGCGATAGGGGCCATCGGCGCCGAAGCCGGTGATCGAGCAGGCGACGATGCCCGGCCGGATCAGCTGCAGACGCTCCTCGCCGAAGCCGAGTCTGGCCATCACGCCGGGCCGGAAATTGTCGATCACGGCATCGGCCGTGGCGAGCAGCTGCTCCAGGCCGCGCTTGCCGTCCTCGGTCTTCAGGTCGAGCACGACCGAGCGCTTGTTGCGGTTGAAGGAGGCGTAATACCAGCTCAGCCCGTCGCGGCCGGATCCTTGCGTGCGGAGCGGATCGCCCTCGGGCGGCTCGACCTTGATCACGTCGGCGCCCAGATCCGCCAGCAGCATCGTGCAGAACGGGCCGGAGATGACGCGCGTGAGATCGACGATTCTTAGGCCGGTCAACGGCATTATGCAGCCTCTTGCGGATCAGAAGGAATTCGGCAGCCAGGTGACGATGCCGGGGAAAACGGAGATCAGCACCAGCACCAGCAAGGACCAGCCGAGGAAGGGCAGGAGCTGGACGGCGATGGGCCAGAGCGGGACGCGGCCGACCGCGCCGGTGACGAAGAGCAGCAGGCCGATCGGCGGATGCAGCATGCCGATCATCAGGTTCAGCACGACGATCATAGCGAACTGGATCGGGTCGAGGCCGAGCTGCGCCTGGATCGGCAGCAGGGTCGGCACGAACATGACCAGCGCCGGCAGCGGCTCCAGGATCATCCCGACCACGAACAGCATGAGGTTGACGATCAGCAGGATCACCAGGGGATCGCTCGAGAGCGACAGGATGCCCTGCGAGATGCGCGTGGCGATGTGCGATTCGTTGAGCAGCCAGGAGAAGGGGCCGGCCGCCGCCAGCAGGAACAGGATGACCGCCGAGGTCTTGCCCGCGGCGAGGAAGACCTCGCCCAGGCTGCGGATCTTCAGGTCGCGATAGATCGCGAGCCCGACGATCAGCGCGTAGACGCAGATCACTCCGGCGGCTTCGGTTTCCGTGATGAAGCCCGAGCGGATGCCGAGGATGATCAGCACCGGCACCAGCAGGGCCCAGATCGAACCGCGCGTGGCGACGGCGCGCTCCCTCCAGGTCGCGGCCTCCTTGGCGGCATAGCCCTCCCGCCGCGCGACCCAGGCGCAGATCGCCATATAGCCGAAGAAGAGCAGCAGCCCGGGCACGACGCCGGCCAGGAACAGCTTGCCGATCGAGAGATTGGCCATGATCGCGTAGATGATCAGCGGGATCGACGGCGGCAGGATCGGCCCGAGCATGGCGCCGGCGGCGATGACGGCAGCGGCGTAGCCGGGCTTGTAGCCCTCCTTCTTCATCGCCGGGATCAGGATGCCGCCGGTCGCCGTGGCGTCCGCGACGGCCGAGCCCGAGATGCCGGCCATGATCAGGTTGGTCATCAGCGCGACCTGCGAGAGGCTGCCGCGCAGGTGGCCGACCATGGCGGTCGACCATTCGATCAGGCGGCGCGTGACGCCGCCGCGGTTCATGATCTCGCCGGCCAGGACGAAGAGCGGCACGGTGATCAGCGCGGCGCTGTCGACCCCGGAGACCACCGTGAGCGGGGCCATGACCAGGTCGATGCCGCCATGCATGAGCATGCCGATCATCGCGGCCAGGATCATGGCGAAGCCGACGTCGAGCCCGGCGACAAGCAGGCCGAAGAAGACGAGCGTGCTAATGATGATCAGCATGGTCGCTCACCGTGTCGACGCCGAGCCGGCCGCCCAGCAGCGTGTCCGCCATGCGCAGCAGGAGAAAGATCACCAGCAGGACGAGCCCGGCGAGCAGCGCCCCGTACATGACGTCGTAGTAGAAGGGCGTGCCCATGATCGCCTGGAACGAGCCCACCTCCAGCAGCTGCCAACCATTGACCAGCAAGGCGAGCGCGACGAGCAGCATCACCCCGTCCAGGAAGACGCCGGCGACACGCCGGGCCCTCTCCGGCAGGAAATGCTGGATCACCTCGATCCTGATGTTCATGCGGTCGCGGACGCCAAGCGCGAAGCCGAGGAAGGCCATCCAGACCATGCCGATGCGGGCGATCTGGTCATGCGCGTCGAACTGCGTCTTCAGCACGTAGCGGTCCGCCACCTGGCCGACGGTGAAGGTCAGCACCACGACGAGCGCCAGCACGACCAGAACCTTGACCAGCGTCTCTAGGATACGGACGGGCACGACCAGCATGCGTACCCCCTCCCCGCGGACGGGCGCAGCGATCCGCCCTCCTGCCCCGGCGTCCGAGACAGCCATCAGGCGCCCTGCAGCGTGCGCAGACGGGCGACCATGCCCTTGGGCCACATCTTGCCGTCGAGCTCGTCCTCGACGCCGGCGACCGCCTTGCGGAAAGCGTCGCGATCAGGGACGACATAGGTACAGCCGGCCTTCTTCAGGATGTCGATCGCCTCGGTATCGAGCTCCTTGGTCAGTTGGGTGGTGACCTCGCCGGCGGCCTTCGAGGCCTTGCGGAAGATTTGGCGGTCGGTCTCGTTCAGCCCCTTCCAGAGACGCTCGGAAGCGAAGAAGCCGACGAGCTCGTTGACGTGGTCGGTCGCCGACCAGAACTTGGCTGCCTCGTGGAAGCGCGGCGGGATCGAGAGATCGAAGCCGTTGTCCTGACCGTCGACCGCGCCGCGCGAGAGCGCGCTGTAGATCTCCAGCATGCCCATCGGCGTGGACTGGGCGCCGAGCCGGTCGAACGTCGCACGCAGCATCGGGATCGCCGGGATGCGCAAGCGCAGTCCCTTGACGTCCTCGGGCTTCATGATCGGCCCGCGCGTGCTCTGGATGGCGCGCGGCGAGCGCTGGCCCCAGGCGCCGAAGACGCGCACGCCCGCAGTCGTCGCCATCTTGTCGAACATGCCCAGCAGTTCGGGATCGGTGTTGAGAATCTTCTCGCCCCACTCGCCGTTCTTGAACAGGTAGGGGACGTACAGCACGTTGAACGCCTCGCCCCCGCGGACGAAGGAGATCGAGGACAGTCCGAAATAGGAGAAATCGACGGTGCCGAGCTGCATCGCCGAGAGCAGCTGGGCGATGTCGCCGAGCTGGCCGTCGGTGTAAACGGCAACGGTGTAGCGGCCAGCGCTCTCCGCCTCGACAACCTCCTTGAAGCGGTTCAGCGCCTTGTGCCATGGGCTGTTGACCAGCGCGATGGTCGCGATCTTGAGCTGCTTGGACTGCGCCCGCGCGATGCTGGGCATGCCGGCGGCGCCAGCCCCGCCGAGAAGCGCGCCGCCCATCAGGGTCCGGCGATCGATCCCGTTCATTGTCTTCCTCCCTCATATCGGCGGGGTTCGTTGCCCCTGTCCCGTTTCTTGCTGTTGGTCTCGTCACGCCCTGCCAGACGATGACGACGGCAGGCCCTCAGAACTCCCAATGCACCGGCGGGGCGCCGGCGATCGGCGAGCGGAAGCTCGCCAGATGCGGCGCGAAGAGCGAGCCGAGATAGACGGTCTTCAGATCCGGCCCGCCGAAGGAGATGCCGGAGAGATTGCCGGCGGGTCGCCGCCCGCCCATGTCGAGATGGGCTCGGGTATAGGTGCCATCCTGGAAGGCGGCCTCGGCGGCGGCATTGTCGCCGGCGTCGCTGTCCTCGAAGATGACCTGCTGGACGCCGTCCAGCGTGGTGCGGATGACGCGGTTCGAGACGACGGTCACGGTCCAGACCGCCCCTTCCGCATCGAAGGCAAAGCCGTCAGGGAAGCTGGCTGCGCCGTATTGCGCGAAGGTCTCGCGCGGACCGAGCGAGCCATCGCTCTTGATCGGATAGCGGCTGGTGCGCCGGGCGATGGTCTCGTTGACATAGAGCCATTCGCCGCTGGGATCGACGATCGCCTCATTGGTGAAGCCGATGCCGTCGGCCACGACCCGGGCGCCCTTGTCGTCGATCAGGATGAGGTAGCCGTCGGCATGGCCCTTCTTCATCGACTGCTCGCGCGGGATCAGCTTGGTCGAGACGGAGACCCAGATCCGGCCCTTGGCGTCGAGCCCGACGAAATTGGTCGGCTCGAGATGACGTCCGTCGATCTCCATCAGCCTGGGAGTCATGGTGCCGTCCGGCGCCATGTGCCAGACGCCGCCTTCGGGGCCGAGATCGGCGATCAGGAAGCTGCGGTCGGGCATCACCGCAAAACCGTTGGGCAGGAAACCTTCGGGGCCGTTCTTCGCCCTGATCAACTCGGTCTTGCCATCCGCCCGGATGACAGCGATGCCGCCGCGCTTGTCGGGCATGAACAAGTCGCCGGAGCGGGTCGCCATGACGCATTCGGGGCGCGAAAGCCCCTCGCCCACAAAGGTGAGCGTGCTGGTATCGACGGAAAGCATCGTGACTCCCTGCAGACGTGACCTGACCCTAGACGGCTACCGCGGGGTGACGGAGCCGCATTATGGTGCTTCGCCGCTGTTCGTTGCGGCGTTGAGGTGCGAGCCTATTCGAAGTGGTGCCGGCGAATAGTCGTGAATCGGAACGCCCGCGTTCTCATTCCGTGAACACACGGCCAAAGGAACGGGACCAGGCATGAATTTCCGGCCGGATCTCACCACGCTACGCATGTTCCTCGCCGTCTACCGGCAGGGCAACATGACCAAGGCGGCCGAACGCGAACACATCGCGCCCTCGGCGATCAGCAAGCGCATCCAGGATCTCGAGCTCGAAATCGGCGCACCCCTGTTCTACCGCCACGCCCGCGGGATGACGGCGACACCCGCCGGCGAGGCCCTCGCGCGGCATACCGCCGGGCTGTTCGATGACGTCAACCGCATGGCGGCCGAGCTCAGCGTGTTCAGCGCCGGGGAAGAAGGGCAGGCGCGCATCCATGCGCACCAGTCGGCCGCCGTGCAGCACCTGCCGCATGAACTCGCCGCCTTCCGTGCCGCCTACCCCAAGATCAAGGTGGTGCTGCGCGAGGAGACGAGCCCGAACGTGATCCAGTCTATGCAGGACGGGCTCGGCGACATCGGCATCTTCGCCGAGCACTCGCAGCTGCCGGACGGGCTGCAGATCTACGAGTACAAGCGCGATCCCCTCGTAGCACTCATGCCGGCCGAGCATCCGCTGGCTGCACGCGATTCGATCACGCTGCCGGACCTCGCCGGCTACGACTTCATCAGCCTGGAAACCGGCTCCTCGCTGCAGGTCCTGGTGGTGAATTCGGCCGCCGAGGCCGAGGTGCGGATCACCAACCGAATCGAGGTGGTGACCTTCACGGCCGCGGTGCAGATGGTGCTCTATGGCTTCGGCGTCACCATCGTGCCCGCCGGGATCGCGCGCATCTACGGCTCGAACGAGCGGCTGCGCAGCGTGCCCTTTTCCGATCGCTGGTCGGTGCGGCGGCTGATGATCTGCACGCGCGACGAGCCGAAGCTGACGGCGTCGGCCAAGCTGCTGCTGAACCATCTGCGCGGGCCGAACCCGGTGCCGCTGCATTTGCCGACGACGAAGGGCTCGCTTCCCAATCGATAATGGTCGCCAGCCGCGCCGCTCTCTAAGTCTCTTGCCCGAAGGTGGCATGCGCGAAGCGTGCCCATTGCCGGGAGGAACATCATGGCGAGTGTCGAAATCGTCGAGGTCGCGCCGCGGGACGGCCTGCAGAACATCGCCGCCTTCGTGCCGACCGAGTCGAAGCTGCAGCTGATCCACAAGCTGGTCGATGCCGGCGTGACGCGGATGGAGATCGGCTCCTTCGTCAGCCCCAAGGCGATCCCGCAAATGGCCGATATGGACGAGGTCGTCGCGCGCATGGGGCCGCTGCCCGGCCTGCACAAGGTGGCGCTTGTGCCGAATGGCAAGGGCGCGCGCCGCGCCATCGCCGCCGGCATCGACGAGCTGGTCTTCGTGATCTCGATGTCCGACGCCCACAACATGAGCAATGTCCGGCGCCCGACCGCGGCCTCGATCGAGGACCTGAAGGCGACGCTGGCCGAGGTCGACCCCGATGGCCGGCTGACCATCCGGGTCGGGCTGGCGACGACGTTCCATTGCCCGTTCGAAGGCACGATGGACGAGGACGCCGTGTTCAGGACGATCGGCGAGGTCGCCAAGATCCGCGGTGACATCGAGCTGACGCTGGCCGACACCACCGGCATGGCCCTGCCCGACCATGTCGGGCGCATGGCGCAGCGCGCGCTCGCCGCCTACCCGACCACGCGCTGGTCGTTCCACGGCCACGACACCGCCGGCTTTGGCATCGCCAACACCCTTGCCGCCTACCATGCCGGCATCCGCTCCTTCGACGGCGCCGCCGGCGGGCTCGGCGGCTGCCCCTTCGCGCCCGGCGCGACCGGCAACATCGCCAGCGAGGATCTGGTCTACATGTTCGAGCGCATGGGCGTGGATACCGGCATCGACCTCGCCAAGCTGCTCGATGCGGCCAGGCTCGCCGTCTCCTTCGCGCCACAGACGATGGGCAGCCACGTTCTCGCCATGCCGCGCGAACGGGCGATGGCCGGAGGCGGACCGGCCGTGGCCTGCGCGGCCTGAGCCGGCCGCGGCCTCTCCGCGGCACGACCAGGGAACCGCGATCAACGCGCTTGCCCTCCTTGGTGTAAGCGCTATCATTCCGGCCTGCATGGCAAGGCATCGGGATGTGACGCCGTTGAAGACCATTCGCGGCCCCGGCCTGTTCATCGCCCAATATCTCGGTTCGGCGCCGTTCTTCTCCGATATCGACGGCGTTTCCGGCTTCGCGGCGCAGAACGGTTTCAGGGCGCTGCAGGTGCCGGTCCACGACAGGGCGATCGTCGACACCGAGCGCCTCGAAGAGAGCGGTTACATCGATGGCTGGCACGCGGCCATCGAGCGCCACGGCCTGGCGGTGAGCGAGATCACGGCGCATCGCGCCGGCCAGCTCCTGGCGGTCCATCCGGCCTATGACGGGGTCATGGACACGTTTGCGCCTGCTCTGCTGCGCGGCGATCCGGCCGCGCGCCAACAATGGGCAGAACAAGAGCTTCGACGCTCAATCACGCTCGCGGCCCGCATCGGCGCCGGCAAGCTCGCGACCTTCTCCGGCAGCCTGCTCTGGCCGTTCTTCTACCCCTATCCACCAGCCCCGCCCGGCCTGATCGAGCGCGGCTTTGCGGCGCTGGCGGCGCGCTGGCGACCGCTGCTCGATTACGCTGACAGCCTCGGCGTCGACATCTGTTTCGAGCTCCACCCGGGCCAGGATCTGCACGACGGCGCGACCTTCGCCGCCTTCCTCGACCGCGTCGACCACCATCCCCGCGCCAGGCTGCTCTACGATCCCAGCCATCTCCGGCTGCAGCATCTCGACTATCTCGGCTTCATCGACCGCTGGCACACGCGGATCGCTGCCTTTCACGTCAAGGACGCCGAATTCCGCCCGAGCCCGGATCGCGGCGTCTATGGCGGCTATGGCGACTGGATCGACCGTCCCGGCCGTTTTCGCAGCCCGGGCGACGGCGACATCGACTTTCCCGGCATCTTCAGCAGCTTGACCCGCTACGGCTATGACGGCTGGGCCGTGCTGGAATGGGAATGCTGCCTGAAGAACGCCTTCGACGGCGCCCGCGAAGGCGCACGCTTCATCGCCGACCACATCATCCAGACCACGCAGCGCTACTTCGACGCAAGCATGCGCCGCGCCGCGCCGCCTGACGAGCTCGACCGCATTCTGGGGCTGAAACCATGAGCGAAGGCAATCCTGTCCTGGCCGCCCTCGGGCGGCCGATCCGCCTGGGCATCCTCGGCGGCGCCCCGCCCTCGATGATCGGCCCGGCCCATCGCATGGCCGCCGCGCTCGACGGCCGCTTCACCCTCGTCGCCGGCATGATGTCGTCGAAGCCGGAGCGCTCGCTTCGCGAAGGGGTCGCCATCGGCTTCGCCGAGGAGCGGTGCTACGGCTCGCTGGACGAATTGCTGGTGCGGGAGAAGGCGCGCGTGGACGGCGTCGAGGCGCTCGCCATCATCACGCCGAACGACAGTCACACCGCCTATTGCAAGGCGGCCTTCGCGGCCGGGCTCGACGTCATGGTCGAGAAGCCGCTGTGCAACGATCTCGGCGAGGCCCGCGAGCTCGCCGTGGTGGCGCGCCAGAGCGGCGTCGCCGTCGCGCTGACCCACACCTATTCCGGCTACCCGATGCTGCGCGAGATGCGCGCGCGCATTCTGGCCGGGCAGATCGGCGCCGTGCGCCTCATTCAGATCGACTACCTCGCCGGCGGCAATGCGACGCTGGTCGAGGCGACGCCCGAGGGCGCGGCGCGCTGGCGGCTCAACCCCGAGATCAGCGGCCCCTCGCTTATCCTCGGCGATATCGGCACCCATGCCCATCATCTCGTCGGCTTCGTCACCGGCGAGCCGATGGCATCGGTCTCGGCCGAGGTCGGCACGCTGGTGCCCGGCCGCAAGGTCCACGACGTCGCGCAGATCCGCTTCCGGCAGGCAGGCGGCGCCCGTGGCCGGATCGAGCTCAGCAACGCCGCGGCCGGTGCGTCAAATCTCTTCACCATCCGGATTTTCGGAGAGACGGGCTATCTCGCCTGGAGCCATGGCGCGCCCAACGAACTGCAGCTGGGGCGACTCAACGGCGACATCATCGTGACCGGTGCGGGCCGGCCGGACCTCTCGCCGGCTGCGCGCGATGCGACCCGGCTGTCGCGCCCTGGCCATCCCGAGGGGCTGATCGAGGCGATCGCCAATCTCTATAGTGGCTTCGCCGATCTCATCCTGGCGCGGCGCGGCCTCGCCCCCGTCACGGACATGGCAAGGCTGACGCCCTCGATCGAGGACGGCGTCGCCGGGCTCGCCTTCGTCATGGCTTGCCTCGAAAGCTCTGCCGCCGGCGGTGCCTCCACGCCCCTCGCCTCCAGCCTCTAGCGGAATCACATGGCAACGATCGTCATCACCGGCTGCGACACTGGCCTCGGCGTCGAGTTCGCCCGGCAATACGCGGCAGAAGGGCACAAGGTATACGCGACCTGCCTCTCCCCCGATACCGCCCACGAGACCCGTGCGATCGTCGGGGATGTCGAGGTCCAGAAGCTCGACATGACCGACCATGCCGGCATCGCCGCCTTCGCCGCCTCGCTCGGCGGGCGCCCGGTCGACATCCTCCTCAACAATGCCGGCATCGGCCGGCCGCACCCGCCCTTCGGCGAGACCGATTACGCCAATTGGCGCCGCATCCTCGAAACCAACCTGATCGGCCCGATGAAACTGGTCGAGACCCTGGTCGAGAACGTCGCGGCGAGCGAACTGAAGATGATGGCCTTCGTCTCCAGCCGCATGGGCTCGATCACGCTGAACCAGAGCGGCGGCTCCTATGCCTATCGCTCGAGCAAGGCGGGGCTGAACATGCTGGTCAAGGGCCTCGCGGTCGATCTGGCACCGCGCCATATCAGCGTCATCGCCCTGCATCCGGGCTGGGCCGCGACCGAACCGGGCGGGCGCGTGCCGGTCGAGGAAAGCGTCGCCGGCATGCGCGGCGTGATCCACCGCGCTGGTCGGCACCACACCGGCATCTTCCAGACCTATCACGATCAGCCCTTGCCCTGGTGACGACGATGAAGCCCGAGATCGAGACCGTCCTGCCCGGCCCCTTCGCTCTCGGAGAAGGCCCATGCTGGCATGGCGGCGAAGGCGCGCTCTATTTCGTCGATGCGCTCCGGCCGGCGATCCATCGCTGGCATCCGGCGGAGGGATTGGCCACCTGGTCGATGCCGGCGATCGTCGGCTCCTTCGCCATCCGGCGCAGCGGCGGGCTGATCGCCTCGCTGCAGACCGGCTTCGCCACGGTCGATCTCGCAACCGGCGCGGTGACGCCGCTGGTCGATCCCGAGCCCGAGAAGCCCGCCAACGTTCTCAACGACGGCAAATGCGACAGGCGCGGCCGCTTCTGGTGCGGCTCGCGCGACGGCGCGCTGAGGGACCCGAATGGCGCACTCTATCGGCTCGATCCCGATCTCAGCGCCCACCGCATGGATCAGGGCTTCATCGTCTCCAACGGCATTGCCTTCTCGCCCGACGACCGCACCATGTACTTCGCGGATTCGCGGGGCGAGACCGTCTTCGCCTATGATTTCGACATCGATAGCGGCGCGATCTCGAACCGCCGCGTCTTCTTCTCCACCCGCGACATCGAGGGGCGCTGCGATGGCGCGACGGTCGACGCCGAGGGCTTCTACTGGTGCGCGCTGGTCCATGGCGGCAAGATCGCCCGGGTCGATCCGAAGGGGCGCTTCGACCGGCTGATCGACATGCCGGTCAAGCATCCGACCATGTGCACCTTTGGCGGCGACAAGCTCGACGTGCTCTACGTCACCAGCGCCGCCTCGATGCTGAGCGAGGAGGAGCGAGCGCGTATGCCGCAGGCCGGGAACCTCTTCGCCATCCGCGGGCTCGGGGTGAAGGGCCTGCCGGAGCCGATGTTCGCGGGGTGACGATCTAGGCTGCGCCGGCGGGCTTCGGCATCGCCCCTTCCCGCCCGGGGGTGCTGCGCATCAGCGCCATCGTCTGCAGATTGGCGCGCTGCAACCGCATCGGCGGGAGGCCACGCAGGACCAGGCCGAGATCGTCGAGCACGCGCTCGCCCATGTCTTGGAAAGCCGCGGGGATGCCGCCGGCCCGATGCGAGGACAGCAGCATCTGCGAACGGCGGACCGGATCATCGGCCGGCACCGGCTCCTGCGGGAAGACGTCGGTCGCGATCCGCAGGCGCCCTGCCTCGGCGAGCAGAGCGGGAAAGTCGACGATGGCGGCGCGGCTCGCCAGCACAAGGATGGCGCCGTCGCGCATCTTCGCCAGCGCCTCCGCGTCGATGAAGCCGGGATTGTCCCTCGTTGCTCCGGCAAGCAGGAAGACGACGTCGCTGGTCTCCAGCAATTCGTCGAGCCCGCAGGCCCGGCAGCCCTCATCCGCAATCGCCGAGGCCGGAAGCCAGGGATCATGGACCAGGATCTCCGGCCGGAAGCCCTCGAGCAACCGACGCAGCGCCCGGCCGAGATTGCCGAAGCCGACCAGCCCGATCCGCGCCCGCGACAGCAGGACAGAGCCGGCGCAGCCAAAGCGCCCATAGGCCTCCTTGCCCTCGCGCATGGCGCGGTCTCCGGCGGTGATGCCGCGGGCCAGATCGAGCGCCAGGCCCAGCGCCATCTCCGCCACCGGCACGGCGAAGACCGGCGCGACGGACAGGATCTCGATGCCCCGCGCGGCGCAGGCGCCGGCATCGACATTGGGCAGGAAATTGCCCTCGACATTGATCACCGCCCGCAAGCGCGGCGCCCGCGCGATCCGCTCGGCCGGCAGGTCGGTCTGCCCGAGCACGGCACTGATGCGCGGCAGAGCGGCCTCCACCAGCGCCGCGGGCAACCGCCCGTCGATGTCCTCGGTCACCACGTCCGCCAGCGCATGCAGCCGGCGCATCTGCCCGGGATCGAAGATCGAGCCGGCCCGTCGCGGATGCGGATCGAGCAGGACGACGGGCCGCGGCATCCCTCGGGCCTTGCCGGAGAGGATGAGCGGCGCCGCAAGCGTGGTATTCTGCGAGCGGAAATAGAGCCGGATCGGGATGCGCTGGGAGGAGCCGATACCCGGCTTCACCGCGCTGAGCTGGATATGGTGCGAGGGATTTCCGGTGATGCGGAAGCTGCCGTCAGCGCCTGTCTTGACGCTGCGGTTCTCGGCGAAGGTGGTGAAGCTGAAGACCCAGAGCGTGACGTCGGCGCCTTCGACCGGTTTGCCCTGCGCATCCAGCACCTGCCCGGTGACGAGCCCGTCATCATGGGTCGAGGCATAGAGGTTCCAGGCGGCCGCGACGGCGAGGATGGCAGCAGGGACCAGGACGAAGCGGTTGAGCAGCCACTTCCTCCAGCCCCTCGCACGATAGGCGGAGTAAGCTTCCATCGCCTAGCCCTTCGTCGCGCCGGAGGTGAGGCCTTGGATGAACTCCTTCTGCGCCAGCAGGAAGAGCAGGATACCGGGTGCGAGCACCATGATGCAGAAGGCGTAGAGCGCCCCGGTCGTATCCTCCTGATAGGACAGGAAGCGCGCCAGCCCGAGCGGCAGCGTCTGCATTTCCGGCGTCCGCGTCATGATCAGCGGCCAGAGAAAATTGTTCCAGGACCAGATGAAGGAGAGGATCACGTTCGTCGCCATGGCAGACTTGGCCAGCGGCAGCATGATCGTCCAGACGATGCGCCATTCCGGCAGGCCGTCGACCTTGGCCGCGTCGATCAGCGAGCCCGGGATCGCATCGAAGCTCGCCTTGAACACGAAGATGCAGATGATCGTCGAGAACTGCGGCAGGGCCAGGCCGACATAGGAATTTAGCAGCCCGAGCTGGCCGGTGATCAGATAGGCCGGGATGATCGTCGCCTGGAACGGCACCATCATGCAGGACAGGAACAGGATCAGGATGAAGCCCTTGCCCCGGAAATCGCGGGTCAGCGCATAGCCCGCCATCGCGTTGAAGACCACATTGGCGGCGATGGTGATGACCGAAACGATGACGCTGTTCAGGAAGTAGCGGGCGAACGGGATCGCGTACCAGACATCGACATAATAGAAGAGATGCGGGTTGCGCGGGATGATGCTGGGCGGAAAAGTGAAGATGTTCTCGCCCGAGACGGAAGTCTTCAGCACCCAGTAGAAGGGCACCAGCATCACGAAGCACACCGCCATCAGGGCGAGGTGGATCGGCCAGGTCGGCGAACGGCGCATCATTCCATGTCCCTCGCGCCGGCATTGCCGCCGGAGAGCCGGTTCGCCGCCCAGGCGACCGTGATCAGGAAGACGAAGAACACGACCGTCACTGCAGCCGCATAGTCGAAGCGCGTCTGCACGAAGCCGAGCTTGTAGATGTAGGTGACGAGGATCTCGGTAGCGCGGCCAGGGCCGCCGCCGGTCATGACATAGACCAGGTCGAAGCTGGTCACCGAGTTCAGCATGCCGATGACGAAGCACAGGAAGATCGAGGGGCGCAGCAGCGGCAGGATGATGCGCCAGAAGCGGTCGCCGGCAGTGGCGCCGTCGATCTCGGCCGCCTCGAACAGCGAGCTCGGGATGTTCTGTAGCCCGGTCAGCAGGATGATCATGTAGAAGCCGAGCATCTGCCAGATATTGGCGACGACGACCGAGGGCAGCGCCCAGAAGAACGAATTGAGGAACGGGATCGGCGTGTCGGTGAGGTGCAGCAGCCTCGCGACATAGTTCAAGAGGCCGACGCGCTCGTCATACATCCAGCGCCAGATGATCGCGACCGCGACCGTCATCAGGGGATAGGACAGGAAGATCAGCGTGCGGTAGATGTTGCGGCCGCTGATGTTGGAATTGACCAGCAAGGCGAGGCCGAGCGCCATCGCGATGCCGACCGGCGCCGACAGGATGATGAAGACCGTGTTCCAGAGCGATTGCCAGAACACCTCGTCGGTCAGCATCTCCTCATAGTTCTCTAGGCCGATAAAGACCGCCGGCTTCAGCGGCGACCAGGCCTGGAAGGAGAGGATGATGTTCCAGGCCAGCGGCAGGATGCGATAGAGCAGGAAGATCAGCAGCGACGGCGCGAGGAAGCACCAGACCAGGATGGCCTGGCGCGTCGTCGCCCTACGCAGGAAGGAGGTACGCCGCCGTTCGGGCGCGGCGGACATAGCCATTGCCATAACCGGCGCCGCTCCCCGCTCAGGACCGGCGCATGACGCGCGTGACCGCGCGCTCTGCATCCGCCATCGCCGTCTTGGCGTCCTTGCGGCCGAGGACGGCGTTCTGGATCTCGGCCCAGAAGGCATCCTTGACCTGCGCATCGTTCGGCAGGGGCCAGTTGCCGCACATCTTGTCGGTGTGCTCGAGCTGGGTCAGCAGCACGGCATGGGCCAGCGGATCCTCGGCCTTGACCTTATCCAGCCCGACCTTGTCGGCAGCGAGGTTGCCGGTGAGGATACGTCGGCGCACCGAAAACTCGGTCGCCCATTTGTTGCCGGTCATGTGCTTGACCAGGGCCCAGGCGAGGTCCGGATTCTTCGACGATTTCGAGATGGCGAAGCCGTGATTGGTCGGCGTCGACCAGTTGCCGGGATTCTGAGCTGCGCCCAGCGTATCGGGATTGACCCAGGGCGCCTGACCCTTGACGAAGAAATAAGAGGCCGAATGGGCCTGCAGCATGCCGACATTGCCGGAGGCGAAGGCGCCGTTTGGCTCGACCCAGCGCCCGGTCCAGGCGATCTTGTTGATCCCGCCCGAGGCCGTCGCCTTGGCCAGCTTCTCGAGCACCTCGATCGTCTTCGGCGTGTTGAAGGCCGGCGTCTTCATGTCCGGCTTCAGCAGCTCGACGCCGTTCATCTGCATCAGCGGCCAATACAGCCAGTCGAAGTTCAGCGTCAGGAAGCCGGTCTTCTCGCCCTTCGCCATCGCCTGGCTGAAATTGACGATCTCGTCGAATGACTTCGGCGCGTCCGCGAGGCCCGCCTCCTTGAACATCGTCTTGTTGTAGAACAGCAACGTCTTGGCGATGTAGAAGGGAACCACATAGTTCTTCTTGTCGTAGACGAAGCTCGCCAGGTAATCCTGGTTGTAGAGCTTGGCGACGTCAGGCTCCTTCTGCATATAGGGCGTCAGGTCGAGCAGGGCGCCGTTCGCCGCCCACTCCACCCAGATCATGCCCTGCAGGTCGATGATGTCGGGAGCCGTGCCGGCGACGAGCTGCGTCTGGTAGAAGGCCGGCAGCTCCGGCCCCTTCTTGTCGAGCCATTCGATCTCGACGCCCGGATTCTGCGCCTTGAAGTCGGCGAACTCCTCTTTGAACAGCGCCTCCTGGTCGGCGATGTTCCAGGTCAGGATACTGAGCTTGCGGTTAGACTGCGCCCGCAGATAGGCCGGCATCGCGACCGTTCCCGCCGCAGCCAGGCCGCTCTTGATGAGTGTTCTGCGGTCCATGCCGCCCTCCCTGAAATGATCTGGCGCCTCGCCTCTCCGGGCAAGCTTCGATAGCGATGATAGCGGTTACATTTTCTCGGTCAAGGCGCGTTCACATCGGCGATAATTTCCCTTTTTTATGCAACTTCCAGTGCCTTTCGTTCGATTGACAGGGTCATGAAAGCGATGTCATCTAACGCATCGCCCCACCAAGGAGTTGCCGCCGTTGCCGTCCCGCCGCCCGGAAGAATTGCGCAGCGCGCGCTGGTATTCGGCTGAAGGCATGCGCGCTTTCGCCCATCGCCAGCGCATGCAGCAGATGGGCCTGCGCCGCGAGGAGTTCATGGGCCGGCCGGTGATCGCGATCCTGAACACCTGGAGCGATCTCTCGCCCTGCCACGCTCATCTGCGCGAGCGCGCCGAGGCGGTGAAGCGTGGGATCATCCGCGCTAGTGGCCATCCGGTCGAACTGCCGGCCCTGTCGCTCGGCGAGGTCATGGTGAAGCCGACCACCATGCTCTACCGCAACCTCCTCGCCATGGAGGCGGAGGAGCTGCTGCGTCAGCACCCGATCGACGGCGCCGTGCTGCTCGGCGGCTGCGACAAGACCACGCCCGGCCTGCTGATGGGCGCGCTCAGCATGGACCTGCCGGCGATCTTCTGTCCGGCCGGCCCGATGCTCAACAGCAGCTGGCGCGGCACGCGCGTCGGCGCCGGCACGCACACCATGAAATACTGGAACGAGTACCGGGCCGGGAAGCTCAGCGAGAGCGAGCTGGTCGAGATCGAGGGCATCTCGACGCGCTCGCCCGGCACCTGCAACACCATGGGCACGGCCTCGACGATGACCGCGATCGCCGATGCGCTCGGGCTGACATTGCCGTTCGCTTCCAGCATTCCTGCCATGGATTCGGCTCATACCCGCATGGCTTCCGCCTGTGGCGAGCGGATCGTCGAGATGGTCTGGGAGGACCTCAAGCCCTCGCAGATTCTGACGCAGGGCTCGGTGCGCAATGCGCTGCATGTCGACGTCGCCCTGTCGGGCTCGACCAATGCGGCGATCCATCTCATCGCCATGGCGCGGCGCGCCGGCCTGTCGATCTCGCTCGACGATTTCGACGCGATCGCCCGGCAGACGCCGATCCTGGCCAACATCTTCCCGGCCGGGAACTTCCTGATGGAGGATTTCTACTTCGCCGGCGGCCTCGGTGGGCTGATGTCGCGGCTGACGGACCGGCTCGACCTGTCCGCCCGCAATGTCCTCGGCGAGACCTTGGCCGAGGCGCTGGAGCGGACGCGGATCGTCGACGAGGACATCATCCGCCCGCTCTCCAACCCGGTCGGCGCGATGCCCGCCATTGCCGTGCTGCGCGGCAATCTCGCCCCGAACGGCGCTGTCATCAAACCGTCGGCCGCGACGCCGGAACTGCTGGTCCATCGCGGCCGGGCGGTCGTCTTCGACGGCCCCGCCGCCCTCGCCAGAGGCGTCGAGGATCCCGATCTCGATGTCGACGAGACCAGCGTGCTCATCCTGCGTGGCGCCGGTCCTGTAGGCGCGCCCGGCATGCCGGAATGGGGAGCGCTCGCATTGCCGAAGAAGCTGCTCGCCAAGGGCGTGCGCGACATGGTCCGCATCTCCGATGCACGCATGAGCGGCACCCACTACGGCACCTGCGTCCTGCACGTCGCGCCGGAATCGCATGTCGGCGGGCCTCTCGCCCTGGTCCAGACCGGCGACGAGATCGTGCTCGACGTGCCGAACCGGCGTTTGGACATGCTGGTCGACGAGGCCGAGCTCGATCGCCGCCGCGCCGCCTGGAAGCAGCCGCCGCCGCTTTATGGCCGCGGCTACGGCATGCTGTTCCAGCGCACGGTGACCCAGGCCGACAAGGGCTGCGACTTCGATTTTCTGGAACATGGCCCGCCGACGGCCGAGCCGGGCATCTTCTGATGAAGGGCGGCAAGGGCGCCGACGGAACGAAATCCGCCCCCGGCCTGCGCGAGCGCTCCGGCACAGCGCGCCCGCGCATGGCGGATGTCGCCCGCATCGCCGGCGTCTCGACCGCGACCGTCTCGCGCGCTCTGCGCCAGCCCGAGCTCGTCTCGCCGGAGGTTCGCGGCAAGATCGCCGCGGCGGTCGAGCATCTCTCCTATCGGCCGAACCTGATGGCCGGCGCGCTCGCCAGCGCGCGCAGCAAGACGATCGGCGTGATCATCCCCTCGATGATCAACGCCTTCTTCTCGGTGACGCTCGAAGCGATCGAGGAGGGGTTGGCCGGCGCCGGCTATCAGCTCCTGATCGGCAACAGCCATTACGAGCTGGAGACCGAGGAGCGGCTGATCACCTCGATGCTGGCCTGGTCGCCGGCCGCACTGGTCGTCACCGGCTGCCGACACAGCCGCGGCGCGATGCGCGCTCTGCTCGACACCGACGTGCCGATCGTCGAGATGTGGGAACTTACGGACAATCCGATCGACACCGCGATCGGCTTTTCCCAGCGCGACATCGGCGTCGCGGTCGCCCGGCATTTCAAGGAGCGCGGAGCCAGGCGGCTCGGCTTCGTCGGCGCGATGCACCAGCGCGACTATCGCGCCGACGCCCGGCGTGCCGGCTTCTTCGAGACGGCGCTCAGCGTCGGCTACGAGGCCCCGGCCGAGGTGCAGCTTCCCGGCCTGCCGACTTCCGTCAGAGGCGCCAAGGCCTTCGCCGAGCTGATGTCGGCGCATCCCGATGTCGACGCCGTGCTCTGCACCAACGATATCGTCGCGCTCGGCGCCCTGTTCGAGGCACAGCGGCTGGGCTGGTCCGTTCCTGAGCGGCTGAAGATCTGCGGCGTCGGCGATGTCGACTTCGCCGCCGCCTGCGAGCCCGGCCTCAGCACGGTCAGCCTGCCGCGGCGGGCGATCGGCCTCAAGATCGCCGAGGTCCTGCGCGAGCGCATCGCCGGCAATCTGCCGACCGGTGGCGTCCATGACCTCGGCTTCGAGCTGGTGAGGCGGGGCAGCACGTGAGCCCTCCCCTAAGCTGCGCGCGCGACGATGCCGTCCAGATCGCCGGAAAGGCCGATGCCCGGCCGCTCGCTCAGCGTCACCCGGCCACCGGAGAGCGGCATCAGACCGGCGATCAGGTTGTCGCGCAGCGGGTTGGGGTTCGTGTCGATCTCCAGCAGGCCCTCTCCGCCCGCCGCCGCCAGCAGATGGGCCGAGGCGAGCAAGCCGATGCCGCCGCCGAGATAATGCGGGCAGTAGGTCAGGCCGGCCGCGCGTGCCGCTCTCGCCACCGCCAGGCAGCCACTAAGGCCGCCCCATTTCGCCGCGTCCGGCTGCAGGAAACGGAAGAGCCTAGAAGCGATGGCGGCCTCGAATTCCGCAGGCGCGTTCATGTTCTCGCCGGCCGCGATCGCGATCGGCATCGCCTCAGACAGGGCGCGCCATTCCTCAAGCGGGCGGTCGGCCCGCAAGGGCTCCTCCAGCCAGTCGAGCCGATAATCGGCGAAGTGCCTGCCATGCAAGATCGCCTGGTCGAGGTTCCAGCCCTGGTTGGCATCGATCATCAGGCGGCGATCGCCGATCGCGCCGCGGATCGCGTCGAGCGAGCGCCTATCGGTCTCCATGCCGAAGCCGACCTTCAGCTTGAAGCTCTCATGCCCTCGCGCCAGCTCGCGTGCCGCGACCTCAGCCGGCGCTTCCGGGCCGATGCCGCTGGCATAGGCGCCGACCGAGCCGGAAGCCTGCCCGTCGAGATAGGCATAGAGCGGCAGCCCGGCGCGCCGCGCCGCCAGATCATGGCAGGCGATGTCGAGCCCGGCGCAGACTTGGCGCAGTGGCCCCCATTCGCCGGACTGGATGGCGAGCACATGCAGCTTGTCCATCAGCCGCGCAAAGACCTCGCCAACCGGCAGCGGCGAGAGTTGCTGGAGCAGCGGCCCAGCCGTCTCCAGCACGAGGCGAGCCCGGTGCTCGGCGCCGACCGAGGGAAAATTGCACCAGATCTCGCCGAGGCCGCGATTGCCACTGTCGTCCTCGACCTCGACGAAGACGGCCGGCCGATCACGCATGATGCCGAAGGAGGTCCGGACATGCGTCTCGATCGGCGCCCGCACGGCCACCGCCCTGACAGCGGTGATGACGACCTCATCCGACGGGTAGGCCATGGCTTTAGCACTCCGGCTCGTCCTCAGGCCGGCTTAAACCGCGCCGACGGCCACGCGCCAGCTTTTTCACGCCCACCGACCAGACCTCGCCATCTCCGGGAGAGACGCCGATGACCGCCAGCGACAGCCACGCTACCCGGCCAAATCCCTTTCGCGAAGCAATGCGCCAGGGCCGCCCGCTCGTCGGCATCTGGTCGATGCTGAACTCGGTCGACGCGACGGAAGCGCTCGGCTGGTCGGGCTATGACTGGCTGCTGGTCGACGGCGAGCACGCGCCGGTCTCGCTGCATGACGCGATGGCGCATTGCCGCGCCATCGCCGCGACGCCGACCATCCCGATCGTGCGGCTGCTCTGGAACGACCCGCTACTGATCAAGCAGCATCTAGACGCCGGAATCGCCACGCTGATGCTGCCTTTCGTGCAGACGCCGGAAGAGGCTGCCCGCGCCGTCCAGTCGCTGCGCTATCCGCCGAGCGGCATCCGCGGCATCGCCGCAATGCACCGGGCCAGCCGCTATACCCGCTTCAGGGATTATGCGGCGCAGGCGAGCCAGTCGCTCTTCCTGATCGTCCAGATCGAGACCAAGGAAGCGCTCGCTCGTTGCGAGGAGATCGCAGCGGTGGACGGCGTCGATGCCGTCTTCTTCGGGCCGGGCGACCTCGCTGCCAGCATGGGCATGCCCGGGCAGGCCGCGCATCCCGACGTGACCGCTGCGATCGAGGACGGGCTCAGGCGCTGCCGGCCTCTTGGCAAGGCGGTCGGCGCGCTCGCCCCCAATGACGAGATCTCCGAGCGCCATATCCGCTCGGGCTTCGATTTCGTCTCGGTCGCCAACGACTTCTCGCTCCTGCTGCGCAATGCCGACGCGGCCGCGACGCGCTTTCGCGGCGTCGCCGACGGCATCACCACGAAGAAGGCTTGACCGTCATGCGGGTCGGGCTCGCTGGTTTCGGCGCCTGGGGGCGCATGCATGCGCAGGTCTATGCGCAGCTGCCGGGCACGGAGCTCGCGGCGATCTTCTGCCATGGCGACGCGACGGCGCAGGCCGCCGCCTCCGCTTATCCCGAGGCCGCGCTCGTCCGCAGCTTCGAGGACCTGGTCGCGCTGCCGCTCGACGTCGTGGCGATCGCCGTGCCGAACCACCTGCATGCCCGCTACGCCGTCGCCGCCCTGAGGGCGGGCAAGCACGTCATCCTGGAGAAGCCACTCGGCGTCACCCTGGCCGAATGCGACGCGGTCCTCGCCGCGGCGCAGGAAAGCGGCCGCAAGGTCGCGGTCAATCATGAATTGCGCGTGTCGCAGCAATGGCGGCAGGTGCGCGAGGTCATCGCTGGTGGCGAGATCGGTCGCGTGACGCATCAGCATCTCTCGCTCTTCCGCCGCCCTTTCCGGCCGGGCTCCGGCGGCTGGCGGCAAGACGAGGCGCGGGTCGGCTCCTATAGCCTGGAGGAGCTGGTCCACTTCGTCGATCTCGTGATGTGGTACGCGAGGGAGAACGGCCTGCCCGACCGCGTCACCGCACGCGCCGGCGACGGCTCGGCGATGCCGCAGACGCTCTCGGCCCTGCTCGACTGGCCGGATGGCTCGAGCGCTCTGGTGACCCAGTGCCTGGCCGGCTTCCAGCACCATTCCCTGCTCGAGATTGCCGGCAGCACGGGCGCGATCCGCACCAGCTGGAGCGGCGCCTTCGATCGCGCCGAGCATCCGAGCTTCTCGCTCTGGGTCCAGGCCGCCAGCGAGAGCGATGCGAGCGAGCGCCCGATCGCCTTCTCCGGCGAGCTGTTCGAACTCGAACAGAACCTTGCTTGCGCTCTCGCCTCCTTTGCCGGCGAGGGTGAGCCATCGCTCAGCCTGATCGAAGCGCACAACGCCGTGGCCCTCTGCCTCGCCATTCAGGAAGCGGGGCGAAAGGGTCACGCAGTCTCGCTCGTCGACTGGACCACGTAAGACGCCGCTCTCCACCGGTGCCGTATCGATGCCGCTCAATCAGATCGGCGTCGCATTTTCGACCGGCGCTGAATTTGCGCGCAGTCCTTGCGATTGAATAAAATCAATTACTTATAAGCCATTCAGCCCAGCTGAGCGGCAGGCTTCGCCTGCTTCTGCGATGGCAACGTTGTGTGGGAGCAGGTCGAGCCTATCGACGATCGCCGCAAAATGCGCCAGCTTGGTACCGAACGGGACCAACGACCGATCGAGCCGCAGAGTTCCGGAGATCGCCGCAAGAGCGATGGCGCCCAGCCAACGGGCTGACGACACAGCAAGACAACGATGAGGGGAACAGCGATGAAACGTATCGTTCTGCTGGCGTCGGCCGCCTTGTTCGGCCTCGCCGCACTTCCAGCACTCGCCCAATCGCCTTCGACCTTGCGCATCGGCTTGCAGGAGGACCCCGATGTGCTCGACCCGCACAAGGCGCGCACCTTCGTCGGCCGCATCGTCTTCATGGGGCTGTGCGACCGGCTCGTCGACATTGACCCGGAGCTGAAGATCATCCCGCGGCTTGCGACGGAATGGTCGTTCTCGGGCGATGGCCTGACGCTGACGATGAAGCTGCGCAGCGACGCCAAGTTCCATGACGGGGAGAGCTTCAACGCCGAGGCGGCCAAGGCCAATCTCGAGCGGGCGATGACGCTGCCGGACTCGCTGCGGAAATCCGAGCTTGCCTCGGTCGAGAGCGTCAGCGCGCCCGATCCGGCGACCCTGGTCCTCAAATTGAAGCGTCCGGACGCGACACTGCTCGCCCAGCTCACCGACCGCGCCGGCATGATGCTGTCGCCCAAGAGTCTCGGCCCCGACATCTCGGCCAAACCGGTCTGCTCCGGCCCCTACCAGTTCGTCGAACGCGTCCAGAACGACCGGATCGTGCTGGAGAAGTTCAAGGGACACTGGGAGGCCGACAAATACCAGTTCGACCGGATCGTCTACCGCGCCATTCCCGACACCACGGTCCGCCTCGCGAACCTGCGCGCCGGCGAGCTCGACATGCTGGAGCGGCTGGCCCCGACCGATGTGAAATCGGCGCAGGGCGACAAGAGCCTCAAGGTCCAGAGCACCGCGAACCTCGGCTACCAGGGCATCACCATCAACACCAACCACACCGACGCCGCCAATCAGCCGATGGGCAAGGACAAGCGCGTCCGGCAGGCGCTGTCGCTGTCGATCGACCGCAAGGTGCTGAGCCAGGTGGTGTTCGAGGGGCTCTATGCGCCGATGAACCAGCCCTTCAACCCCGGCAACCAATATGTTTCCGCCGCCTTGCCCGTGCCGGAGCGCGACGTCGCCAAGGCCAAGGCGCTGCTCAAGGAAGCCGGGCAGAGCAAGGTTTCGGTCGAGCTCTTCGTCACCAACAACCCGGTCGACGCCCAGCTCGGCCAGGTCATCCAGGCGATGGCGCAGGAAGCCGGCATCGACATCCAGATCCGCTCCAGCGAGTTCGCCAGCCAGTTGCGCGACCAGCAGCAGGGCAAGTTCCAGATGAGCCGGATCGGCTGGTCCGGCCGCATCGATCCGGACGGCAACATCCATCCGTTCGTGACGACCAAGGGCAACCAGAACGACGGCAAATATTCCAACGCCGAGGTCGACAGGCTGCTCGACGAGGCCCGCACGATCTACGACGTCGCCGAGCGCAAGAAGCGCTATGACGCGGCGCAGAAGATCCTCCAGGACGAATTGCCGATCGTCTATCTCTACAACCAGACCGTCTTCTTCGCGCTGCGCGCCAACATCCAGGGCTTCGTGATCAACCCCGACGGTCTGATCCGGCTCTCGGGGCTGAAGCGGTCGTGACCGAGCGCGTGACTTATTCCGCCGGATGCACCGATCTGTTCCCTTCCCCCCGCTTGCGGTGGGGAAGGGTTAGGGATGGGGGGCCGGAAAGCGGTAGCGCCGCCCTGAATCGTCGCGCCAAGCGGGGCTGCCTCCCACCCCAACCCTCCCCACCGCAAGCGGGGGGAGGGAGAAGACAGCCATGCTCGCCCTGATCGGCCGGCGGCTCCTGATCGCGATCCCGACGCTGTTCCTGGTGTCGCTGTTCGTCTTCGCCTTGCAAAGGGCACTGCCGGGCGACCCGTTCCTGGTGATCGCCGGCGAGGAACGCGACCCCGAGGTGATCGCGCGCCTGCGCGAGATCTACCGGCTCGACGATCCGATCGTGGTGCAGTTCTTCGCCTGGCTCGGCCAGGTCATCCAGGGCGATTTCGGCCGCTCGCTGCGCACGGGCGAGCCGGTGCTCGGGCTGATCATCCAGAAGCTCGGCGTCACCTTCCAGCTCGCCGTCGCCTCGATGCTGGTCGCGATCGGCATCGGTATTCCCGCCGGCATCATCGCTGCCAGGCGCAAGGATACGCTCGCCGATTATTCGGCGAGTGCCGTCGCGCTGTTCGGCCTCTCGGTCCCGCATTTCTGGCTCGGCATCATGCTGATCCTCCTGGTCTCGGTCGAATTGCGCTGGCTGCCGGCCTCGGGCTTCGAATCGATCCTCAGCGATCCGCGCGCCGCGATCGAGCGATTGATCATGCCGGCCTTCGTGCTCGGCGGCGGGCTCGCGGCTTCGCTGATGCGCCATACCCGCTCGGCCATGCTGGAAGTGCTGCAGTCCGACTATGTCCGGACGGCGCGCGCCAAGGGGCTGGCCGAGGACGCCGTGATCAACCGGCACGCGCTGCGTAACGCGCTGGTGCCGATCATCACCCTGTCGACGATCCTGTTCGGCGAACTGCTCGCCGGCGCGGTGCTGACCGAGCAGGTCTTCACCATCCCGGGCTTCGGCAAGCTGATCGTCGACGCTGTCTTCAACCGCGACTATGGCGTCGTCCAGGGCGTGGTGCTCTGCACCGCGATCGGCTTCATCGTGATGAACCTGCTCGCGGATGTGCTCTACATTCTCGTCAATCCGCGCCTGAGGGACGGCTGATGGGCGCCCTGACCGTCCGTGCCACCGGCGCGACCTTTCAGGGCCGCGGCTCGCTGCGCAAGCTGATGCGCAGCCGCTCGGCCCGGATCGGCGGCCTGATCGTGCTGGTCTTCGTTGCGATGGCGCTGCTGGCGCCGCTGCTGCCGCTCGCCGACCCCCTGAAGTCAAACTTCCTCGCCATCCGCAAGCCGCCCTCCGAGCTCTACTGGTTCGGCACCGACGAGCTCGGACGCGACCAGGTCTCGCGGCTGATCTTCGGGGCGCAGGCCTCGCTGCTCGCCGGCATCGTCTCGGTTGCGATAGCGCTCGCCGTCGGCGTCCCGATCGGCCTGATCGCCGGCTGGTATGGCGGCTGGATCGACGTGGTGATCTCGCGCGTCACCGAGGCCTTGCTCGCCTGCCCCTTCCTGATCCTGGCGATAGCGCTGGCGGCCGTGCTCGGCCCGTCACTGACCAATGCGATGATCGCGATCGGGCTCTCCTTCGCACCGATCCTGATCCGTCTCGTCCGCGGGCAGGTGCTGGCGATCAAGAACGAGGAGTTCGTCGACGGCGCCCGCGCCATTGGCGGCGGCAAGCTCTACATCCTGTTCCGCCATGTCGCGCCGAACACGCTCTCGCCGATCATCGTCCAGTCGACCCTGTTCATGGCGCAGGCGATCGTGCTCGAAGCCGCCCTCTCCTTCCTTGGCCTCGGCCAGCAGCCGCCCTCGCCGTCCTGGGGCCAGATGCTCAACGTCGCCAAGAATTTCATGGAACAGGCGCCGTGGATGTCGGTCGCTCCCGGCGTCGCCATCTTCCTGGCGGTCCTGGGCTTCAACCTGCTCGGCGACGGCCTGCGCGATGCGCTCGATCCGAAGGAGCAGTGAATGCTGCCCGCTTCCTCAGCCCTCATCCTGAGGAGCCGCGCAGCGGCGTCTCGAAGGATGCTCCAGAAAGCCCGGGAACTTCAAACGCTGGAGATCCAGAACGGTTCATGTTCTGCGCCTCGCCAGTTCGGGCAAAAGGTCCCAGTGGCCTTCGATCACGGCTTGCTTCTTTCCGCGCGACCAACCCTTGACCCGTCGCTCCATCGCAATGGCGTCCGTGATGCTCTGGAAGTGTTCCGCGAACACCAAGGCCACCGGCCGTCGCCTAAACGTGTAACTATGCGGGTAGAGACCGGCATTGTGCTGCCCGACTCTCGTCTCGACATCGACCCTAGTCGTCCCGGTGTAGAAACTACCGTCACTACAGCGGAGAATGTAGAGCCAGCAGCCATCATGCTCGCGCATGCTGTTACGAGTCCTTGTTCCCTTCTCAGCCCTCATCCTGAGGAGCCGCGTAGCGGCGTCTCGAAGTATGCTCCAGAAAGCTCCGGAAGCAGCTGGAACATCCTTCGAGACGCGCTCCTGCGGAGCGCTCCTCAGGATGAGGGCCGAGGGTAGGAAACGCGATCCGCCCCAGAGCCGATTTTTCAAACAAGCAGTGGATAGCCCCATGTTCACCACCCGTCCCGAGATCCTCGGCACCTTCGGCGTCGTCACCTCGACGCATTGGCTCGCGACCGCGTCCGGCATGGCAATGCTGGAAAAGGGCGGCAACGCCTTCGACGCCTGCGCCGCCGCCGCCTTCGTGCTGCAGGTGGTCGAGCCGCATCTCGTCGGCCCGGCCGGCGACATGCCGGCTGTGTTCTATTCGGCCGAGACCAAGAAGGTCGAAGTGCTCTGCGCCCAGGGCCCTGCGCCGGCGGCCGCTACGATCAAAGCCTATAAGGACCTCGGCATCGACATCATCCCCGGCGACGGCCTGCTCTCGACCGTGATCCCCGGCGCCTTCGGCGGCTGGATGACGATGCTGCGCGACCATGGCCGCCTGCCCCTGCGCGAGGTGCTGGAGCCGGCGATCAGCTATTTCGAGAACGGCCACCCGATGCTGCCGCGCGTCTCGGACACGATCGCGGGGCTGAGCGACCTCTTCACCCGGGAATGGCCGAGCTCCGGCGCGGTCTATCTACCCGGCGGCAATGTCCCCAAGGGCCGCGAGCTCTTCCGCAACCCGGCTGCGGCCGCGACCTACAAGCGCATCCTCGCCGAGGCGGAGGCCGCCGGAGGCGACCGGCAGAAGCAGATCCAGGCCGCCCATGACTGTTGGTACAAGGGCTTCGTCGCCGAGGCGATGGACGCCTTCTGCCGCACGGAAACGCCGATGGATTCGACCGGCCGCCGCCACAAGGGCCTGCTCACCGCGCAGGACATGGCCGGCTGGACGCCGCATTACGAGGCGCCGGCGAGCGTGACCTATCATGACTGGGAGGTCTTCAAGATCGGCCCCTGGGGCCAGGGCCCGGTCTTCCTGCAGACGCTGAAGATCCTCGAAGGCTTCGACCTCTCGGCAATGGGTCCGGCGAGCCCGGAGTTCATCCATCACGTCGCCGAGGCGATGAAGCTCGCCTTCGCCGATCGCGAGGCCTATTACGGCGATCCGGATTTCGTGAAGGTGCCGCTGGCGACGCTGCTGTCGGACGACTATGCCCGCGGCCGTCGCGCTCTGATCGCCACCGAGGCCTCCCTCGAAATCCGCCCCGGCGCTGTGCCCGGCTTCGAGGCCCAGGTCGCGCAGGCGCTCGCCAATATCCGGATCGCCGGCCAGCACGGTGCGGCGGGCGGTGCGACTGTCGGCGAACCGACCTTGGCCTCGATGGTCGCCTCCTCGCGCCGCGGCGACACCGTGCATATCGACGTGATCGACCGCTGGGGCAACATGGTCGCGGCGACGCCCTCGGGTGGCTGGCTGCAATCCTCGCCGGTGATCCCGGAGCTCGGCTTCCCGCTGAATTCGCGAGCCCAGGCCTTCTTCCTCGAAGAGGGCCTGCCCTCCTCGCTCGCGCCCGGCAAGCGCCCGCGGACGACGCTGACACCGACCATCGCCTTCGAGAACGGAGAGCCGCGGCTCGCCTTCGGCACGCCGGGCGGCGACCAGCAGGAGCAATGGCAGCTCGGCATGTTCCTGCGCCGGGTGCATCACGGCCTCAATCTGCAGGAGGCGATCGACCTGCCGCTGTTCCACACCCAGCATTTCCCCTCGACCTTCTATCCGCGCGAGGCACGGCCGGGCCATCTCACGGTCGAGGAGAGCGTCGGCGAGGCCGTCCTGGCCGATCTCATCCGCCGCGGGCATGCACTGGAGCGGGCTCCGGCCTGGACAGTTGGGCGCCTGACCGCAGCCGAGAAGAGCGCCAACGGCCTCTTGCGCGCCGCGGCGACCCCGCGTCTGATGCAGGCCTACGCCGCCGGCCGCTGAGGATTAACCTATGACATGGTCCATCGTCGCGCGCGATGCCGCGACCGGCGCCTTTGGCGTCGCCGTCTCGACCTGCGCCTTCGCCGTCGGCGCGCGTGTCCCCTATGGCTGCGGCCGGGTCGGCGCGATCGCGACCCAGGCCTTCGTCAACCCACTCTATGGGGTCGACGGTCTGAGGCTGCTCCAGGAAGGGCGGTCCTCGGTCGAGATCATCGCCAATCTGACCGCGGCCGATGAAGGCCGAGCCCATCGGCAATTGCACCTGATCGACCGGGATGGGCGAACAGCGTCCTATACCGGCAATGCCTGCATCGACTGGTGCGGGGCGGTGAACGGGCCGCAGGTCTCGGTCGCCGGCAACATGCTGGCCGGGCCGGAGGTCGTCCAGGAGACGCTGAAGGCCTATGTCGAGAATTCAGGTCTCGACTTCGACGAGCGGCTGCTGGTGGCGCTCGAAGCCGGCGAGAAGGCCGGCGGCGACAAGCGCGGCCGGCAGTCCTGCGCGATCAGGATCTGGGCGAGCGAGCCGGTGCCGAGCTTCGACATCAGGGTCGACGACCATGCCGAGCCGCTCGCCGAATTGCGCCGGATCTGGCGGGTGGCGCATCAGCGCTCCGTGCCGTTCCAGCAGGCCTCGCCCTCACGGGCGCGGCCGGCCGGCGTCACCGACCGGGAGGAGCTCGACCGGCTGTGCGCCGAGTATGCCGCGGCGTGGAACGCGCGACATCCGGAGTAGTGTCCGTCATTCCGGGGCGCCGCCTAGCGGCGAACCCGGAACCCATGACCACGACGCCGTTCCAGTTCGTCATGCTCGCCCCTGTGGCGAGCATCCACGTCTCGAACACCCCGCGCGATCAGTGAGGCGAAGACGTGGATGGTCGGGACAAGCCCGACCATGACGATAAAGTGCGGTGTTCATGGGTTCCGGGCTCAGGTCTACGACCTGCCCCGGAAAGACGGCTGATCTTACGCTGCCCTGGCAGCGCGGCCCTCAGCCGCCCACTTGGCGTACCAGCTCTTGAAGCGGCGCCATTCGGTCTCGACGTAGTTGCGCTGCGCGTCTGAGAGCCTGTCGGCGTCGTTGAAGTGGCGCTCATAGGCCTTGTGGCCTTCCAGCACCATCAGGTGCTTGTAATAGAGCACGAGGTCGACGCCCTCATCGAAGGACGAGAGCACATAGAGTGCCCGCTCGAGCTCGAGCGCGTCGCGCTCGGCCTGCGGGTCGCCCGCGGCGGCCTTCTGCGAGAGTGCGACGAGGTGCAGCACCTCCTTGGGCAGGGCATTGCCGATGCCGGTGATCGCGCCGCCGGCACCGCAGCGGATGAAGCCGTGCGTGACCTGCGTGTCGACGCCGACCATCAGGGTCAGCTTCGGATCGCGGTTGGTAATGTGCTCGGCCGCATAGGTCAGCGCCGCGCCGCCGCCGAACTCCTTGAAGCCGACGAGATGCGGGTAGCGCGCGTTCAGCGCGAAGAACAGGTCGGCCTTGGTCTCGTAGCCGTAATAGGGGCTGTTGTAGATCACCGAGGGCAGGTCGACCGCGGCTTCCAGGATTCCCTCGAAATGGGCGCGCTGGGCCTGGAGCGAGGAGCCGCGCGAGAGCACGCGCGGGATGACCATCAACCCTTGCGCGCCGGCCTTCTTGGCATGGGCGGCGAGCGCGGCGGCGCGCTTGGGATTCTGCGCGCCGGTGCCGACGATGAGCGGGATGCCGCCCTTCACCAGGGCCTCGACGCCTTCCATGCGCTGCTCGTCGGTGAGCAGCGGCCAGTCACCCATTGAGCCGCAATAGACCACCGCCGACATGCCGGCGTCGATCAAATGGCGGCCGGTACGCACCAGCTCGGCGTAATCGACGTCGCCCGAGGCGGTGCAGGGGCTCATCAAAGCGGGAATGGTGCCGCTGAAGATGTTCTTGGTCATGACAGGGGTCCGCTGGCGGGAGGGAGGCGGCTGCGGACGAAGCGCCCGCAGCCAGGATAGTAGACTAAAAAATCAGGCCGTGATCGCCTTGCCGGCCTTGCGCAGATCGGCCAGCACCGGCGCCTTGGGCAGCCAGATCTTGTCGAACTCCGCGACGACGGCCTCCGCATCCTTCGGATTGGCGAGCTTGAAGTTGGCGCCGGCCGCCTTGAACTGCTCGACCAGCTTGGGCTCGTTGACCGCGAGCGCGTCGATCTGCTCATCGAGCGCGGCGCGGACCGTCTTTTGGATCAGCTCGCGGTCGGCGGCCGGCATGCCCTGCCAGACGCGGCCCGAGGCGAGCGCGATCACCGGCATGAAGATCGCGTTCATCTGCAGGATGGTCTTGGAGACCTTGTCGAAGCGCTGGTTCCAGGAGAACTCCAGATCGGCCTCGAGCCCGTCGACCTGGCCGTTGGTCATGGCGTCGAAGACCTGCGGCGTCGGGATCGGGGTCGGGGCGGCGCCGAGCAGCTGGTAGAAGTCGCGGTAGACCGGCGTCGGGTTGATGCGCAGCTTCATGCCCTTGATGCCGGCGATGCCGTCGATCTCCTTGGCGGCGAAGACGGCACGCATGCCGGTGATGCCCCAGGCCATGCCGACGCAGCCGGTCTCGCGCGGCAGGACGTCGAACAGCTTCATCGCGACGGGATCACGCACCAGCTTGGCGATCTTGGCGGTGGAGTCGACGATATAGGGCGCGGTGATCGCACCGATCGCCGGGACGCGCGAGCCGAGCTCGGCGGCCATGATCCAGCCCATGTCGAGCGCGCCGGACTGCATCTGCTGCAGCATCGCCGCCTCGTTGCCGAGCTGGCCGGAATGGAAGACCGTCAGGTTCAGCCGGCCATTGGTCTCGGCCTTCAGGCGCTCGCCGACCTTGACGGCCGCGACGTTCCAGGGGTGACCATTCGGGGTCAGGATGCCGAGGCGCAGATCCTTGCTCTGAGCGAGCAGGAGCGCCGGCTTGGCGATCGGCAGAGTCGCAGCGGCGGCGATGAGGTGGCGGCGCGAGATGGTCATGACGGTACTCCCCTTATTGGTTGGCAGGCGGGTTCACTTCACCAGGGCCAGCGAGAGCCATGGGTAGATCGAGAGCAGGACCAGGAGGACGCAGGAGATGATGAAGAAGGGCAGCGTCACCAGGAACATCTTGCCGGGTTTGGCTCCCGTCACCGCCGCGGCGACGAAGAAGCACAGGCCGACCGGCGGCGAGAGCAGGCCGAGCACGAGATTGATCACCACGACGACGCCGAAATGGCGGGGATCGATCGCATAGACCTCGGTCGCGATCGGCAGCAGGATCGGCACCGTCATGATCAGGCCGGGGATGCCGTCGATCACCGTGCCGATCACCAGCAGGATGACGTTCACCAGCAGCATGAAGGTCACCGGATCCTTGGCGATCGCCTGGATCGAGGCGGCGACGCTCTGCGGGACCTTGCCGTAGACCAGCACCCAGGAGAACACGGCGGCGGCGGCGACGAGGAAGAGCACGATCGCCGAATAGACGCCGGCGCGCAGCATCATCTGCGGCAGCTGCCCGAAGCTGAGCTGCTTCGTCCAGTAGCGGCCGATCAGCAGCGCCGCGACCGAGCCGACGGCAGCAGCCTCCGTCGCATTGGCGAAGCCGCCGAGGATCGAGCCGACGATGACGATCGGGATCAGCAGGGTCGGGGCCGAGCTGAGCACGATCCTGGCGCGCTCGCGCAGGGTCAGCTCGTCGCCGGCCGGATAGTTGTAGACGAAGCCCATGCCGGCGATGATCAGGAAGAACAGGACGGTCAGGAGCACGCCCGGCACGATGCCGGACATCAGCATGTCGCTGACCGAGACCTGGGCCAGAACGGCATAGACGACGAACATCACCGAGGGCGGGATGATCGGGCCGAGCATGCCGCCATAGGCGGTGAGGCCGGCGGCGAAGTCCTTGTCGTAGCCCTTGCGCTCCATTTCGGGGACCATGACCTGCGCCATGATCGCGACCTGTGCCGTGGCCGAGCCGAGGATCGAGGCGACGAACATGTTGGCGAGGATGTTGACATAGGCCAGCCCGCCCTTGAGCGAGCCGACGAAGGCCATGGCGAGGTCGACTATGCGGCGGGTGATGCCGCCGCCATTCATGATCTCGCCGATCAGGATGAAGAGCGGGATGGCGATCAGCCCGTAGCTGTCGACGCCGCCGAACATCTGCAGCGGGTAGTTCGGCAGGAGCTGCATGTTGCCGGTCGCCGCCATGTAGATCAGCGCGCCCAAGCACAGGCACAGCGCGATCGGCACGCCGGCCAGCATGATGCCGAAGAAGGCTCCAACCGTGAGTGCCATCAGTTCACCACCCCGTCGGCATTGGCGGCGAAGCCCGGCAGCTCCTGCTTGGCGACGAGGCCGAGATCCTCGAACAGGTTCGCCAGGGCATGCAGCGTCATCGACAGCGCGAAGAGCGGCATGATCAGGTAGATCACCCAGGTCGGCCAGTTCAGCGTCTGGGTTCGCTCGGTGTAGATGAAGTTGAAGGACCCGGCGGCATATTCCCTGGCGTCGAAACCCGCCTGCGCGATGCCGACCGGATCGAGCCAGAGCCAGCACATCACCCCAAGCGCGATGCCGAACAGAATGACGCCGAGCGTCGCGATCGCCCGGAAGATCGCAGCACCGCGCTCCGAGAAGCGCTCTGTCAGCATGGTCACCGCGAAGTCGAGCCGCATGCGGGTCATCGCCGAGGCGCCGATGAAGGTGAGCCAGACGACGCTGTAAACTGCGGATTCGTCGATCCAGTAGATCGGATAGCCAGTGTAGCGCGTGACGACGTTGAGCAGGATCAGCACCGAGAGCAGGAACATCAGCGCCTGGATGGCGCGGTGCTCGATCCGGAGCAGGCATCCGGACGCAGCGACGATCGCCTCCGGCACGGCCATGGAGCGGCTTCGCGCCGCGGCGACTTTGTTGTTCATACTTGCCTTCCCCTTGCTGCGTTGTAGATTGTATAAAATCTACGTGTCAATGGTTTTTGATGCGGCAATCCACTACGGTGCAACCGATGTCCCCTCCCCTGAAGCACCGCACCCTTGCCTCTGCGATCGTCGATCGTCTGCGCCAGGAGATCCTCGACGGCAGCTACCCCGCCGGCTCGCAATTGCGGCAGGACGCGCTGGCGCAGGCCTATGAGGTCAGCCGCATCCCGGTGCGCGAGGCGCTGTTCCAGCTGGAGGCGGAGGGCTTCGTCAGGATCGTGCCGCACAAGGGCGCGATCGTTTCAGGCCTGTCCCTGGACGAGATCAACGACGTCTTCGAGCTGAGGAAGCTGCTCGAACCGCGGCTGTTGGCGAGCTCGGTGCCGGCGCTGACGGCTGAAGACTTCGCCGCGGTAGCCGGAATGGAAGCCGCCTTCGAGGAGGCGATGACGGCGCGCGACATCAGCCGCTGGGGGCTGCTCAACGCCGATTTCCACATGGCGCTCTATGCCCGCGCGACGCAGCCGCGCACGCTCGCGATCGTCGCGGGGCTGCTGCAGACCAGCGACCGCTATACGCGGCTACAATTGCAGCGCAATTCCTCGATCGAGCGGGCGCGGACCGAGCATAACGAATTGATCCGGCTCAGCCGCGCCGGAGCGATGAAAGAGGCCAGCCGCCTCCTCGTCGACCATATCGAGCTGGTCCGGCGGGACCTCGTGGCGTTCCTGGAGGAGCGTGGGAAGGGATAATAGCGCCCTACCCCGTCATGGTCGGGCTTGTCCCGACCATCCACAGCTTACTGCGGCAAACGCGGTGTTCAAGACGTGGATGCTCGCCACAAGGGCGAGCATGACGATTGGTACCTGAACAAAGGCCGATCAGGTCAGCTTACCCCTCGCCGCCACCGGCAGTTCGCCGATCAGCTTGTCGCCGCGCACCGTCACCAGCCGATCGACCATGTTGACGACGACGCAGACATGGTTCGGCACCACGCGCACGACCTCGCCGACACCCGGCCGCTCATTGCTCCCAGACAGATCGAGGAAGCCGTGCTCCTCGGCGAATTGGGCGATCCTGGCCAGCGGGTATTCGAGGATGTAGCCGTGCCCCTCGAGATTGCCCTTGTCGCTGGTCAGCGTCTTCGAACCGGAATCGAGGATGCCGCGCTCTGGCCCCGCCCGGCTGACGACGGTCGCGTAGACGGTCAGCGCACAGTCCTCCAGGCTCGCCACCCCGGCCGCGATCTGCATGCGGTCGTTGAAGATCGAGGTGCCGGAGCGATGCTCGGTCGAGCCCTTGAGCTTGCCGATGTTCGGGATGTTGGGCGAGCCGCCGGTCGAGACGATGCCGGCCTCCAGCCCCGCCTCGCGCAGGCCGGCATTGGCGGTGTCGAGGAAGTCCTGCGTCGCCGGCCAGCCGGTCTCGGGCGGGTACATCAGGAAGCCGGCGAAGGTCAGGCCCTTGGAGGCAGCGATCTGCTTGGCGAGATCGACCGCCTCGCCCGGCGTCTCGACGCCGGCGCGCTTGCGGCCGGTATCGCACTCGACCACGACCTCGAGATTGCGCCCGGCGATCTCGGCCGCCTTGGGCAGGCCGGCGATCGTCACGGGATTGTCGGCCGCGACGATCATGCGGACGCGGCGCTGCAGGGCGCCGAGACGTCCGAGCTTCTCCTCGCCCAGAATGTTGTAGCTGATCAGGATATCGTCGATGCCGCCATCGGCCATGACCTCGGCCTCGCCGAGCTTCTGGCAGGTGATGCCGCGCGCCCCGGCCGCGACCTGGAGCCGTGCCAGCTCAGGCGACTTATGCGTCTTGATATGCGGGCGGTTGGCGACGCCGGCAGCGTCGCAGGCGGCCTGGAGACGGGCGATATTGGCCTCGACCTTGTCGAGGTCGATGACGACGGCCGGCGTGCCGTAGAGGCGAGCGATCTCTTCTGCGAGCGCTGTCGTCACGGCAGCACCCGCACGATCACTTCGATCTCGACGGTCATGTTGTTGGGCAGCGAGCCCATGCCGACGGCCGAGCGGGCATGGCGGCCGTTGTCGCCGAGCACGGCGACGAACAGGTCAGAGCAGCCATTGATGACCTTGGGATGCTGCGAGAAGTCGGGGGCGGCATTGACCATGCCGAGGAGCTTCACGACCTCGATCCTGTCGAGCGAACCGGCCGCCTTCTTCATCGCCGCGAGCAGGCCGAGTCCGGTCTGCTTGGCGTGCTCATAGGCCTCCTCGATCGAGACGTCGGCGCCGACCTTGCCGGTCGGATAGGTGCCGTCGGCGCGCTTCGGGCCCTGGCCGGAGAGATAGATGAAGTCGCCGACGCGCTTGAAGCTGACATAGGTCGCGACCGGGGTCGGCACTTCCGGCAAGGTCAGGCCCAGCTCCTTGAGCTTGTCATCGGCACTCATGCGTTTCTCCCATCGTCTTTCAAATCGCGGACCAGATAGCGGGCCGCATCGTCATAGCTCGCAAGCTTGCGGGCAAGGGCTTCGTCATGCGCCTCGCGAAAGCCCTGGCGACGCCAGAAGCCGGCCGAGTTGCCGACCGCGACCAGCGCCATTCGGACAAAGCCCGATGCGCGGGCATGCGCTGCCAGCCGATCGACACAGGCCGAGGCGGCGCCACCGCCGCGAGCGCCCGGCAGCAGAGCAAGGTCGTGGATGTAGTAGGCATCGGCATCATCAGGCAACGCGCCGAGCAGGCTATCGAGCGCCGGCATCTGGCCAAGCCGCCAAGGATGGCTCAGCACATAGCCGCCGAGCCCCTCCCCGCCCGCCAGCACGAGGCAGCCGGCCGGATGCAGCGCGAGCCGCTCGGCGAAGATGGTTTCGCCTTCCGGGTAGTCCGGGTGCACCTTGGCCGCGACGGTCATCACCGCCGGCAGGTCGGCGGCGGCCATGGCGCGCCAGGAGAGTGAGCTCTTCTCGGACATGATCACTTAGCTTCCCAAACGCGTCGTCCCGGGCGACCGCAGGGAGACCCGGGACCCATGCCTGAGCCTTTGTCGGAAAGGCTCAGTCGTGGGTCTCGGATCAGCGCCGCTTCGCGGCTTGTCCGGAACGACTCGCGTCTGGGGTGAGCGGCTTACAAAACGCCTAGGCAGCCTCAACCTTCCTGAACTTGTTGCTGCGCTTGGGGTGCCACCAGGCGCCCTTCAGCACCACGCCCTCGGAGACGATCTTGCGATCGCCGATCAGGTGCTCGCCGACCACGTCGACATAGTCGAACTTGCCTTCCTTGACGGTGAGCACAGTCGCGTCGCCGAGCGAGCCGACCTTGAGCGAGCCGTATTCCGGGCGCTTCAGCGCCATCGCCGCATTCACGGTCGAGGCGGCGATCACATTGTTCAGGCTCATGCCCATGCACAGGAACTTCGACATGGTCGTGACCTGGTCATAGGCCGGGCCGTCGATGCAGAGCTTGTGCACGTCGGAGGAGATCACGTCCGGCTCGAAGCCGTTGGCGAGCATGGCGCGCGTCGTCTTGAACGAGAACGAACCCTTGCCGTGGCCGATGTCGAAGATGACGCCGCGCTTGCGGGCCGCGAGCACCTCGGGCTTCACCGTGCCCTGCGCGGTCGCGGGCGCATTCGGGAACGGGCGGAAGGCGTGGGTCAGCACGTCGCCGGGGCGCAGCATGCCGATCACTTCCTCATAGGACGGCGGCGGATGGTCGATATGGCACATCAGCGGCATGCCGACCTCGTTGGCGACCTGCAGCGCGATGTTGAGCGGCACAGTGCCAGAGGTGCCCGAAGCATGCAGGCCGACGCGGACCTTGATGCCGACGATCAGGTCGCGGTTCTTGTCGGCGACCTCGACGCAGTCGATCGGATTCATCAAGCGCAGATCGCCGCTCTCCCCGACCATGACGCGGTGGTCGAAGCCGTAGATGCCGGCATGCGAGACGTGGAGATAGGCGAGGATGCGGGCTTGGCTCTTCTCGATGACGTGCTTGCGGAAGCCCGGCCAGTTGCCGGGGCCGGCCGAGCCGGTATCGACCGAGGTGGTGACGCCCGAGGCGCGGCAGAACTCGTCGGCGTCGATGCCGAGCGAGGTGCCGCCCCAATAGACATGGGTGTGCAGGTCGATCAGGCCCGGCGTGACGATGTAGCCGGAGACGTCGCGCACCTCCTTGGCCCCCTTCAGGTCCTTGCCAAAGCCCGAGACCTTCCCGTCGGTGAAGGCGACGTCGGTGACGCCGTCATGCTTCTGCGACGGGTCGATGACCCGTCCGCCCTTCAGGATAAGATCGTGAGACATGGCAGCTCCTTGGGGAAACCAGGCGGATGGACGCTTCGCATTCAGGCGAAACTGGCCGTATCGCCCTTCTGGATGACGGTAAAGACGGTCTTGAGACGACCTCGCAGGCCCGGAATGTAGAGCTGCGAGATGGTCGGATCCTGGATGGGAACGTAGTCGGTCTTGCGATCCCGCTTGTCGGCCTTATGCGGATCACGATTGTAATAGGCGGGAAGCCCGCGCCCCCTATAGGCGTCGAGCCGGACGTTGAGCCGGGCGATCACCAGCGAACCGCAATCGCCCCATTCATAGGGAATGGCGAAATAGAGCTTGGCGGCATAGGCGAGCCGCGACGAGCGGATACTCTTGGCGTAGCGTTGGATCGTGCCATGGCGCTGCGCCGCCTGCTTCACCTTCACGAACACCTCGTAATCCGCCCACCAGCAGCCGGAGGCGGCATCTTTCCAGCCTTTGGCGAAACGCTGCGAATCGCAGAAGCGGAAATAGTGCTGTCCGACATTGAGATGGATACGCTGGACATGCGACATGCCGCCGTTCTGAGACCCACTCGCGAGGCCGCGTGCGGCCATATTATGATAGGTGATGTCGGCCTGGTCGGCGGGATCGTCCGAAACGAAGAATTTCTTGTTCACGGGTTCGGCGGTCATGTCAGCACTCCTGTCGAGGCGCCGCATCCATAGGCTCGACGAGCGGATGCGGCATCGGGGAGCCCTTGGCCGGGTCAGAGACGGTTCTCGGCCGCGCGCCGGGAATGCGGCGCATGCGCCGGCAGCGCTCACGCGATCACCGCGCCCTTGCGCTCGACGATCATGCCGTAGCATTGCGGCTCGCGGTGCCTTGCGAAGTTGAAGGTCGAGTTCTTGTAGCTGTTGCCGAGGTCGAGATCGCAGCGGGCGACGACGAGTTCGTCGCCTTCGGTCACGGCCTGCGCCACCACCTCGCCGGTCGGCGCGATGATGCAGGAGCCGCCGATCTGGTCGACGCCGGCCTCCAAGCCGGCCTTGGCGACGCCGACTACCCAGGTCGCGTTCTGGTAGGCGCCAGCCTGCATGACGAGCTGGTTGTGGAAATTGCCGAGGCGATCATGGGCCGGAGCCGGCGGATTGTGCTTGGGCGTGTTGTAACCGAGCACGATCATCTCGACGCCCTGGAGGCCCATGACGCGATAGCTCTCGGGCCAGCGTCGGTCGTTGCAGATCATCATGCCAAGCCGCCCGCCCATGGTCTCCCAGACCGGCCAGCCGAGATTGCCGGTCTCGAAATAGCGCTTCTCGAGATTCTGAAAGACGGCGTCCGGCCGGTGCTCGGGATGACCCGGCAGGTGGATCTTGCGGTACTTGCCGACGATCTTGCCTGATTTGTCGACGATGATCGCGCTATTGAAGCGGCGCTTTCGGCCATCCTCGAAGGCAAGCTCGGGATAGCCGAGATGAAAGCCGATGCCGAGCCGCTCGGCTTCAGCGAAGAGCGGCGCCGTCTCGTTCGAGGGCATGGCGCTCTCGAAATAGGAATCGATCTCGGCCTCGTCGTCCATCCACCAATGCGGGAAGAAGGCGGTCAGGGCCGCCTCGGGATAAACGACGAGGTCGCAGCCATTCGACTTCGCCTGGCGCATCAGCTCGATCATGCGGGCGACGGCGGAGCCGCGGCTCTCCTCGCGCTGGATAGGACCGAGTTGGGCTGCGCCGACGGTCAGGATACGGGTCATCGGAAGGCTCCTGCTGCGCTTGCTCGTTGCTTGACGATTCCGCTGGAGGTGGATGCTGCTATCCCTGTGCGCCATTGCGCAGTTTCCGTTACGGCAATAGCGTCGGGCGTTCCCTCTGGGCTCGGTCCGGACGCGCCGGCCGCGGCTGCCGGGGCAGCATCGAGCTGCGGATCAAAGTCATGGCCACGTTCAATGTCGTCCGCTTCCGCATCAAGCCCGGGCGCGAGGCGGAATTCCTCGATGCCCACCGCCAGGGCAAGGCCAACTGGCCGGGCCTTGCGCGCGGCCATATCATCAAGACCGGTGAACGCGCCTATTGCCTGATCGGCGAATGGGAAGACCTCGCTGCCTTGAAGGGCGCCCGCGACCAGATGATCGCGACGCTGAACAGCTTCCGCGACACGCTCGAGGATCTCGGCGGCGGGCTCGGCGTCACCGATGCGGTGTCCGGCGACGTCGTCGTCGACCTGCGGGCTTAGCGTCCGGCCGTCAGCTCGATCGAGGGCTCTCTGCGCAAGGCGACCTGCCCCTGCCCACAAGGACAGGGCCGTCAAATATACGCTGTGAGCCCTCATCCTGAGGAGCCATTCCGTTGGGAATGGCGTCTCGAAGGATGCTCTGGGAGGCTCAAGAACCAGCTGGAGCATCCTTCGAGACGGCCGCAAACGCGGCCTCCTCAGGATGAGGGCTGGAGGGAGCATCCCCGAGACCTCAGATGCTCTTGGCCAGCCGCGGATCGAGCGAGTCGCGCAGGCCGTCGCCGAGCAGGTTCACGGCGAGCACGGTGATCGACAGGAACAGCGCCGGGAAGAAGACGATATGCGGCCTGACCTGCCAGAGCGCCCTGCCCTCGGCCATGATGTTGCCCCAGGACGGCGTAGCCGGCGGTACGCCGGCTCCGATGAAGGACAGGATCGCCTCGATGATCATCGCGCTGGCGCAGATATAGGTCGCCTGCACCGTCATCGGCGCGATCGTGTTGGGCAGGATGTGCTTGATGATGATGCGCGGCACGCGGGCGCCGTTCGAGATCGCCGCCTCGACATAAGGCTGCTCGCGCAGGGACAGCACCACGCTGCGCACCAGGCGTGCGACGCGTGG